>CAVIGM010000015.1:8270-30483 GCA_963642455.1 Anaerovoracaceae bacterium | reverse complement strand
CCTTAAGAAGCGCCGGCGCCAGCGCCGCCACACCACGAACAAATGCAAGGCACCCGCCATCTCAGGAAACTCCAGCTAAAGTGTAGGCAAGTCGCGCCCTGCACGCCTTGAAAACACTGAATTCGCACCCGTGAAATTCCCACAAATTCGTCAAAAATAAATAAATAAAAAGCTTGCATCCAATATAGGCTTTGTGTATAATCTAAGGGCTTGTTTAATGCGATGACGCAGAAGGTTACCGCGCTATCGGATAACTTCTGCCGAGAATTGTCCTCGCGAGACGAGGGCGAAGGGTTCGCTTTTTTCTTGTGCGCCGACTATCAGGAAACGCACGAAAGGGTGTAAATGACAGAACCGCGTAATTTCAAGGAAATCGCAATCCTGTACAAGCAATAGCGTAAATTCGTACGAAATTTTAAAGGAGGATCTAAACTAATGAGCGAATTACAGAAGATTAGAATCAGAATGAAGGCTTATGATCACGCTCTTCTCGACAAGTCCGCAGCGAAGATCGTTGAGACTGTTAAGAAGACAGGCGCTGAAGTTTCCGGACCAATTCCTCTCCCAACAGAGAAGGAAGTTGTAACAATCATCAGAGCCGTACATAAGTACAAGGACAGCAGAGAGCAGTTCGAGCAGAGAACTCACAAGAGACTCATCGATGTTACAAATGCTACAAGCAAGACAGCTGAGGCTCTCACTAAGCTCGATTTACCTGCTGGAGTAGATATCGAGATCAAGCTCTAAGCTAGATTAGAAAGATCACACGAGAGGCAATAGAGAGTATCGGAGATAAGCACCGACCAACCAAGCAAACCGGAGTGATCCGCTGTAAGAAAGTAGGAGGAGAAATAATGAAAACACTGCTTGGAAAGAAAATCGGAATGACTCAGATTTTCGCAGAAGACGGAACAGTGATTCCTGTAACCGTCGTAGAGGCAGGTCCAGAGACTGTTCTTCAGGTTAAGACAGTCGAGACTGACGGCTATAACGCTGTTCAGGTTGGATTCGAAGACCAGAAGCCTCAGAGAGTCAACAAGCCAATGACAGGCCACTTCGAAAAGGCAGGCGTAGCACCTAAGAAGTACGTTGCCGAGTTCAGAGTAGAAGACGGCGAGTCCTATGAAGTAGGACAGGAAATCACAGTTGCTGATTTCGAAGAAGGTATCAAGCTCGATGTTACTGGAACATCAAAGGGTAAAGGAACCCAGGGTAACATCAAGAGACACGGCCACCGCAGAGGACCTATGACTCACGGTTCAAAGCACAAGAGACTGGCTGGAGCTCTGGCAGCTGGTACATACCCATCAAGAGTTTTCAAGGGCAATGAGGCTCCTGGAAGAATGGGTAGAGATACAATCACAGTTCAGAACGTTGTACTCGTTAAAGTTATTGCTGATCGCAACATCATGCTGATCAAGGGCGCTGTTCCTGGAAAGAAGGGCGGACTGCTTAAGATCAAGGCTGCTGTTAAAGGTCAGGATAAGTAAGCAGGAAGGAGGAATTGAAAATGGCAAATGTAAAAGTACTGAACATGGCCGGCGAAGTTGTAGGCGATATCAAGCTGAATGATGAGATTTTCGGTATTGAGCCTAACGAATACGCTGTACAGGCTGTAGTTAAGAATTACTTAGCAAACCAGAGACAAGGAACCCAGTCTGCAAAAGATAGAGGTGAAGTAAGAGGAGGCGGACGCAAGCCTTTCAGACAGAAGGGAACAGGCCGTCACAGACAGGGAAGTTCAACAGACCCTTCACAGATCGGTGGTGGAGTTGTTTTCGCACCTAAGCCAAGAAGCTACAGATATCCGCTCAACAAGAAGCTGAAGAGACTCGCTCTCAAGTCTGTACTTTCCGCTAAGCTTGCAGATAACGAAATCATCGTACTCGACGAGCTGAAGTTCGACGTTCCTAAGACAAAGGAAATGATCAAGGTTCTTGAGAATATCAAGGCTGAGAAGAAGGCTCTTATCGTTATGGATGTCAAGGACGAGAATGTTGTTAAGTCAGCTTCCAACATCCCTGGCGTAAGAACTGCACTGGTAAGCACCATGAACGTATATGAGATCGTTAATCATTACAGCCTGGTTCTCACTAAGGCAGCGGCTGAGAGAATTGAGGAGGTATACGCATAATGAAGACTGGTTACGACGTAATTATCAGACCTATCATTACCGAGAACAGCATGGAACTCGCTGAAGAGAAGAAGTACGTGTTCAAGGTTGCGAAGGATGCCAACAAGACCGAGGTTAGAAAAGCAATCGAAGAGATTTTCGGAGTAGACGTAGCTAAGGTCAACGTTTCTAACGTAAGTGGCAAGCAGAAGAGAATGGGCAGAACAGTTGGAACAACTTCTTCCTACAAGAAGGCAGTTGTAACACTTACTGCTGACAGCAAAGAGATTGAACTCTTCCAGAATATGTAAGGAGGCAGGTAAGAAATGGCAATTAAGAAATATAAACCAACGACACCGGGCCTTAGAGGTATGACAGTCTCCACTTTTGAGGAGATTACAACTAAGACTCCGGAGAAATCTCTTACAGTCACACTCAAGAAGAATTCCGGAAGAAATGTAAGAGGTAAGATTACTGTAAGACACAGAGGTGGCGGTTACAGACCTAAGTACAGAATCATCGACTTCAAGAGAACGAAGGATGATATCCCTGCAACAGTTAAGACAATCGAGTACGATCCTAACAGATCCGCTAACATTGCACTTATCTGCTACGCAGACGGTGAGAAGAGCTACATCATAGCTCCTAACACACTCAAGGTCGGCGATGTTGTTGAATCAGGTCCTAACGCTGATATCAAGCCAGGAAACACACTTCCTATCGCTAACATCCCTCTTGGTACAATTATCCACAATATCGAGCTTAAGCCTGGTAAGGGCGCACAGCTTGTAAGATCAGCTGGTAACGGAGCTCAGCTCATGGCTAAGGAAGGCGAATACGCACAGGTTAGACTTCCTTCCGGCGAAGTAAGAATGGTAAGAATGAACTGCAGAGCCACAATCGGCGAAGTTGGAAACATCGACCATGCTAACATCAAGATCGGTAAAGCCGGCAGAAAGAGACACATGGGTTGGAGACCTACAGTAAGAGGTTCTGTTATGAACCCTAACGATCACCCACACGGCGGTGGTGAAGGTAGAGCTCCTATCGGTCGTAAAGGACCTGTTACTCCATGGGGCAAGCCAGCACTTGGATACAAGACACGTAAGAAGAACAAAGATTCTGACAAGTACATTGTTAGAAGAAGAAATAGCAAGTAGGGAAGGAGCATATAATGGGAAGATCGCTTAAGAAAGGCCCATTCGTCGATCAGAAGCTTTTGAAGAAAGTTGAAGAGATGAATGCAGCTAACGAGAAGAACGTAATTAAGACTTGGTCCAGACCATCCACAATTTTCCCTCAGATGATCGGACACACAATCGCTGTTCATGACGGACGCAAGCATGTGCCTGTATATATCACAGAGGATATGGTAGGACACAGACTCGGAGAATTTGCTCCAACCAGAACATTCAAGGGTCACGCAGGTGACAGCAAGAGAAAGTAACAGAAAGGAGAGCTGAATTATGGAAGCAAAGGCAATTGCCAAGTACGTAAGAATGTCTTCAAGTAAGCTTAAACCTGTTGCTGATCTGGTAAGAGGAAAGGATCTGAACGAAGCATTAACAATCCTCAAGTTCATGCCTGGTAAGGGCGCAGAGCTTGTTGAGAAAGTTGTTAAGTCAGCAGCAGCTAATGCTGAGAACAACCACAGCATGAATCCTGACAACCTTTATGTTGCTGAGGTTTATGCAAATCAGGGACCTACAATGAAGCGCTACAGAGCCGGCGCTCAGGGAAGAGCCGGAATGATTCTTAAGAGAACAAGCCACATCGGAGTTGTACTTAAGGAGAAAGAAGACGCTGTTAAAGTAGTAAAGGTAGAAGGAGGAACAGCAGATGGGTCAGAAGGTTAATCCACATGGCATGAGAGTCGGAGTTAACAAGGACTGGAACTCCAAGTGGTATGCAGACAAGAGCAATTTTGCTGATTTCCTTGTTGAAGACAATCAGATTAGAAATTATGTAAAGACCAAGCTGTACGCTGCAGGCGTTGCAAAGACAGTAATCGAGAGACCAGCACCTGATAAGCTGAAGGTAATCGTACTCGTAGCAAGACCTGGTATGGTAATTGGTAGATCCGGAGAGGGAATCGACGACTTCAAGAAAGCACTTGTTAAGCTTACAGGAAAGAAAGTTGAGATTTCTATCGAAGAGATCAGAAGAACAGAGCTTGATGCACAGCTTACAGCTGAGAGCATCGCACAGGCTCTCGAGAGAAGAACTTCATTCAGAAGAGCAATGAAGCAGGCTATCGGCAGAACAATGAAGGCCGGCGCAACAGGAATCAAGGTTCTCTGTTCAGGAAGACTCGGCGGTGCTGAAATCGCAAGAAGCGAGAAGTACAGCGAGGGTAACGTTCCACTTCATACTCTCAGAGCTGATATCGATTATGGATTCGCAGAGGCTGATACAACTTACGGCAAGATTGGCGTAAAGGTATGGATCAACCATGGTGAGATTCTTGACAAGGGTCTCAAGAGCGCACTCCCTGAAGCAAAGGTTGAGAAGAGAGACAAGAAGTCCAGAAGAAATGACAAGAAGGACAGAAAGAGATCATTCGATGACCGTAAGGGCGGAAGAAGAGATGCTCGCGAGGCTAAGCCTGAGGTTAAGCCTGCAACTACAAGAGTAAGAAAGGCACCTAAGGTTGTAGAGGCTCCCGTAGCTGAGGTTCCAGAAGTTCAAGAAGTTCAGGAGAATACGGAAGCATAATAATAGTAGAGAAAGGAGAAACTTGCCATGTTAATGCCAAAGCGTGTTAAGCGCAGAAAACAGCACAGAGGCAGAATGAAGGGTATTGCAACTAAGGGCAATACCGTTGCATACGGAACATATGGCCTTATGGCAGATGACCGCGGTTGGATTGATTCTAATCAGATTGAGGCAGCCAGAGTCGCAATGACAAGGTCAATTAAGAGAGGTGGTAAGGTTTATATTAAGATCTTCCCACATAAGCCAGTATCAAAGAAGCCTATCGGCGTTCGTATGGGTTCCGGTAAAGGAGCTCCAGAGTACTGGGTAGCAGTAGTTAAACCAGGTAGAGTTATGTTCGAGATCGAAGGAGTATCTGAGGAGCAGGCTAAAGAGGCTATGAGACTCGCAGCCCACAAGCTTCCTATCAAGTGCAAATTCGTAGTTAAAGGACAGGAAGGTGTTGAGTAATGGATCTGAATAACATAAGAAAGATGACGGATCAGGAAAGAGAAGCTGAACTCGCAAGAATGAAGCAAGAGCTCTTCAACCTGAGATTCCAGCATGTTACAGGACAGCTTGACAACCCTGTAAAGATGCGTGAGATTAAGAGAGATATCGCAAGAGTTAAGACCATCATCAGAGAGAATGAGCTTAACCACCCAGAAGCATAGTAGGAAGGAGGATGAACAACAATGGAAAGAAATAGAAGAAAGACAAGAGTTGGTGTCGTTGTAAGCGATAAGATGGATAAGACTGTTGTCGTTGCTACTGAAGAAATCGTTAGACATTCTCTGTACGGCAAGGGCGTTAAGAGAACTAAGAAGTTCAAGGCTCATGACGAGAATAACGAATGTGGTATCGGCGATAAGATTTTAATCATGGAGACCAAGCCATTATCAAAGGATAAGAGATGGAGAATGGTCCAGATTATTGAGAAGGCTAAGTAAGGAGGCAACATACAATGATTCAGACAGAAACAAGATTAAGAGTTGCCGACAATTCAGGAGCTAAGGAACTGCTTTGCATCAGAATCCTCGGCGGCTCCGGACGTAAGTATGCTAACATCGGAGACATCATCGTATGCTCAGTTAAGGATGCTACACCGGGCGGCGCAGTTAAGAAGGGCGACGTAGTTAAGGCAGTTGTAGTTAGAACTAAGCGCGGCACAAGAAGAAGTGACGGAAGCTACGTAAAGTTTGACCAGAACGCAGCAGTTATCATCAAGGACAAGAACGACAAGAATCCGGTAGGTACACGTATCTTCGGACCTGTTGCAAGAGAGCTCAGAGATAACGGCTTTATGAAGATCGTGTCACTGGCACCAGAAGTTTTATAAGGAGGCCTGAGATGCAGATTAAAAAAGGTGATACAGTAGTGGTTATCGCAGGAAAAGACAAGGGTAAGACCGGAGAAGTCCTGAGAGTAATCCCTAAGGAAAACAGATTGGTTGTTGAAGGCGTAAATATGCAGACTAAGCACTGCAAGGCAACAAGATCAACAGCTTCAGAAATCAAGCACATCGAGGGACCTATTGACGCTTCTAACGTTATGTACTATGACAAGAAGGCAAAGGCTGGCACAAGACTCGGTGTTGAGATTAAGGACGGCAAGAAGGTTAGAGTAAGCAAGAAGACCGGCGCCGTAATAGACTAGGAAAGGAGTAAAGACAAGTGGAAAACAGACTTAGAGAAAAGTACAAGACAGAAGTTTTCAAAGCTCTGCAGGAAAAGTTCAACTACTCCAATCCTATGGAAGTGCCTAAGCTCGAGAAGATCACAATCAATATGGGTCTTGGCGAAGCTAAGGAGAACTCAAAGATCCTTGATAGCGCAGTAAAGGAGATCGCTCTGATTTCCGGACAGAAGCCTGTTGTTACAAAGGCAAGAAAGTCCATCGCTAACTTCAAGGTAAGAGAAGGAATGCCTGTAGGAGCAAAGGTAACACTTAGAGGCGAGAACATGTACACATTCGCTGACAAGCTGTTCAACATCTCTCTTCCTAGAGTAAGAGACTTTAAGGGACTTAACAGAAATTCATTCGATGGCAGAGGTAACTACTCCATGGGACTCAAGGAGCAGCTCATCTTCCCTGAAATCGTATATGATGATGTTGAGACTATCAAAGGCATGAACATCGTTTTCACAACAACGGCTAAGACAGACGAGGAAGCATTCGCATTGCTTGAGCTGCTCGGAATGCCTTTTGCAAAGAACTAAGGAGGAGTGATTTATGGCAAAGACTTCACTGAAAGTTAAGCAGGCAAGAAAGCCTAAGTATTCAACAAGGGCTTACACAAGATGCAGAGTTTGCGGAAGACCTCATTCCGTATTGAAGAAGTATGGCATCTGCCGTATTTGCTTCAGAGAGCTTGCTTATAAGGGCGAAATCCCAGGCGTAAAGAAAGCAAGCTGGTAATAAGTTAATTTTCGCAGGCCCATCACCGACAATAAGGGTGTGGGAACCGCGTGAAGAAAGGAGAAAATACTGTTATGGCAATGACAGACCCAATAGCAGATATGCTGACAAGAATCAGAAACGCTAATACTGCTGGACATGCAAGCGTTGACATTCCTAACTCAAAGATGAAGAAGTCAATCGCACAGATTCTTCTTGACGAAGGTTTCATCGCAGGCTACGAAGTAGTTTCTGACAATGCACAGGGTACAATTAAGGTAGATCTTAAGTACGGTCCTAACAAGGAAAAGACGATCTACGGACTCAAGAAGATTTCTAAGCCAGGACTTAGAGTTTACGCTAAGGCTGACAGAGTACCTAAGGTACTCGGAGGACTCGGAATAGCAATCCTTTCAACATCAAAGGGTGTTATTTCTGACAAGGAAGCTCGTAAGCTTGGAGTAGGCGGCGAAGTTATTTGTTACGTATGGTAGTAGGAGGTAAAAAATGTCAAGAATAGGATTAAGACCAATTACCATCCCTGCCGGCGTAGAAGTAACGGTAGAAGATGGAAACATCATCAAGGTTAAGGGACCTAAGGGCGAACTCACACAGAAGGTTTCGGATAAGCTCGAAGTTAAGGTTGAGGACGGCGTTCTGACAGTTGCAAGACCTAATGATGAAAGAGAGTGCAGATCACAGCACGGACTCGCAAGAGCACTTATCAACAACATGGTTGAGGGTGTAACTAACGGATATCAGAAGAAGCTTGTGCTTGTTGGTGTTGGATACACAGCATCAAAGGCAGGAAATACACTTACAATCAAGCTCGGATACTCCCATCCAATCGTTCTGGAAGATCCAGAAGGAATCACAACAGAGACTCCTGACGCTACAACAATCATAGTAAGCGGAATCGACAAGGCACTGGTTGGCAACTATGCTGCTAACATCAGAGCTTGGAGAGCACCAGAGCCATACAAGGGCAAGGGCGTGCTTTACGATGGTGAAGTTGTTAAGAAGAAGGAAGGCAAGAGCGGAGCTGCATAAAGGAAGGGAGGATAGAAAATGACAAGTAGAAATGATAGAAGACTCAAGAGACATGCAAGAGTCAGAAAGAACGTTTTCGGCACTCCTGAGAAGCCAAGAATGTGCGTTTTTAGATCAAATAAGAACATTTCCGTTCAGATTATCGACGACGTAACAGGAACAACACTTGTTTCGGCATCATCACTTGATAAGGACGTGAAGGCACAGCTTGCTTACGGCGGAAACAAAGACGCCGCTAAGCTTGTAGGCAAGACAATTGGAGAAAGAGCAGTAGCTAAGGGCATCAAGGTTGTTGCGTTTGATAGAGGCGGATACCTTTATCACGGCAGAGTTAAGGAACTCGCTGATGGCGCACGTGAAGCCGGCCTGGAATTCTAAAGGGAGGATACAGAATGCGTACAAAGATTGATGCATCCAAGCTTGAACTTACTGAGACAATCGTTGACATCAGACGTGTTGCAAAGACAGTTAAGGGCGGAAGAAATATGAGATTCTCCGTTACAGTAGTTGTTGGAGACGGTGAAGGTCACGTTGGAATGGGTCTTGGAAAGGCTGTTGAAATTCCTGAGGCTGTAAGAAAAGCTACAGAAGATGCTAAGAAGAAGTTAATTTATGTTCCAACAGTAGGAACAACAGTTCCACACGAGACAGTTGGAATTTTCGGAGCAGGCAGAGTTCTCATCATGCCATCAGCAAAGGGTACTGGAGTTATCGCGGGTTCATCCGTTCGTACAGTACTTGAGGCTGCTGGAATCAAGGATGTAAGAGCTAAGTCACTCGGAACAAGTAACACAGGTAACATGGCAAGAGCAACAATGGAAGGTCTTAAGAACCTGACAACAATCGAAGAAGTTGCTAAGCGTCGTGGCAAGACACCTGAAGAGATTTTGGGATAGGAGGCACACGATGGCAAAGACATTAAAGATCACTTTAGTGAAGAGCACAATTGCGTGCCAACCTAAGCAGAGAAGAACCGTTGAGGCTCTCGGACTCAGAAAGCTTCATCACTCAGTAGAGCTTGCTGATACACCTGCAACACGCGGTGCAATCGCAAAGGTTTCACACCTGCTTAAAGTAGAGGAGGTGCAGTAGTATGAGAATTCATGAGCTTAAGGCACCAAAGGGTGCAACAAAGGCACCTAAGAGAATCGGTCGTGGACAGGGTACAGGCTGGGGAACAACAGCTGCAAGAGGTATGAACGGCCAGAATTCAAGAAGCGGTGGCGGAGTTAGACTCGGTTTCGAGGGCGGACAGATGCCACTTTACAGAAGACTTCCTAAGAGAGGCTTCACTAACAAGTGGGCTAAGGAATATTCTGAAGTAAATATTAAGGATCTTAATAGATTCGAAGATGGAACTGTTGTAGATCTTGAGCTTTTGGTTCAGTCCGGACTTGTTAAGCAGGTTAAGGACGGCGTAAAGGTTCTCGGCAACGGCGAAATCGAGAAGAAGCTTACTGTTAAGGCTGCTAAATTCAGCAAGAGCGCTGTAGAGAAGATCGAAAAGGCAGGCGGAAAGGCAGAGGTACTCTAATATGGAATTGCTGGGAACACTGTCGAAGGCGTGGAAGGTAAAGGAAGTAAGACAGAAGATTATCTTCACATTGCTTATGTTAGTTGTGTTCAGAATCGGTTCAAACATTCCGGTTCCTGGCATCGACAGAACTTACCTGGCTCAGATGTTTTCAGGAGATACAGGTCTTCTTGATCTGTTCGACCTGTTCTCAGGTGGTGCATTCAGCAACTTTACAATATTTGCACTGAGCATCACTCCATATGTAACAGCTTCTATCATAGTGCAATTGCTTACAATTGCATTTCCATACTTCGAGCGTCTCTCCAAGGAAGGAGTTGAAGGACGCAAGAAGATGGCAACAATTACAAGATATATGACCGTAGTCCTGGGCTTGATCCAGGCTATCGGTCTGACTATCGGACTCTTCAAGAAGGCAGTAATTGACCAGAGCGTATTTAACACTATTGTTATCATTTTCACTCTGACTGCAGGAACAGCCTTCCTGATGTGGCTCGGCGAGAAGATCAATGAATATGGTATCGGAAATGGTATTTCACTCATTATCTTCGGAGGAATTGTTGCCAGAATCCCTACATCGGTAAGAGGAATTGCCGTTCAGGTTAAGGACGGAAGCGTATCTGTAGTAGCAGTAATTGCTCTGATTGTAATAATAGTTCTTGTAACTATGGCGATTATCACAGTACAGCAGGGCGTTAGAAAAATTCCTGTACAGTATGCTAAGCGTGTTGTCGGAAGGAAAATGTATGGCGGCCAGTCAACTCACATTCCAATGAAGGTGAACCAGGCTGGAGTAATTCCAATCATTTTCTCGATATCATTGTTACAGCTCCCACTGACAATTACATACTTTGTTCCGAATTCAGATTTCGCTGATTTCATTTCGAAGTATCTGTCACCATCGGGCAACCCGGGCGTATATATTTACGCAGGACTCAACATTGTACTGACACTCGCTTTTACATACTTCTATACAGCCATCATGTTCAAGCCTGAAGAGGTTGCAGACAACATGAGACAGAGTGGGGGGTTCGTTCCGGGAATTAGACCTGGAGTGGCTACAGTGGAATATTTGAGCAGGATTATGAATAGGCTCTGCTTGGCAGGAGGACTTTTCCTTGCAGCAGTCGCTACAATTCCTACAATAGTAAGTGCTTTTACACCGTTTGACCTTTCATTCGGAGGAACTTCACTGCTGATTGCAGTTGGAGTAGCACTTGATACAGTTAAGCAAATTGAGAATCAAATGCTGTCAAGAAACTACCAGGGCTTCCTCAAATAGCCTCGGTGAAATAAGGAGATTAAGATAAGATGTTAAGAGCAGTATTACTCGGCCCTCCAGGAGCTGGTAAGGGCACACAGGCAGCTAAGATTGTTGAGAAGTTCGATGTTCCTCATATTTCAACCGGAGACATTTTCCGCAAGAATATTAAAGAGGGAACCGCACTCGGCAAGAAGGCTCAGGAATACATGAACGCCGGCGAATTAGTACCAGATGAACTCGTTGTGGATCTGGTTGTTGACAGACTTTCACAGGAGGATTGCAAGGCAAAAGGCTTCCTTCTTGACGGTTTTCCAAGAACAACATTCCAGGCTGAGCAACTCGACAAGTTCCTTGCAGACAATGGCCTCAAGATGGATGCAGTAATCAATCTTGAAGTATCCGATGCAGAGCTTATGAAGAGACTCACAGGAAGAAGAGTATGCAAGTCTTGCGGCGCAAGCTTCCATATCGTAAATGTTCCACCTAAGCAGGAAGGCATCTGCGATGCATGCGGCGGTGTACTTGAACAGAGAAAAGACGACAACGAGGAGACAGCAGCCAACAGAATCAAGGTCTATAATGAACAGACAGCACCTCTTGTTGGTTACTACACCGAATCCGGAGTAATTGCTAACTTCAACGGTGAGCAAGCTCTTGACGAAGTCTTCAAACAGATTGTTGATACAATTGGAGCATAATAATGATCATTATTAAATCTCAGCGAGAAATTGACCTGATGAGAGAACCATGCAAGGTAACAGGAGAAATCCTAAGAGACCTTGAGGACTTTATCAAGCCAGGAATGTCCACAATGGACGTCAACGCTTTTGTAGAAGAGAGAATTGCTAATTACAAGATGAAGCCTACATTCAAAGGATACGGCGGGTTTCCAGCAGGAGCTTGCGTATCTGTAAATGAGGAAATTGTACACGGCATTCCATCCAAAAGCAGAATTTTAAGAGAGGGCGATATCGTCAGCGTAGATACAGGAGCTACATACAAGGGCTACTGCAGTGACGCGGCAAGAACCTATCCTGTAGGAGAAATAAGCGCGGAAGCTCGCAAGCTCATCGATGTAACGAAGCAGAGCTTTTTCGAAGGCGTTAAATACGCAATGGTAGGCTACAGGGTTCACGATATCGGACATGCTGTTCAGCAGTATGCGGAAGCGAACGGAATGGGCGTAATCAGAGATTACCTCGGACATGGAGTTGGAAAGAATCTCCATGAGGACCCACAGGTACCAAATTACGGCACACCGGGAACTGGCGCTAAGCTGAAGGCGGGCATGACTCTCGCAATCGAGCCTATGCTTGCGCTTGGCTCATACGACTGCAGAGTGCTGTCAAACGATTGGACAGTTGTGACAATTGATGGTAAATTGTCCGCACATTATGAGAACACCGTTGTAATCACTGACGGTGAACCGGAAATACTTACACTGTAAAGAGGAGTACAATATGGCGAAGAAAAACACCATAGAGGTAATGGGCACTGTTGTAGATGCACAGCCTAATGCAATGTTTAAGGTAAAGCTCGAGAACGACTTTGAGGTTCTTGCTCATATCTCCGGAAAGATCAGAATGAACTACATCAGAATTCTTCCAGGAGACAGAGTAAAGGTTGAACTCTCACCTTACGATTTAACACGCGGACGTATTACATGGCGTGAGAAATAAGATCTTAGAGATTTAAGAAGATTATAGGAGGACAAAGACGATGAAAGTAAGATCATCAGTAAAGCCTATCTGTGATAAGTGCAAGATTATCAAGAGACATGGCAGAGTAATGGTAATTTGTGAGAATCCTAAGCATAAGCAGAGACAGGGATAATCATTATTAACCGTAGGGCTTAAGGCCTAAGCAATTATTAGGTAGTAAGTGCGTGTTGCCGGGAGCACGATCAAACACTTTACAAATTCAATGTACACCCGTCTATATCGCCCCCGGGAAGGCGACGGAAGATGGGAAAGGAGGAAAGAATGGCAAGAATTGCCGGAGTTGACCTGCCAAGAGATAAGAGAATCGAATATGGTTTGACTTATATCTATGGAATCGGTCTGAAGACATCAAGAGATGTCCTCGCAAAGGCTGGAGTTAATCCAGATATCAGAGTTAAAGATCTGACAGAAGAAGATGCCGGAAAGATCAGAAGAGTTATCGAGAGCGATGACAACCTGATGGTAGAAGGTGATCTTAGAAGAGAAGTGTCCCTCAACATTAAGAGACTCATGGAGATTGGTAGCTACAGAGGTATCCGTCACAGAAGAGGTCTCCCTGTAAGAGGACAGAAGACAAAGACAAACGCAAGAACTCGCAAGGGTCCTAAGCGTCTGGCTGGAAAGAAGAAGTAAGGGAGGAGGTATAGAACATGGCTCAGAAGAAAGTTATTAGAAAGAAAAAGAGAGAACGTAAGAACGTTGAACGTGGCCAGGCTCATATCCAATCCACCTTTAACAACACGTTGGTTACACTGACCGATATGGACGGAAATGCACTTAGCTGGTCATCAGCAGGTTCAAACGGCTTCAGAGGATCAAGAAAGTCTACACCTTTTGCTGCTGCAAGTGCTGCTGAAGTTGCTGCTAAGGCTGCAATGGAGCACGGTCTTAAGTCAGTAGAGGTATATGTAAAGGGTCCTGGTTCCGGAAGAGAAGCTGCTATCAGAGCACTGCAGACAGCTGGTCTTCAGGTAACAATGATTAAGGATATTACACCTATCCCTCATAATGGCTGCAGGCCACCTAAGAAGAGAAGAGTCTAATCGGAAGGAGGAGTAACTACATATGGCAAGAAATACAGAACCTGTACTGAAGAGAGCAAGAGCTCTTGGCATTGAGCCAGCGTACATGGGATACAATAAGAAGTCAAACAGACATCCAGCAGTAAGCCGCAAGAAGAAGTCAGAATATGGTGTTCAGCTGAACGAGAAGCAGAAGGTTAAGTTCATGTATGGACTTCAGGAAACTCAGTTCCGCAACCTGTTCGAGAAGGCTTCAAAGAGATCCGGCAGTGCTGGTGAGAACCTGCTCATCATGCTTGAGAGCAGATTCGACAACGTTGTTTTCAGAATGGGCTTTGCTGCAACAAGAAGAGAAGCAAGACAGCTTGTTAACCACGGACATTTCCTCGTTAACGGCAAGAAGGCTAACATCCCTTCAATGGAACTCAAAGCTGGAGACGTTGTAAGTGTTAAGCAGAAGTCACAGTCATCTCCTAAGTTCAAGGAGCTTAAGGATATGATTATCACTACTCCAGAGTGGATTGAACTCAATCTCGACAAGTTCGAAGGTAAGATTACAAGAACTCCTGCTCGTGGAGATATAGACCTTCCAATCGAAGAGCACTATATCGTCGAGTTTTACTCCAGATAATAACGCTACGCTTGCAAAAGCGCTTCAATATGTTATTTCGTTAATATGGATTAGGAGGATGAGATGATCGAGATTATTAAACCGACAATCACTAAGGAAATCGATGAAAGCAATCACTACGGTAAATTCGTTGTCGAGCCTCTTGAAAGAGGATATGGAACTACTCTTGGTAATTGTATGAGAAGAATTCTTCTCAGCTCACTTCCAGGTGCCGCTATTACATCTGTAAAGATTGATGGAATTCTGCACGAATTCTCAACTATCCCAGGTGTTAAAGAGGATGTAACCGAAATCATTCTTAACCTTAAGAGACTTGCTGTTAAGATTGATGGAGACGAGGATAAGAGAGCACTTATAAATGCTGTTGGTCCTAAGGAAGTTACAGCCGCAGATATCATTGTTGATGCTGATACAAAGATTATCAATGATGACCTGCATATCGCTACACTTGCAGACAATGCAACTCTCGTTATGGAGATGAACATTGCAACAGGTAAGGGATATGTACCTGCAGAGATGAACAAGACTGAATCGACACCAATAGCTACAATTCCTGTAGATTCAATCTTCACACCAGTTAAGAAGGTTAACTTCACTGTTGAGAATACAAGAGTTGGACAGGTAACGGATTATGACAGACTCATTCTTGAAATTTGGACTGATGGTTCAATTGCTCCAGAAGAAGGAATGTCAATTGGTGCAAAGATTATTCAGGAGCACCTTGACTTATTCATCGGACTTGGAGCTGATGTTAATGAGATGAGATTTATGATTGAAAAGGACGAAGACCGCAAGGATAAGGCTCTGGTTATGCCAATCGAAGAGCTTGAATTGTCAGTCCGTTCGTACAACTGCTTGAAGAGAGCTTCAATCAACACAGTAGAAGAACTCACACAGCGCACCGAGGCAGACATGATGCATGTAAGAAACCTCGGACAAACGTCGCTTAAAGAGATAAAGACTAAATTGGCAGATATGGGATTCTCCCTTAAGCCAAGTGAAGATATTTAATCGGAAGGAGTAGATTGATGAAAGGTTATAGAAAGCTGGGCAGAAATTCTGCTCACAGAAAGTCAATGCTGAGAAACCTTGTAACCGATCTTTTCAGAGAAGGAAGAATTACAACAACAGAGTGCAGAGCTAAGGAAGCAAGAAGAATCGCTGATAAGATGATTACACTTGCTAAGCGTGGAGACCTTCACGCAAGAAGACAGGTTCTTGCATACCTCTTCGATGAGGATGTTGTAACTAAGCTTTTTGAAGAAATCGCACCTCTTTACCAGGAGCGTAACGGTGGATATACAAGAATTCTTAAGCTTGGACCAAGACAGGGAGATAATGCTGAAGAAGTATTCCTTGAGCTTGTATAAGTTATCAAATAGAGGACCTTCTGCGGAGGGTCCTCTGTCTTGTTATTCAAGTAAGTAATGTGTTATAATATCTAATGCCTTTGGGCAGCTTGCAGTGCGTAGGGGTCCTGCGCAATGGGGCGCTGTGAACCTTGTCAGGTCCGAGAGGAAGCAGCAATAAGCGGTTAGCAACATGTGCCGCAGCCAAGCCTCTGCGTGCTGCAAGATGTCCAAGGGCATTTGTTTTATATAGGAGGAAGATATGCAGCTGGCATTATACAGAGCCGAAAGGCCGGAAGTGTTCGAGGACATAATCGGACAGAAACAAATTGTCAGGATTCTTAAGAATCAGATCAAGTCAGGCACGGTAAGCCAGGCGTATCTTTTTGCGGGAACGCATGGAACAGGAAAGACCAGTACGGCGAGAATTCTCGCAAAGGCACTCAACTGTATGAACGCCGAGGCTGCAGCAGGAGACGAGGCAGCTAAGATTCCTTGCGGCGAATGCGCGAACTGCAAGGCCATAAAGGAAGGCAAATTTGTTGATGTAATTGAGCTTGATGCCGCTTCAAATAACGGAGTGGACGACCTTAGGGCAATCATAGACCTTGTCAAATACCCACCAACTATCGGCAAATACAAGGTCTTTATCATAGACGAGGTGCACATGCTCTCTCCGGGAGCCGAGAATGCTTTTCTAAAGACACTCGAGGAGCCTCCTGAATATGCGATTTTCATACTCGCGACAACAGATCCTCAGAAGGTAAGGGCAACCATTCGCTCAAGATGCATGGAGCTCAACTTCAAGAGGGTAAGCGAAGATGAGCTCATTCAGGGAATGGAGAGGATTTGCCAGAGAAAAGGAATTTCGATCACCAAGGATGCTCTCGCTACGATTGCGGGAAAGGCGGACGGCTCGGTAAGAGATGCGCTTAGCTTACTTGAGCAATGCATGGCGGCAGGCGATACCAATATTGATAGAAGCCTCGTTCTCGAATACATCGGAAGCGCGGGAGAAGAATTTTACATAGGGCTTACGGATGCTGTATATTCGGGAAATATTAGTCAGGCTCTTACTGATATCAACGATGCGATTGTTGACGGTAAGGATTCAAGGATTCTTCTGAGCGATTGGCTTGAGCATTACCGCGAGCTTATGATTACTAAATATGTAGACAAGGCTGAGAAGATTATCAACGCATCCGAAGAGAACATCGGAAGGATAAGAAATCAGGCTAAGCAGATCGACATCGGACATATTGAGGGGGCTATAAGGCTTATCTCAGAATATATAAATGAGGGAAGGTATTCGGATAGACCGAGAATTCTTCTTGAAACGGCGGCAGTTAGGCTGGCAGGGGTTGATTCGGTTATAACAAGCGGAGCGCAGACCGCCCCAAGACCTGCAAGAGCTCCAAGACCAGCGACTGGAGCGACTTCGGCAGCACAGCAAGCTCCAAGAACTGCAACACCGGCTATGGGCACACAGGCAGCAGCAAGGCCAGCAAGTCAGGCAAGCGCAACAAGACCTGCGACAGAAGCGGCTTCGGCAGCACAAGCACAGCGCGTAGCAAATGCGGAGGCGCAGGATGCTCAGACAATGTGGGCAAGAATAGCAAACGAAGTTGCACATATACAGCCAAGCTTTTCTTCTGTAGTAATACCTAATTCAAGGGCAAGGAGCTTCAACGGCGACGAACTCGTGGTGGTAATCAAGAGAAATAAATATGCATTTGCGGAGATTGCGGCAGACGATGTTAACAGATGTGCAAAATCAATGTTCGGCTCCAACATATATGTCAATATGATTGCGGGCGATATTGATGCTATGCCAAGCGAGCCAGCTCGTATGAACAGAACATCAGGTGCATCGGCTGAGACTCGAGCAAATTCTCAGACGGAGGCTCAGAAGAATCCTCAAGCGGAGACGCAATCGAAGCATCAATCTGAGGCTCAGGCACAAACCCAGGCCGAAGCAGAAGCAGAAGTAGCGGTTCAGACACAAACTCAGGCCGAAGCTGAAGCACAAGTAGCGATTCAGACACAAACGCATGACGAAGAAGAAGCGGTTTTCCATGAGGAGATTCAGGCAGACGAGCCAAGAAGACATAACGAGTGGAATTCAGAGAATGATGACGATATCGCTGAGGAGCTCGCTAACGATATAGGAAGCATGTTCGGAATCGAAGTGAGCATATCGGACAACTAAGGGTTTGCAACGGGTAATTAACGGATAAATACGGAGAATTTGCGGATAATTAACGGATAATCAACGGATAGGCAATAGTCGATTGAGATATCACTAATATAGTTACAAACAGTTACAAATAATTGCAAGGATAGATAAGGAGATATTAGCAATGGGTAAAGGAATGAAGGCAGGCAAGAAGCCTAAGATGAAGCAGCCAGATATGCAGACACAGCTCAAGCAGGCTATGAGAATGCAGACGGAGATGGAGAAGCTCCAGTCGGAACTTGCGGAGAGGGAGACAACAACGACCGCAGGCGGTGGAGCTGTCGAAGTAACCGTTAACGGAAACAAGGAGATTACGAAGCTCGTGATTGACAAGGACGTAGTTGATCCAGATGATGTTGAAATGCTCCAAGACCTTATTATTGCAGCGGTAAATGAGGCAACAAGACAGGTTGAAGCTATCGCAGAGGAAGAAATGGGCAAGATCACAGGCGGCTTTGGCGGAATGGGCCTCGGTTTCTAAGAACGATTAAGATTCAGGAAATTTTGCAGAAATGAGACAGTATCCGAAAGCACTTAATATATTGATCAACGAGTTGTCGAAGCTTCCCGGCATCGGGGGAAAGACGGCGGCAAGGCTTGCTTTCTTCATTCTTTCGATGGAAGAGAACGAGGTCGAGGCTCTGGCAAGGTCTATTACAAATGCAAAAAAGAATTTGCATTATTGTTCAGTATGTGGGAATCTCACAGATCAGGATCCGTGCCAGATATGCCAAGACGAAGAGCGCGACAGCTCTTTGATTTGCGTAGTAGAAACGCCACAGGACGTGGTGGCTATGGAGCGAGTTAGAGAATACAACGGGCTCTACCATGTTCTTCATGGCGCGATTTCACCTGTGGATGGCATAGGACCAAATGATATCAACCTCAAGTCTTTGATCACAAGGCTGCAGGGAAATGATGAGGTCAAAGAGATAATTATTGCAACTAATCCGACCATTGAGGGTGAGGCGACGGCAATGCTTATTTCGAGGCTGATTAAGCCTGCGGGAATCAAGGTAAGCAGAATTGCTCATGGAATTCCTGTTGGCGGTGACCTCGAATATGCTGATGAGGTGACGCTGCTCAAGGCCCTTGAAGGCAGAAACGAAATCTGAACCTGAAGTCGACATCGACATCGAAATCAGATTCGAAAGAGAACTTAGAGTCAGAATCGAAACCGAAATCAGAATCGAATTGAAATTGAAATTCAGAACGAAATTAGCATACGGAATTGGTGGAACAGCAGATAACACAATGTACACCCTTGCAAGTACATTTCTGCTGTTTTTCTTAACATCAGTTATAGGGATAAGGCCGCTTACTGCCGGTCTTATTGTTGCGCTTGGCTCGATTTGGGAGGTGATATGCGGACCTGTTGTTGCGTATTTGTCCGACAATACAGTCTCCTGCTACGGCAAGAGAAAGCCGTACCTGATACTCTCGAGCCTCCCAGTGATGCTTTTTACAGGATTACTTTTCACACCGATTTCGGCAAGCTATGACATTAAGATAGTATACTATCTTGTGGCAACATTGCTGTTCTGGCAGACTTTCTCGAGCTTCTTTGTGCCATATATGGCTTGGGGCTCGGACCTCACAGATGATTATAACGAAAGGACGTCTCTCCGCTCGTACGCCTACGTCTTCAATCAGCTCGGAATGGCGCTTGGCATGGTAATGCCTTCGTTCTGCGTTGGCTTGCTCGAGAAGGCGGGGGTCACAACGGCGAGGGCGTGGTCGTACACAGCTTTTGCAATAGGCTTGCTTGCGGCGGCATCTCTTCTTGTTGCGGCATGCAACATTAAGGATGGCAAAGACGATAAGGCTCTCAAGTGCGAGGGTCTCGAAGAGAGCAGCGAACTTAAGGATATTAAAAAAAGAAAAAATCAGGAGGCGGGCGCGCTGTGCGTTCCGAAGATCAGGCTTGGCATCTTTAGAGAGATTGTAGGCGAATATGCGATAATCCTCAAGCTGAAGCCCGTCAGACAGATAGTCGGCGCGAGCCTTCTCTATCTAATTGCCGATACTTTCTTCATGTCCGATAGAATATATTATTTCACATACAACCTCGGGCTATCCTCGAACCAAATCACGCTAATTCTTGTGATGATAATCGTCTTGGGCGTGTCGCTTACGCCTTTCGTGTCGAGAATATGCGAGAAATTCGACAAGAAGAATGTCTTTGTCGGCGGTATGGCTGCAGGCGGAATCCTCCTTATAATAGGAAGGATTCTTGGCTCAGAGAATCTTGCATGGGCCTACGGAATCAGTGCGGCTTATGTTCTTGCAAATACAAGCTACTGGCAACTTATGCCGTCGCTTCTTTATGATTTGTGCGAGGTCGAGGAGCTCGAGTCGGGCAAAAGGCATGCGGGACAGCTTATTTCCCTGCAGGCTCTATCGGAGTCGCTTTCGACGGCTATCGGCTCACAACTACTTGGAATAATCCTGGATTGTGCAGGTTTTAGAAGCGATGCGGCCGCCCAGACCGAGGTAGCGTCAAATTGGATATCTAACAATTTCTCGCTTATTCCAGGCCTATGCATGCTAATCGTAGCTTTTATCATATTCAAATATCCTGTTAACAGAGGCTATTTCGAGGGAGTCAAAAAAGAATTAGAAAAGCGCAGGTCCGTGATATAATGGCATGATGCTAATTTAATATTAAATTGGAATGAATTGAAATGGATAGAAACAAGAAGCAAATTGAACAGAAAATTAAAGAAATTATGGAGGCGAGGCCGGAATTTCTTAATATCGCCGAGGTAGTCTTTGACGAGGAAATCGAGGAGATCGAAGCGGAAATCGACAGCAAGGAAAAGGCGGCCGAGAAGATCGAGGCGAAGGCGAAGATCGCTGCGGATGAAGAGGGCGGCAAGGAAAAGGCGGCCGAGAAGATCGAGGCGAAGGCGGCTGGCGACGCAATCGCGGATGCAGACGAGAATGGCAGCGAGACAGGTGCTGGAGCCGAAGTGTCCGCGGACGCCGCTTCGAGCGAAGAAATTAGCGCCGATGCGGAGGCCGAAACCGAAGCGTCTGCCGAGGCTGGACACGAAGCGAACGTCGACGAGGAGCAACCACTTCCGGAACCACCGGTCGATGACTACAAGAAGCCTTGGTTTTTCGAGAAGGAAGATGAATTTTTTGCAACTAAGTCTAAGACGAGGCTCGGGCGATGGATCAGAAAGAACAGAAACAATGCGGTGCTTACTCTGACGATACTGCTCGCACTTCTGGTAATAGCCATAGAATCAATCGCTTATGCAATTCCGCAGACTGTAACGGTTCAATATGTGAGCTTCGAGGGCACAAAGACCGAGGAGATTACGACTAAGGCCACCGACCCAAGCGAGATAATTAAGGAGACGTCTTTTGAATTTTCGGATAAAGTCTTCATCACGCCTTGCGAGGGAACTGTCATCAGAAACGGAGACACAATAAGCGTGCTTGAGGCGGAGCAGACAAGCGCGAGAATCGGCGGAAAGGAGAGCGAATTCTGGCTGATACCGGGAACGGTGAAGGACAATCTTGCCAAGAACAATATTTCGTATACCGAGCTTGATAGGATCTCTCCGGGACTTGATGAAGTTGTAGGCCCTGACACAAGAATCGTTGTCGATAGGGTAACGACAAGTGTTGAGGTTAAGAAGGAGGAAGAGCCAGCGAAGAATTATGTTGTGCTTGACCCTGCGCTTGAGTCTGGCAAACAAGAGATAACAGAGGGCAAGCCTGGCGAAGGATATTTCAAATATACGACGACCTATGTAAATGGGGTGCTCGAGGGAACCGAAAGGACTGTCAAGAAATGGATTACGGAGCCTGTGGATAATACCCTAAGGCTTGGAACCTCGCTTACAGGACATAGTGGTAAATACGAAGCTACTCGTACTTTTACGGCAAATACGACGGCTTACTGGATGGGCGATAATGCGAGAGGCGCGGCAGGCGGAAGATGTGTATACGGAACCTGCGCGGTTGATCCAAGCATCATTCCTTATGGAACACTTATCTGGGTTGAGGGCTATGGTGCGGCTGTTGCCAACGATTGCGGCTCTGGAATTAAGGGAGACGACCTCGACCTTTGGATGCATAGCTACGAGGAATCCTGCCAGTGGGGTAGAAGATTTGTTACAAGCTATGTGCTCAAGTCCATCGAATAGGCATATAAAGAATTCAAAAGAGTTCAGAAGAATTCAGGGGAG
>CAVIGM010000015.1:5469-8068 GCA_963642455.1 Anaerovoracaceae bacterium | reverse complement strand
TATCCGAGCCTGTCACATTTGACTTCGCCGGATGCACTATCCTTAATGACATGATAGATTGCATACTCATCCGTCTTCAGACGGCCATCCTTTTGGAATATCTCTGAAGCGAGAGCGTAGCATTCCGGCTTGATACGAACCGAAATGCCGCAGCTTGCGGAGATGAAGCGAGGCACGGGCATGATTCTGACATCTGCGGGCGCAAGAAGCTTCTCTGTTGCAATTGCTGCATGGGTATTTTCAAATGTGATGAGATAATATTCTTCAGACATCTTCTTAGTATTGAAATCTTGATAGCGTTTTCCTGCCGCTCTTTGATTAAGCAATTAGAGTGTGATTACCTTACCAACGCTCTGCATTGCGCCGAGAATATCATACATATTGCTTACTGTTCCAATCTTAAGCTCGTCCTTGATTCCGTAGAAATTGAGGCAAGTTCCGCATACAAGAACCTTGGTTCCTCTGTCGATGAGCTTCTGGAGGTCCTCAATAATCTGAGGAACGATGCCAGTTGTCAACTTAACTCCGCCGTTCATGAAAAGAACGTAGTCAGGCACCTTCTCGCCCTCGCTGAGAGTGAAGATAGCCATTTTTGCGAGGTTCTGTCCAAGCTCAGGGTCTCCTGCGCCGAGGATTTCCTTATTGAAGAAAACTGCATAGCTGTCGTTGATTACACCGAAAGTTCCGCAAGCATCGGCAGCCTTCGTGTCACCATTAGCGAATTTTACAAGAAAACGATCTTCGAAAGGCTCGCTTGTTATGGCTCTTCCCACGCTGTCTCCGAGTCTTGCAAGGTTGTCAATCTGAGTCTGACCATCTACGATAATCTCGAGGTCCTGAACATTGTTGTCGAGTTCCTTCTTAGCCATGATTACAGGCTTAGGGCAAGCAAGCCCTGTTGCATCTAATCTCATTTAATAATCCTCCTTGAAAAATAACGATAAATAACGATAAATAACATACTAAATAATGAATTATTCGATTCGTTTTTAGTATACTACCGTATAAGAAAAATCTCAAATCGTGCTTAGCATACTACCGCTTGATGCAGGCTTCAAATTGATTTATTCAATAATATAATATACAATATATGAATAGTAATGTAGCAGCAATTAAATAGAAATAAGGCGGCGCGAGCGCAAGCAAATATAGCAATTTAATAGCAATTTGATAGGAGAAAAAAAGTGTTAAAGAAATTTTTTAGCAGCTCATATGTGAAGGCGGCATCAATCATTCTGATAACGGGCATAATCCTGATTGTCTTCAACGATTGGATTGAGAATTCGAAAATCAGCATAGGCTTCGACACGATTAACGATACCCTCATGCCTTTCTATGTTGGAATCATTCTGGCTTTTCTGACATGCCCACTCTTCAACTGGATCGTAATAAGGATATACAAGAGGCTGACAGCAGGACTTAAGCCATATACACCGGCTTTCATCCATCCGGATACGGCTTCTGCTAAGGCAGCGGAATATGAGCAAAGAGATCATGCGCAGGAGAACAGAACAGCTCTTATGATTTCAAAAACGATTGCGAGCATCGTGGCTTTCTTCGTGGTGATAGGCGTTGTGGCTCTTCTCGTATATTCGGTTTTCCCTAAATTGATAGAAGGATCGGGAAGCTTCATCAGCAGTCTGCCGGATAAGATCAAGCAGCTGACAGACTGGGCTACCACCTCGCTTGCGGATTTCCCGGCACTCCAAAGATCTGTGACGAATTTTGCAGATAAGGGAGTTATGGAGATCTACCAGTGGTTGCAGACAAATGTCCTCAACAATGAGAACGCAAGCTCGCTTGTAACTGCAATTTCCAACGGAATCGTCTCTATGTTCAATGTGGCTTTCGAGTTCCTGATGGGACTTCTCATCATGCTCTACCTTCTGAACAACAAAGAGCACATTTTTGCAATAGGAAGAAAGCTTGTTGCATCCTGCTGCTCAGAGAAGAGAAGCGAGGGAATCTATGAATTTGTTAGCATTTTCAATGAGACCTTCATCGGATATATCGTAGGAAGAATTATAGACAGTGTTATAATCGGAGTTCTAACATATATAGTTCTGCTTATATTCAATATTTCGTTCGCACCGATGATAGCCGTAATTGTTGGAGTGACGAATGTAATTCCATTCTTCGGGCCTTTTATGGGAGCGATTCCGTCGGCGCTGATGCTCTTGCTTGAGGATCCGACACAGTCGCTGTATTTCATAATAATCATACTCATCATTCAGCAGCTTGATGGAAACGTAATCGGACCTAAGGTTGTTGGAGACGCAATCGGAATCAGCAGCTTCTGGACACTTGTTGCGGTACTTATCGGTGGCGGACTCTTCGGCTTCATGGGAATGGCATTCGGAACGCCTGTCTTCGCGCTTATTTACAGGTACGTCGACAAAATAGCAATAAGGAAGCTCAAGGAGAAGGACAAGAAAATAGCCACAATGGATTATTACAACCTCGATCCGTATAAGATAGATATGGATGAGATTGAGATGAGTAAGCCGGCAAAGAAGAAACAGAAGCACAAATTCAAAGACGTTCTTGACAAAATCAAGAAAGCTGACGAGGCGGAGAATTCGGACGGAATCGAGAATTC
>CAVIGM010000015.1:0-5404 GCA_963642455.1 Anaerovoracaceae bacterium | reverse complement strand
GTGAACCAGCCGAGAAACAGGAAGAAGAATAGACGATGGAACAAATCTATAAGCTTATATCGGAAGCTATTCCGGAAGAACAAATAAGAAAAGACGAGCCACTAAGCGAGCACACATCCTTCAACATCGGAGGACCTGCAGATATATTTGTAAGCGTCCAGAATGAAGAGGAACTTGCGGCCGTACTTAAGATAGCTTGCGAGAAGGATGTTCCACACCTTATCATCGGAAACGGCTCGAATTTCCTTTTCTCGGACAAGGGCTATAGGGGCATTATAATTAAGCTCGGAGAGGCTTTCGGCGATATAAGCGTTAAGGATAACGAAATAACGGTCGGAGCAGCCAAGCTTCTATCTGGCACGAGCTCTTTTGCATGCCGCAGCGGACTTGCCGGAATGGAATTTGCAAGCGGAATCCCTGGCACAATCGGCGGAGCTATCTTCATGAATGCGGGAGCATACGGCGGCGAGATGAAGGACATCGTGCTGAGCGCAAGGCTTATGAGCGCAGACGGAAGCCGCATCACAGAGCTTAGCAAAGACGAGCTTGAGCTTGGTTACAGGCATAGCATTATTCAAGAAACAGGAGATATAGTCCTTAGCGTAGTGCTCGGACTTGAACCCGACGACAGCGATGCGATTGCGGCAAGAATATCCGAGCTTAGCGCAAGAAGAAATGCGAAGCAACCGGTGCAATATCCAAGCGCGGGCTCTACCTTCAAAAGGCCTGTCGGCGGATATGCGGCAGCTCTGATTGAAGATGCTGGTCTTAAAGGATATACAATAGGAGGAGCCAAGGTATCCGAGAAGCATAGCGGCTTCATCATCAATATAGGTGGCGCAAGCTGCAGCGATGTTCTTGAGCTTATGAAATACGTTCAGCAGAAGGTATATGAGAATTCGGGAATTATGCTCGAGCCCGAAGTTAGAATTATCGGAGAAGTTTTATAAGAGAGCGAGAGAATGAACGAGACAGATATAAGAAAAAAATACAGACTTAAATATGATCTTCATACGCATACCACATATTCGTGTGCCGGCCCATATCTACATGCGACCGGAAGCATACTTGAGAATGTGGCAGCGGCAGCGGCGCTCGGCCTTGAGACCATTGCCATTACAGACCATGGCCCACACGAGATATACGGAATCAACATTAAGAAGATTCCGAAGATGCGTGAGGATATCGAAGAGGCAAAGGTTCTCTATCCTAACATTGAGATTCTGCTCGGCGTAGAGGCAGACATCGTAGATACTCCGAACGGAACGGACCTCAAGGACGAAGAATTCGAGCTCTTTGATTTCGTAAATGTAGGCTATCATTATGGCACGACGAATTCTAAGATGCTTAGGAATTTCATGTCGGGCCGCGGAATAGTAAGTCGATCCGAAATAGAAAGGCTAAGAGAATTTAATACCGAGATTGCTCTTAGGGCGCTTCACAATAATAATATTAAAGTCCTCACGCATCCGGGCGACAAGGCTCCTTTCGATATGGTGGAGTTATGCAAGGCCTGCGAGAGTACGGGAACTTTGATGGAAATCAACGCCAAGCATAAGCACATGACAGTAGACGAACTCAGGCTTGCCTCGGGCTATGATGTAAGCTTCATCATCGGCTCGGATGCCCACAAGCCAGGTCAGGTCGGACGCTATGTAACGAGCGTCGCAAAGGCTATTGAGGCAGGGCTTGATTTATCGAGAATTGTGAATCTTGAAGAAAGAAGATAAATCTAGAAGAGAATATAATCTTGAGGAGAGAAAATAATGGAAGTTATAATTGTTACAGGTCTTTCCGGCGCAGGCCGTTCCAGAGCTATTGATTGGTTCGAGGACCAGGGATATTACTGCATAGACAATATTCCACCTGCTCTTATCAAGAACTTCATCGACCTTAGCACGAATTCGAACGACTTCGAGAAGCTCGCCTTCGGTACCGACATCCGAAGCAAGAATTTTTTCTATAGCCTCGAGAGCATAGTCGACGAACTTAGAGAGACTTCTTCCTTGGAGTGCAAGGTTATCTTCATAGAGGCGGCAGCATCGACCATTGTCAAAAGATATAGCGAGACAAGGCGCAGCCACCCGATGACAGGCGGCAAGGCTACTTATGAGACGATTGAGAAGGAGAGAGAGCTGCTCAAGGAGATCAGAAAGAAAGCCGACTATGTTATAGATACAACAGGCCTTAAGGTTGCGGATTTATATAAGGAGCTGAACGAGAGGATACTCGGCGGGCTTGACGAGAATTCTTTCCATATCAACATCACATCTTTCGGCTTCAAATACGGAATTCCGACTGAGTCCGACCTGATAATGGATATGAGGTTCCTGCCTAATCCATATTATGTGCCAAGCCTCAGAAAACTCTCGGGCAACAACAAGAAGGTATCGGACTATGTTCTCAAATCCCCGCTTGCCCAGGATTTCCTCGCGGAATTTCCTAAGATTATTGAGAAGATGATACCGGGCTATATTGAAGAGGGCAAATATCATTTGAATATTTCGGTAGGTTGCACGGGCGGGCACCACAGAAGCGTTGCGGTGACCAACGAGCTTGCGAGAATTTTCGGCGATAGAGGAATTAAGGCAAGCGTGACGCACCGAGATGTCGACCTCATGGCGAAAGGGAAATAATGTCTTTTTCATCGGATGTAAAAAAAGAATTAGCGAGAATCGAGCCTGCAAAGAAATGTTGCATGCTGGCGGAAATATCCGGCTTCCTTCGGGTTGCCGGTTCTCTTAGATTGGCCGGAGGAGGGCGCTTCGCAATCGTGGCGTCTACAGAGGATGCGGCAATTGCAAGGCATTACAAGAAGCTGATCAAGGAATATTTCGGAAGCACGGCGGGCCTTGAGGTTGGAGAATCGAGGGCACCTGGCAAATCAAGGGCGAAAGGCTATAGATACTATCTGACAATCAGCCCCGACGAGAAAAGCTCGCAGATACTGAGAGAAACAGGCCTGCTTCTTATTCGCGAGGGCAACGACTACTTCAGCGACGGGATATATCCGCCGATTGTCTCGAAGAAATGCGACAAGAAGGCCTATGTCAGAGGGATTTTCCTTGGCTGCGGAACGATAAGCGACCCGAAGCGAAGCTACCAGCTTGAATTCGTATTACAGAGCAAGCAGATTGCAACGGACCTTCGCAAGCTCGTCGGCAGTTTCGTTGACCTCTCGGCGAATTATGTCGAGAGAAACGATGACCATGTCGTATATGTCAAGAAAGGTGATTATGTGAGCGACATACTCGGAATTATGGGCGCAGATGATGCGGTGCTCGAATTCGAGAATGTGAGGGCTCTCAAAGAAAGAAAAATCGCGGCGCAAAGGCTCGCGAATTGCGACTCGGCAAATTTGGATAAGTCACTTACGGCCTCGGAGGAACAGCAGAGGTGGATAAGGCGAATCCAAGAAGCTGGCAAATGGGATTATCTGCCATCGCAGCTTAGGGATGTTGCGGAACTTCGCATGGAGAACCCAGACGCGTCGCTTACGGATATCGGCGAAATGCTAAGCCCGCCGATTAAGAAGCCCGGAGTCAGCAAGCGCTTTGCGAAGCTTAAGGAGATAGCGGAGAATTTATAACTATGAATAAAGGCGATACTTTTGAAACGATAATAGAGGACCTTACTTCCGAGGGCGCGGGACTTGGCAGGGTAGACGGCCTTGCTGTTTTCGTTCCTAATACAATACCAGGAGATAGGGTGAGAGCTGGCATAACAAAGCTTAAGAAGAACTACGCAGAGGCGAAGCTCATCAGCCTGTTAGAGCCTTCCGAGGACAGAATCGAGCCTGCCTGCCCATACGCGGA
Organism: Anaerovoracaceae bacterium; assembly: GCA_963642455.1. Lineage (GTDB taxonomy): Bacteria > Bacillota > Clostridia > Peptostreptococcales > Anaerovoracaceae > Crickella. The sequence goes on along the minus strand of CAVIGM010000015.1, from coordinate 1,589 downwards.
TAAATGCGGCGGCTGCGCTCTGCAGAATATGGATTATGCTGCTCAGCTTAAGCTCAAGCAGAAGCAGGTCAGAAATAAGCTCGAAAGAATCGGCGGAATCGATGCGCCAACGGTGCGCGAGACGATAGGCATGGACGAGCCTTATAAGTATAGAAACAAAGGCGAATATCCTGCTTTTGCAAAAGACGGGAAGGCGAGAACGTCTTTCATAGGTTTCTATGAGAGAAAATCGCATCTAATAGTTGACGTGGAGGAGTGCATGCTCCAAAGCGAGGCAGCGGACGCGATAACCAAGGTAGTTCGTCGATTCAATCGTGGCGAAATCAAGCAGGTAATAGTAAGAACAGCCTACGGCACCGGCGAGGTCATGGTCATTCTCGAATGCAGACCCGACAAGGTGAAATACCTTGAAGATTTGATCTATGCAATGGACGAGGAATGCCCAGGCTATCTTGAGAGCGTGTACGCACTAACTGACGGAAAATATAAGCTCATAGCCGGCAAAAGAACGATTACCGATGCTGTCTGTTTCGATGCGGGCGATGAAGAGGGCAGAACACTTAAGTTCGAAATCTCCGCACCGTCCTTCTATCAAGTGAATACCGAGCAGATGATCAAGCTCTATAATAAAGCCGCAGAATATGCGAATCTTAGCGGCAAGGAGACCTTGCTCGACATTTATTGCGGAATCGGAACAATCGGTCTTAGCATGGCCGATAAGGCGAAGCAGGTCATCGGAATTGAGCTTGTCAAAGAGGCTGTCATTGATGCCAACAGAAATGCGACAATTAATGGCATAGTAAATGCCAGATATATTTGTGGAAAGGCCGAGGAAGTGCTCCCAGCCTGCGCCGATGCATCCATCGAGCGCGAGAGTTGGTCCGCCGAGGCTAAGCTTGCAGAGGCACTTTCTGGAGGAAGACGGAAGGAGACCGAGGCTGAGACCGAGGCTGAGGCCGAGGCTGAAAATGAGGCCGAGAAGACCTCGGAAATCGTTGCGATTCTCGACCCACCACGCGCTGGCTGCGATGAGGCACTGCTTCAGGCGATTGCAGATGCGGGCGTTTCGAGAATAGTCTATATCTCTTGTGATGCCGGAACACTGGCAAGAGATGTTAAATATCTTGGCGAGCAAGGCTACAAATTCATAGAGGCAACTCCTGTGGACATGTTCCCGTGGACGGGATGTGTGGAGACGGTTGTTCTTCTTTCCAAGGGAGAAATCGACTCGAAAAAGGTGCGTGTGGAGTTCTCATTGGAGAATATGGATATGTCCGGCTTCTAGAAAGGTGCAACCTATCCGCAAATCAAGGAGTATGTGCAGGAAACGGATGAAGAAGATGAAGAAGTAGATGAACCCCTTAGTGATGCCGGAGAAGAATCGGAGGTGTAGCTATGGCAGAGGATAAGGTTTCTGCAACAGAGGAAAAACAAGGCGAAATTGTCATTTACCAGGCAGAGAGCGGAGATACCAAAATTGATGTCCGCTTTGTGGATGAGACGGTATGGCTGACACAGGCGCAGCTGTGTGAGCTGTACCAGACAAGTAAATCAAACGTAAGTGAGCATATCAAGCATATATTTGAAGA
>CAVIGM010000014.1:28780-30528 GCA_963642455.1 Anaerovoracaceae bacterium | reverse complement strand
TTTGCGGCCTTGACGCCGCCGCCGTTCTTATTATTCTTCTTATTATTAGCCAATGTAAATTCCTCCTATTGTATTATCCTCTTCATCGTCCTGCATTGTGTTCAGAATTTCCTGTCCGCTCTCGTCCTGCTTGAAAGCCTCGTAGACATCGTTGAAGAAGGCTACCTCGCTTGCGTAGAAATATGCCCTTGAGTAGATGTTGGTAATTCCAAGAGTCAGAGATGCAAGCAACGCCCATCCGATGAAGGAGAGCCTCAGCGCGAAATATTTGAACACATATCCGGCCATCATCATACGACTTTTGCGAAGCGCGTGCAGGGCCTGCGTATCCTTCTCTCTCATGAGAACGTACTGAGCCATCGCATACTGCAGAAGCACGATGTATGCAAAAAGGCTTACAAGTACAGTGACTACACTGAGTCCCTGTCCGATGTTGATGTATTTGTCACTTTGCCCGAAATCGGCAATGTCCAGGAAAGTCAGGATTGAGAAAAGGCTCGAGAGTATGGTGAGAATTCTGAGCCACTTAGGCACAGCCTTTAGGATTTCCGTAACAAAGCCAGCAACAAAGCTCTCGCCGTACTTATCCTTGAAGCCATGCAGGGCCTGAACAGGCATTATTTTCTCGCCGATGGAGTTCAGATAGAAAACCTTATATACTCCGTATTCGATGGCTCCCGCGATGAAAAAAGAAGCAATCGATGCCGTCGTCACGCCGAGAAAGACCGCGGCAAGCATCGAGCCAATGCCTACTAACATCAGATCCGAGCTCTGTTTGCTGAGATTGGCTTTCGCTGTTTTCTTATAAAATTTGTTCTTTTGAAGCTTTTTAACCATTTATTCTTCCCCTGTGATTTCCTTCTTCAGAGTGCTGCCGTATTGCTTTCCTCCCTCTTCAAGCTCCTTCATCACATACGAGCCGCTGGTTGTCGACGACTTGAAGATGTAAGTTGTTTCGCCCTTCCAGCCATCACTCAAGCCCGAGAAATTCTTAACCTTCTGGTAGGCTTCAAGTGTCTGCTGCATTGCCGTAAGAGTTCCCTTGAATTCATCATTGTATTTCTTGCGGAATTTCTTATACAGCGCGTATGAACTGTCTATCTTCTTCTTAATATTCTCAATCTTCTTGATGTAGCCAGGAACCATACTTCCGTATTTCTGAACGGCCGCATCCACCTTGCCGACCTTCTTATCTATGTTTCTGATTCTGGAAATCAGAGAACTCTTTGTTTTCTCGTCAAGCGCCCGGTCGAGAAGATAGCTTGCAAGTTCCGACGATTTGACACCCTTCTTATCAAGCTGCTGAAGCGCCATCAAATTGCCGTCTTTATCTGTGCAGAGTGCCTTGAAGTCGTTAAGCTGCTCCAATTCCTTCTTCGCCTTCTCAAGATCCTTCTTGCTTGTCGTTGTAGAATCGATTATGCTCTTAAGCTCAGCTTCCCTGCCTATGAAATACTGCTCGACGTATGTAGGATCGGTATAGATGTTCTTAACATCCTCAATCTTCTTCTTCGCCTCGGCCTGCTTGTCGATCAGGCCCTTTGCATCAGTAACGCGCTCATCATCTGGCAGATATTCAGAATCCGGATCCATTTCCTTAATCTCACCGATAAGAGAATCTATTCTTCCATCAAGACCCGCAATTTGCTCTTCATATTGCTGCGTCTTGTCCGTCTCGCCCGCTGCTTCAGCCGCTTCCTTTGCTGCCTCGGCTTCGTTTTTCTCTTTCTCAAGAGTCTCTACTGTTT
>CAVIGM010000014.1:25047-28637 GCA_963642455.1 Anaerovoracaceae bacterium | reverse complement strand
GTGCCGCTGGTATCACCTGTGAGTTCCTTAACCAAATTGCCGAGTATGCCGCTATTGGTCTCATACACACCATCAAGCACGAGGTGTTTGCCCTTCAGATTATTTATATATTTGATAAGCTTCTCGGCAATGGCACTGCTTGTCTCGCGCGCCTTGCTGCTCTGCTGCATTATCGTTGCTACTTTCTTGCCTATATCATCAAGGTAAGGCAGGAATTTATTTATCATCGACATGCCCTTATTGATCTTGTTGTCGGCCTGGAGGAATTGCTTATCTATGTTGTATTTCGCGATCATTTGCGGATTAATCTTGCCAATCAATTCGCTTGTGACCATCGAATAGATTTTTGCACCCTGGAAATTCTTTGCCTTTCCCGTAAAGGATACTTTGTTTCCGGCAATGCCAAAAAGTGACGACCCGGAAAGATCTTTGAATCCCGGCAGGTTGACACCGACGGAGAATCCCTGTCCGCTGATAGCAACGCTTCTGCCTGTCGAAACGACAACATCCGAATAATCCTGTCCGTTCAGAACAGATGTTGCCGCAATATAAGGCACGACAATTTCCTTGCCGTCGTCGAGCGTAGCCTTGATATTATTGTGATATTCGACATCAATTCTCAGCACTCCGCTCTTTCCGATGGTATCGGCAGCATCTATTGGCTCTCCATTTAAGTAATAGGAAATCGTCATGGTAATCGGAAGATCCTCGGTCTTTGCCCTTCCGACATAGGAAACGTCATTTCCGCCGGTTTTCCACTTGAGATCTCCGTCTTCGGTTTTCTTAGGTTCGTTCGCCTTCTGCTTCTTGTTATAAACGCCTCTGAGTATGCTCTTGTCGACGAGAGTCTCGTCCTCAGGGTTATTCGTAATATATACGGTATCCTTGACGCTCTTTGCCTCGCCGTTAGGCTTAGTCTCGACAGTTACGCTCTCCGACTTGTAAACAGGCAGCTTCGCATCATGCTCACTCGTAGGTGGCTTGCCCGCAAGAAAACCTCCCACCAATGCACTTATGGCAACGGCGGTCAGCGCAAAGGCCACTATTACCAGAACCATTCCGTTGGTAAGCAGCCATCCTGTTGTTCTTGCTTTTGCGTTTTTCTTGTCCATCTGTCGGTTTCCCTATTTGTGATAATTGATTACTTGAATACTTGAGTATTAAATTGCTTAATTGCTTGAATACTCGATTATTTAATTGCTCGGCTTCTTGATTTCTTAATTACTTATGATAAGTCTCGTTATTTAGTATCTTGAAGGCTCTGTAAATCTGCTCGAGCAGCATTACTCTGAATAATTGGTGTGGAAAAGTCATCTCGGAGAAAGACATGCACTTGTTCGCACGACGCCGCACGCTGTCCGATAGGCCGAGGCTTCCGCCGATTACGAAATCTATCGTCTGCCATTCGAGGCTAATAGCTTCGAGGCTCTTCGCGAATTCGACCGAAGTCTGCTGCTTGCCCGCAAGGTCCATAGCGATAACATAGTCGCGGTCTTGGATTTTCTCAAGAATGCTCTGTGATTCCTTCTCTATCACCGCCTGCTCGTCAGATTGGCTCGCATTCTTAGGCAATTTGACTTCCTTTAATTCTACTATTTCTATGCGTGCAAAACCAGTTATTCTTTTGAGGTATTCCGCGCAGGCCTCCTGCCAGAATCTCTCCTTAAGCTTGCCGACGCAAATCACTCTGATGTTCATATTAACTCAGTTATTCCCTCCTTCGCCGCCACTATCAGGTCGTAGTCTCTCTCCGCCTCGTAGCCAGCCTCTTGCAAAATATCGCAAATGGTGACTCGCGCCTGGTACGGGGTGTTGTTAGTGTCGCTAAGATGCGCCAGCATAATTTTGAGACGGCCCGCGTCCTTGTCACTTGCCCCGCTCGCGTCTCGGTCCTCGGCTTCTTTTTTTCCTTTTGTCTTGAGCACCTCGGCGAGCACCTCGCCTGCCGTAACATTTGACAGATGCCCCTCATCCGATAAGATTCTGAGCTTGACATTATATGGATATGGGCCCATTAGAAGGATATTCTTCTCGTGGTTGGACTCGAAAACGAGCTTGTTAGCCCTCTTCATCTCCTCGAAAATCTCCGCCGTGACAATTCCGGTGTCGGTGATTACCGCAAGATAGTCCCCGTCGCTTTGAAAAGAGAAGCCGATGGGCTCAGCTGCATCGTGGCTAAGGGCAAAGGCTCTGACCGATATGTCTCCTATCTCGAAGCTGTCGCCCGCCTTGATATATGTAAGCCTCGAAGCCTCCACTTGATTGAATTTGTCGGTGTTCTCTACGGTTCCTCTGCTTGCAAAGAAGCGTATCTTGTCGAAATCCTTCGAAATTTGTCGAACGCTTCTGACATGGTCGATATGCTCGTGCGTTATGAGAGCGGCTTCGATGCTGTCCCTTTCGACGCCGAGCTCCGATAGAGAGGTTTTGATCTTCTTGGCGCTAAGACCAAGATCGAGAAGAATATTCGTGTCTTTGCTCTGTATTAAATATGAATTGCCCGAGCTGCTGCTCCCGATTGACCTTACACGAATTCCCATTTATATCCCCGTTGTATTCTTTATTTGTTCTTTATTCTTTATTCTTTTTTACTCTTTATTCGTTATTGTTCGTTCTTATTCGTTGTTATTCGTTCTTGTTCGTTCTTGTTCGTCTTTATTCGTCGCTTTTTGAGGCTCTTGGCTCTCCTTTTATCAGCCTTGCGCGGTTGCCATTATTGTTTGCATCGTATCTGCAAATCGCCCTGAAGTCGCAGAAGGTGCAGGCCATGCGCTGATTTGAAATTTTGCGTGGGCTAATGCTGATGTCTCCGCCGACAATATCTGCTCCAAGTTCCTCGAGCTTATCTGCTATTGCGTCCTTGTTGGCCATAAAGTCCGCCTTGGATATTTTGCTCCTTGCAAGCTGTCCGCCAATCACTTCCTTAGGCATCATCTCAAGATAACCCGGCTCGTCGATATACGCACCCTTGAGCTTGAAGCTTTCCTCAGGGCCCGCATTCTTAATCTTCTCTTCCGCCTTGAGACTCTTGCTGTTGAGGCCTTCTTCTGCCTCGCTTATATTGAAATAGAAAAGGCCCGCAGGCTCGTACCTGTCCATCGTAGACATAAGGTAAATCATAAGCTGCATTTTGTAGCCCTGTCTCATCTTGTAAAAGTCGAGCTTATCGTCGCCAGTCTTGTAGTCAACGATTCTAACCTTGTCCTTGTCAAGGATGTCAGCTCTGTCGATTCGCCCCTCGATTCGAACTTTCTCGCCGTCAACATCAAGCTCTATTGGGCTGAAGTATCCGCCTTCTCCGAATTCTTCTTCAAGGAAAATATCTGTGACGCTTCCGCTTCTAAGTTGTGCGACAAGTGCCTTTGCGGCGGCAAGGCATATCTCCTTGATTCTTTCTAATCTGTATTTCTCGCTTTCCGAAGAAATGAAAAGTCCTTCGTTGTATGAGAGTGCAAGCTCGTCAAGCTTCTTATTTACTATCTCTTCGATTCGGCTATCGTCGAAGCCGCCGCTCGTTGCGTCGCACTCAGGCGAGGTCTTGCCCGCCTCGGTTGTAGCGTCGGCCACAGCGTCAACCGCAGCGCCATTTG
>CAVIGM010000014.1:0-24954 GCA_963642455.1 Anaerovoracaceae bacterium | reverse complement strand
GCTTAATTTCCTCTGCGATTTCCTGCAGACATTCGTGATAAATATCTCCTATCGAGCGAGGGTCACTTCTGAAAGCCCTCTCCTCTCTTGGTCTTAGCCCCGCCTGAACGAAGAATTTGAAAGGACAGGCATTGTACTGATCAAGCTTGGAGGCTGTCATAACATAGCCCCTATCCTTCTTGGCATAAAGGGCCTTTGCGAGCGCCTTATCAAGCTTAGGCATTCTGTTCTCGTCCTGCAGAAGTCTAAGCATCGTCTCGAGCTCTTGATTCTCGTTCGCGTCGTACCAATGCAGAAGAGCCTGCGTCAGCGAATCGCCCTTAGGCGAGGTTTTCCTATCCTTGATATGATTAACAAGATGCCTTAGCGTCTCATATCTGTCATTTACAAGAGCCATGCTCCAGCCTTCACTTATCATATCCTTGTGCGCTTCAAGCCTTGGGAAAAGATTCTGCAGCGAATCTATAATCGGAGATGCTGTCATCTCATTCCCTTGTGCGTCCGCCATCGCATAGCTTATATAAAGCTCATCCTTAGGATGCGAGAGCATTCGATACATCGCGAGGTTCTCCTCGAGCATCTTAATATCGTCAAGTTCTCCAAGCGCGAAATTCTTCTCTCGGAAATAAGCCTTCTCATCAACAGAGAAAAGTCCCTCTGACGATGGTTGAAGCGGCATGATGCCCTCGTTTGCGCCAAGCACGACAACGGCCCTCGCCTCGTGAGGTCTTGTTCTTATCATCGTGCCCATTGTCAGGCCGTCAAGCGACGGAGGAATGACACCGACCTCAACATCCATAAGGCCAGCAAGATATATGTCGAGAAATTCTACGATTTGCATCGAATAATCTCCCATAATTTCCTTCATCTGGTCGAGAAGCTTAAGCGCCTCATCAAGGCTCGTTCTCGTTCTTTGAGCCTCTTCATTTAGCCCCGCCTTCTCCTGCTCAAGAGCAAGGTTCTCGATTTGCTCGGACAGATTCCACTTCGCTTCGAGATATTCTCGATATTTCTCGACAAAAGTCGACACCGTCTCGGAGGCCTCGACAATATTCGACAATTCAAGCAGAGGCTCGATAGCCCTTGCTCTAAGCTCGTTAAGATGCTTCAGAGCTTCTTCGTCACTATAATACTTAAATTCCTTAGCCCACATGCCGAACTTGATACCGTAATCTCTTGTATAATTCTCAAGCTCTTCAATCTCTTCCTTGTCGAAGCCTGCAAGGCCGGTCTTCAGCATTGCCATTATCCTGTCAGTATGGAAGTCGTATCTGACGCTTGCAAGCATATTAACTATGCAAGATGGGCCGATTGAATCAGTGATTCTTCTGCTTGAGTCAAGAAAAACATCAAGTCCGTATTCGGCAAAGACGCGCTTGATAATAGGCTGCATGTGGTTCTCGTCATTTGCAATTACGACGATATCCTTATATCTGTACCCCTTGTCTCTAACAAGATGGTGAATATATGAGGCTGCAGATTCCGCTTCATAATACTGATTAGCGCACTGCACGAGCGTAAGGCCCTCTGGCTCAAAGGACGCATTCGACGCCTTCTCCTCTTCTGTCAGATTATCTTTGAAAAGGCCTTTTTCTATTCTCCTGATAGTCTCGGAGCGCTCAGCTACAGGAAGTTCCTTAGCAGGCGTTTCGGAAATTCCAGGTGTTTCGGAAATTTCAGGCCTTCTGGAAGCTTCGCCCCTTTCGTTCCTTTCACCCTTTTCGCCCCTCGCGATCTCGCAATCTGTACCTACGGCAGACGCCGCTTTTTGCACCTTGGAGATAAGCAGTTCATGCAGATTATAATCGCTCTCGTTTACTATCATATCAAGCGAGGAAGCCTGGCAGGCAAGCTCTGCAAGAGCCGATGTGAACTTAGGCGTGATGCTGTCATAGCCATATATCCAAATGTGCTTGCCCTTGACATAATCGGACTTCTTAATTGCGTCGATATAGGTCGCAATATAGTCCTCTGAATCCGTGTATTTGCCGGATATTGCATTCTCATAATCGCGGATAATTCCAAGAAGCTCTCTAATCTTGTCGGCAAGAAGGCTGTTAGTCGCCTCATCATCGAGCATGCCCTCGAGCTCATCAAGGTTGCAATTCTGCTGCTTGAAATCCGAGATGAAATCATTAAGCATCGTTGTGAAGCTAATCTTTCCGACGGATTTCGAGAAAATTCTAAGCTCGTCTCGGTGCTCGTATATGAGCTTGGTCAGAAGCATGAACCTTCCGTATTTAGAAAGCACAGGAATACCCTCGAGCCCCTGCTCTGTCAGCAGCCTCAGCCCGAGCCTATTCATGCTCAATATTTCGACATCGAAAAGGCACTCCGTCTCAAGATACTTAAGCGCCTGCTTTTCGGCGACCAGAGTATACTGGTTAGGAACTATTACAAGAACCTCGCCGCCGGCATTAAGCTGAGCCTTTGCCCTGTCATAAAGATACTTCTCTTTGTCTATGCTCTCGCGCATTAAATGTAATGTAATCATGCATCTATTCTACCACATAGAATGCTTTATTTCTAAAGCTTTTAGTGATATGATATATTACTTGTAGAGGCAATTATTGATATCGCCTTTCGGGAGCATTGAAGTTCTATTGAAGTCTTATTCAAGTTCTATTCAAGCTCTATTGAAGTTCTGTTCAAGGTCTATTGAAGGCCTGTTAAAGAGGTGTAAATTTTGAGAATTGTTATCATAGGCTGCGGGAAAATCGGCATGTCCATACTGCGGGCGCTATCCACAGAGGACAACGAAATTGTCGCAATAGATAAGAACAACTCAATCATCAAGCGTCTTTCCGAGACAAGCGACGTTCTTGCAATTTGCGACGACGCGTCTGACTACCGCATACTCGAGACAGCGGACGTCAAGCACGCGGATGTTTTCATAGCAGCGACTAATATCAACGAGCGCAACATTGTTCTGTGTCACCTCGCGAAGAAAATGGGCGCTAAGAAGAGCTTTTGCGAGATACGTTCCCTGCAATATTCGGCGCACGAGCTTCTGCAGCTTGAGGCCGACTTCAATATAGACACGGTTTTCAGCCCCGACCTTCTTGCGGCGCTTGAAATATTGAAGCTTATCGAGATGAAGACGCCTAAGGTAAGAGACAGGCTAAGAGGGGTTTCGGCCATTCTGGTTGGCGCAAGCCGAACATCGATACATCTTAGCAGGCTTCTTGCAAAAGCGGGCTGCCATGTCAAGCTCATCGAGAGAAATCTTCAGAAATGCGAGAGCGTGAGAGAGCTTCTTCCCGGTAGAATCGACGTTGTCTGCGGAGACGGCACGGAAAGAAGTGTTCTTCAAGAGGAAGGCATCGACAGAGTAGATGTCTTTGTCGCGGCAACAGATATGGACGAAGAGAACCTTCTGATTTCCGTATATGCGGGCACACACAGAGTACCGAGCATAATCACGAAGGTCAACCACAACAGCTTCACAAGCCTCGTTACACACTTGGGGCTTAAGAATATAGTTTCACCTAAGGACATTACAGCACAATTTATTAAGAATGAATTACAGAACCGTATTTAACATTATTGGAAAAGTATTAAAGGGCGAAGCGCTTCTCATGGCGCTTCCTATTATGGTGTCCCTTTGCTACAACGAGCCATGGCTGCCCTTCCTCGAAGCAGCTGGAATCGCAGCGGTGATTGGCTTTATTCTTGATAAGCTGTGCGGCGATGAGTCGGGAAATATTTATACTATAGATGGCTTTGCGATAGTTTTCTTTGGCTGGCTCTCCATTTCCTTGATTGGAATGCTTCCTTTCTTATTGAGCGGAACGACAACAAGCGTGGTTGACGCCTTCTTCGAGACGGTCAGCGGCTTCACAACAACGGGAGCAACTATTTTGGAAGATATAGAAGGCCTTAATCACAATATGATTTTCTGGCGAAGCTTCACCAACTGGATAGGAGGCATGGGAATCCTGGTTTTCGTCGTTGCCATCTTCAACAAAATGCCGGGCAGAACTTCTAACATCATGCGTGCCGAGATGCCTGGTGTCGGTCTCGACAAGGTAGTTCCTAAGGCAAGAAAGAACGCAGAATTTCTGTATTTCGCATATCTTATTCTAACTCTCGTGGAAATGGTTCTTCTCATAGCCGAGGGTATGCCAATATTTGACAGCATAGTTCACGCTCTTGGTACAGCTGGTACGGGAGGCTCGGCAGTTAAGGCCGACAGCCTCGCTTCATATAGCGCAATCAATCAGTGGACGGTTGCGGTCTTCATGCTGCTCTTCGGTATCAACTTCAATATGTTCTATCTTGTAATCGCAAAGAAGTGGCGCGATATTCTCAAGAGCAACGAGCTTAAGGCCTATCTTGGTATCGCACTTATTGCGATTATTATTATCACTCTTTCTGTCGGACCTGCTTCGATGACGTTCAGACAGGAGGCTGTCTTCTCGAGCTGGGGAGATGCTCTGAGAAATTCCTTCTTCCAGGTTGCGGCTATCATGAGCTCGACCGCATATACAACTGCAAATTATGACGCTTGGCCTTACCTTGCGCGCTCGATTCTTCTCGTTCTCATGCTGATTGGCGGCTGCTCAAGTTCGACAGCCGGCGGCTTCAAGATGTCGAGAGTCGTAATTCTTGCACAGAATCTGCGCAACAGCCTGCATTCAATGCTGAGCCCACGCTCGATTTCATCCGTTCACCTTAACGGAAAGAAGGTTGACGAATCGGTCGTTAACAAGATCGGCGTTTACTTTTTCTTATATACAATCTTGCTTATATCAGGCTTTCTGCTCATCAGTTTCGAGCCTTGGGGCATGGAGACTAATTTCTCCGCAGTAGTAGCCTGTATGAATAATATGGGTCCGGGCTTCGACCTTGTTGGACCTGCCGGCAATTATGCTATGTATTCGGATTTCTCCAAAATCGTTCTGTCCTTCATCATGCTGTTCGGAAGACTCGAGATATATCCGCTTCTCTTTGTCTTCGCGCAAACAGCAAGAAAGCACAGGCCTGACCGCGCTGACAGAGCTGATAGAATTGTATGAATTAGCTGGGCAGACAAGCCCGAACAAGCAAGCTCGGCAGTCGAATTGACTTAGCCCGCCGAGCTGACAGAAACGAACAAGCAAGCTCGGCAGTCGAATTGACTTAGCCCGCCGAGCTGACTTAACAGATACAGAAAGGATTTGCACAATATGATTATTCTTGATTCCGTTCGCACTGAGTTATCACAGGAGCAAGCTAAGCTCGCTGAGATTAGGGGGTATCTTTGACGTCCCTGGTCTTAAGCTTAGAATCGCGGACTACGAGAAGACAATGACAGAGGATGGTTTCTGGGACAAGCCAGAAGAAGCTCAGGAAATCCTCAAGGCCAAGAAATCCTGTGAGAACAAGGTCGCAAAGTACGAGGCCCTCGAGGCAAGACTTGCGGACACCAAGGATATGATCGATATTGCCGAAGAGCTTGAAGACGAGGACGAAGCCAAGGAAATTGTCAAAGGCTTCGAACTTTTGAAGGCTGACATAGAGGACCTGAAGCTCGACACTCTTCTCAATGGCAAATATGACGCCAATGATGCCATACTTTCGATTCACGCTGGAACGGGCGGAGTTGATGCAATGGATTGGGCGGAAATGCTCGAAAGAATGTATTTAAGATATGCCGAAAGAAAAGGCTTCAAGTCCAAGATTCTCGACCTTCAGAACGATACGGCGGCGGGCATCAAGAGCTGCACGATTATGATTAGCGGCGAGAACGCCTACGGATATCTCAAGTCGGAACAAGGCGTGCACAGACTTGTAAGAATTTCGCCTTTCAATTCCATGGGCAAGAGGCAGACTTCTTTTGCGGCGGTTGATGTCGTTCCCGATATGGATGGCTCGATAACCGTAGATATTAACCCAAACGACTTGAAGATTGATACCTTTAGAAGCACAGGCGCAGGCGGTCAGTCTGTAAATACGACGGACTCGGCTGTAAGAATCACGCATCTTCCAACTAATATAGTAGTGACCTGCCAGAACGAAAGGTCTCAGATTATGAATAAAGAGGTTGCCCTCAAGATTCTTGCCTCCAAGCTTATGAAAATTGCCGAGGAAGAGCACAAGGCAAGCCTCAACGAGCTTCGCGGAGATATGTCGATGGCAACCTGGGGCTCGCAGATTCGCAATTATGTTTTCCAGCCGTATACACTTGTTAAGGACACGCGCACAGGCGCCGAGGTCGGAAACGTCGAGAGCGTAATGGACGGAAATATCGATATTTTTGTAAGAGCTAAGCTCTCACAGGACGCCAACAAAGCCGAATAGCAGAACCGCCGAACTTCATTTACTTAATTCTTAACTCGGAACATACTTATGAAAAAGCCTTATATTTTCTTTGATTTTGACGGAACATTACTTGATACTAACGATCTCATCGTTGACTCGTGGAAAGCCGCTGCCATGCACTATCTTGGCGAGGAATTTTCGACTGAATACTGGGAGAAGACCTTCGGCGAGCCGATTAGATATACCGCATCTGTCGCCTTTCCAGGCATTGATGTTGAAGAAGCGATTACTGTCTACAGAGACTGGCAGGCCGCGCATGTCGATAACAGGCTGCAGCTTTTCGACGGCTGCTACGAGCTTCTGGCTGAACTCAAAGCCCGAGGCTACAAGCTTGCAATCGTAACCTCTCGCATGAGGATGACCACCTCTGCTTACCTCGACAGATTCGACATCACGAAATTCTTCGATGTTATCATAGACCACGACAGCACATCCGCGCATAAGCCAGATCCCGAGCCGCTTCTTGTGGCGATTTCCGCAATGTCCAAGGCGGTCGGCAAGGAAATCAAGCTCTCCGAATGCATAATGCTCGGAGATACGCGCTTCGATATGCTGTGCTGCAAGAATGCCGGCATCGATTCGGTCTTGGTCGGCTGGAGCCACGCCGTCGACGAAGAGCAGCTCAAGGAGCTCGGAGCCCTTCCGGTTTATAGAATAGCTAAGCCGATGGACTTGCTTGAAGTAGTATAGGAACGACCACGGGTAGCTTGACTGCCACAGCGTAGCGAATAGGAAGCCCCCTTTTTCCTGCGAAACGGTAGATTTTGAGCAAATAAAAATGTTACAATTATTGGGCATATTACGATAAGAAAAGGAGCTATTATGGAATTTGTTGCCAACGGAGCAAAGAAGATAGAAATTGAAACAAGTCACGGCACTTATCTTAGACACGCGATTCAGACTCATTTCGTCGAAATCGGCGAGAATTATGTTGAGCTTGTTGAGCGCTATGTCAAGCCTCTATACGAGGAAGGTGACATTCTTTCGATCAGCGAGAAGGTTATTTCCCTTTGCCAGAACAGAGTCGTATACCGCAAGGATATGAAGATCTCCAAGCTTGCGAAATTCTTGAGTCATTTCGCAACACAGCACAACAGCGCAGGAATTGGTGTTGGCGAAGTCTGCAAAATGCAGTTCGCAATCGATGAGTGCGGTGCTGGAAAAGTTCTTTGGGCGGCTATATGTGCAGGCGTCGGCAAGGCGTTCGGCCGCAAGGGAATTTTCTATGAAATGGTAGGAATGGAAGTCACAGGACTTGACGGCTTCTACCCAGATGTATTTCCAATCTATGGAAATTTCGGAATTAGACTTCCTGAGAATTCCACTGGCGTTTGCAACGAAATTTACGAGAAAACAGGTGTGCAGGCAATGATCGTTGACGCGAATGATTTCACACGCGACATCCTCGGCAAGTCTGACTGCATTACTCTAAATGATGAGCAATTAGCTGAACTGATTCGAGACAATCCTGCAGGTCAAGGCGACCAATGCACGCCTTTCATCCTGATACGAAAGAAGAAGTAATTCAATCATAACAAAGGAGCGACCGATGGTCGCTCCTTTTTGGTTAATTGTAATCTACCATGATTGTGCCAGTCGGCTCAATGTTCTCGGCTGGCATCTTTGTTCTTGCGTTTGGCCGCCTTACTTGCCGCTCGAATTTATGCGTTCTTGCCGCAGCAATTCTTGTATTTCTTGCCGGAACCGCAAGGGCAAGGATCGTTTCTGCCTACCTTTGGCTCGTCTCTATGCACGGTCTCCTGCTTGCCTGTTTTGTCTGCCTTAGGTGCCTGCTGTGGCATCGCCTTGCGAGGAGTATCGTCTTTGTATTCTTCCTTTGAAGCCTTGCTTGCGCCACTTACAAGATTGCGTCTTGCTGTGCTTGTTGTAACCGTCACATTGTAGCAGAATTTAACGGTCTCTTCTCTGATGTCCGCAACCATTTCCTCGAACATAGCGAAGCCCTCCTGCGCATAGGCAACGGCTGGATCCTGCTGTCCAAGTCCTCTAAGTCCGATACCGCTCTTCAGCTGATCCATCGCGTCGATGTGATCCATCCAGCGATTGTCTACAACTCTCAGCAGAATCATGCGCTCAACCTCACGCATCTGCTCTTCGCCGATTTCGGCTTCCTTCTCGTCATAGAGATCCGCGAAAATCTTCTTGATGTCCTCGCGAAGTTCCTCGTCTGTCAGGAAGCGTCTTGCCTCTTCATCATATTCGAGTCTTCCCTTGAAAGCTGGCGTAATCTGTTGAAGGTCCGCGAAGAGTCTCTCGAGATCCCATTCCTCAGCATATTTCGACTCGAAAACAATAGGATCAACCATTCCGTCAATCAGCTCATTTGTCATATTCTGGATATAGCCACGCAGATTCTCTCCGTCAAGCACCATACGACGCTGATCGTAAATAATCTGACGCTGCTTATTCATGACATTATCGTACTGAAGTACGTATTTTCTGATTCCGAAATTCTTGCCCTCGACCTTCTTCTGAGCACTCTCGATTGTCTTCGAGAGCATGCCTGCCTCAAGAGCATCATCGTCCTCGAGCCCGATTCTCTCCATCAGAGACTGTATTTTCTCGCCTCCGAAGAGTCTCATCAAATCGTCTTCAAGCGAGATATAGAATCTCGTATCTCCAGGGTCTCCCTGTCTTCCCGAACGACCACGAAGCTGGTTGTCGATACGCCTTGACTCGTGTCTCTCCGTACCTATAATGCAAAGACCTCCAAGCTCCTTAACTCTTTCCTGCTCTTCTTTGCGCTCTGACTTGATTCTTTCGAGAAGCTCATTGTACGTCTTTCGAGCATCGTTAAGTGCTGGATCATCCGACTTCTCGAAGCCTGTTGCGAAGCTTATTTGCTCAGGTGTAAATTCGTTCTGCTTCATAATGCGGCGAGCCTCGAAATCCGGATTGCCTCCGAGAATAATATCGGTACCACGGCCTGCCATATTAGTTGCGATTGTAACTGCACCCTCTCGGCCTGCATCAGCTACGATCTCGGCCTCTCTTTCGTGATGCTTAGCGTTCAGCACATTATGCTTGATGCCTCTCTTGGTGAGCATTCTGCTCAGAAGCTCGGAAATCTCAATCGAAATTGTACCTACGAGCACAGGCTGTCCTGCCTCGTGCGCCTCCGCAACGCTATCCACGATTGCCTTGTATTTGCCACTCTGATGTGCAAAGATAGCATCGTCGTTGTCTATTCTTGTAATCGGCTTGTTAGTTGGAATTACAACTACATCCATATTGTAAATGTCACGGAACTCGTCTTCCTCGGTCTTCGCAGTACCGGTCATGCCCGCGAGCTTGCCATACATTCTGAAATAATTCTGCAGTGTGATGGTAGCCAAGGTCTTCGACTCTGCTCTAACCTTAACGCCTTCCTTCGCCTCGATGGCCTGATGCAGTCCGTTGCTGAAACGACGTCCGTACATGATACGACCCGTGAACTCATCGACGATGAGGATTTCCCCGTCTTTTACAATATAGTCAACGTCCCTCTTCATCAGGTAGTTCGCACGCAGAGCCTGCATTACATAGTGGTTAAGCTCCATGTTGTCAGGATCAGAGAAATTGTCTATCGCAAAATATTTCTCGCAGGCAGCTACGCCGTCCTCTGTTAGAGATACTTGGTTGTCCTTCTCGTCAACCTTGTAGTCCTGCTCCTCGAGCAAGGTCTTGCTAAAGGAATTTGCCTTCTTGTACATATCCGAGGAATCTACGCCGCGGCCCGAGATAATAAGAGGTGTTCTCGCCTCATCAATGAGAATGGAATCGACCTCGTCGACGATTGCATAATTGAGCTCGCGCTGTGTGAGCTGCTCCTTATATGTAACCATGTTGTCACGAAGATAGTCGAAGCCGAATTCGTTATTCGTTCCGTATGTAATGTCTGCCATATACTGCTCGTGCCTTGCAGGGCCCTCAACCGCATGTATTACGCAGCCAACCTTAAGCCCGAGGAAATTATATAGCTTACCCATCCACTCAGCGTCACGCTTAGCAAGGTAGTCATTTACGGTTACAACATGAACGCCCTTGCCCTCAAGCGCATTGAGATAGGCTGGAAGTGTTGCTACTAAGGTCTTACCTTCACCTGTCTTCATCTCGGAAATTCTTCCCTGGTGGAGAACAACGCCACCGATGAGCTGAACTCTGAAGTGCTTCATTCCAAGGCTTCTCCAAGCAGCTTCTCTACATACGGCAAAAGCCTCTGGCAGAATGTCGTCGAGTGTCTCGCCATCGGCAAGTCTCTCTTTGAATTCATCGGTTTTTGCACGAAGCTCTTCATCGCTTAGAGCCTGCATCGCCTCGTCGTAAGATTCGATTACATCTACAATCTTCTCGACTTTCTTAACTTCCTTGGCGTTAAGGTCGCCAAAGAGCACCTGCATCAATCCCATTGTCTATAAGTCCCCTTTCTTATCTTCGTCCGGCTTGTCCTCGACCTTGATTCTTGTCATCAACGCCCTTCTTCCGTCCGTCTTGGTTACCTTCACATCGAAGAGCTTGTGCTTAGATTCGTATTTGAAGTGGTCTCCAAGCTTAGGCAGCCTGTCAAGTTGTATCATTACAAAGCCATTTATCGTTGTAGCATCGGCCTCAATTTCCTCGTCGAAAAGCTCGAAGAATTTCTCGAGGTTAGCGCCGCCAGCTACCCTGTATACGTCGTTGCCAAGCGAGATAACATCCCTTAGCTCGACAGCGTCATGCTCGTCATATATCTTGCCGACGATTTCCTCGATTATATCCTCGAGTGTCACAAGGCCCGTCGTGCCACCGTACTCGTCTACTACAATCGCAATGTGCGTCTTCATAGTCTGCATTTTCTTGAGAAGAACGGAGGCCTTGATTGTCTCTGCAACATAGGCAACCGGCTTAACGAAGGCGTCTACGTCCGAAGGCTTCTTGATATCGTTGTTATGGAAATCCTTCTGGTTGAGCACGCCGACGATGTTGTCGAGGTCGTCCTCATATACAGGAAGTCTCGAAAGTCCAGACTCCTTGAAAATATCCCTAATCTCGTTGACCTTGGTGCCTTTCTCGATGGCGATAATATCTACTCTTGGTGTAATTACGTCAATCGCCTCAACATCGTTGAATTCGATTGCGTTGGCGATAAGCTCCGACTGCTCCTTGCCGATTGAGCCATGTGCCTCAGCCTCGTCTACGATAGTCAGAAGTTCGTCCTCGTCGTAGCTCTTGTCCTCGCTTGTGCCAAAAATCTTAGCAAGCAGAACTCGAAGTCCTGTGAAGGCTGCCGTAACCGGTGTAAAAACAACAAGCAGCGCATTTATAATCGGTGCTACCATCATGGCTGTCGACTCAGGTCTTTCCTTCGCGAGAATCTTAGGCGAAATCTCTCCGAAAACAAGTACGACTATTGTTGCTCCTATTGTCGCGATCGTAGGTCCGAGGCTGCCGCCCCAGATCTTGATGCACATTACTGTAGCTATTGTTGATAAAGCGATATTTGCGATATTGTTACCGATAAGAATTGTTGTAATCAGCTTGTCGTACTTGTCTCCAAGCTTAAGAACAAGCTCTGCCTTAGGATCGTCGTCTGCTGCCAGATTCTTAATCTTGATTCTGTTCATCGACGTGAAGGCTGTCTCCGTTGCCGAGAAGAACATCGAGCACGTCAGCAATCCCAATATGGCTATAATGTATCCTGTCATTTAATTTCTCCTAATATAACATTGCGTAGCTGCAAATATAGATATTAATTATACAATAAATATGTGTCGAAATAAAGAAAAGCGGGGCAAGTCCTGCCCCGTTTTCTCTGTTGTTATTGCTGCGCATATCGTATATGTCGCGATTGTCGTTCTGTCGCTATCTTCGCGCTTGTCGCTATTGCCGCGTTTCTTTTAGAATACAACTTTTACAACGCCGCCATACTGCTTCTCGATGTAGTCCTTAACTGTGTCGCTCTGAAGAGCTGCTACGAGAGCCTTAATCTTATCGCTGTCCGCGTTGTCCTTTGCGCATGCTACGATGTTTGCGAATTTCTGTGCAGCCTCTGAATCTGATGTCTCAAATGCAACAGCATCTGCAGCCTTGAGTCCTGCTCCGATTGCATAATTGCCATTGATTACTGCAAAAGCAAGATCTGGAAGCGAGTTAGGAAGAAGTGCTGCTTCAAGCTCAACAACCTCTACTCCATAAGGATTGTCTACGATATCTGCAACTGTTGCGTTGAGGCCTGCGCCTTCCTTCAGTGTGATGATTCCGTTAGCCTCGAGGAGATTAAGAGCTCTTGCCTCGTTAGTTACATCGTTAGGAACTCCAATCTTGTCTCCGCTTGTAAGCTGTGAAAGATCGCTCTTTGTGCCCTTATAAATTCCGAAAGCCTCATAGTGGATAACTCCTGCGCTTACGATGTCTGTTCCATTCTCTTCATTGTACTGCTCGAGGTATGGATAGTGCTGGAAGTAGTTAGCGTCAACGTCTCCGTCTGTTACTGCCTGGTTAGGCTTAACATAATCGTCGAATTCAACGATCTCAAGAGTCCATCCGTCCTCTGCGAGAATATCCTTTACCTGCTCAAGAATCTCAGCATGTGGTGATGGGGATGCTCCTACCTTGATAACCTTGCTGTCGTCTGAGCTTCCGCAGCCTGAGAGCAAGCATACTGCAGCGACGAGTGTAGTAATAACTGCTACTGTCTTAAATAACTTTTTCATGATTTTTCTTCCTTTCTTGTCTTTGTTTGACTTGTGTTTTGTGAAATTTGCTTTCTTTCTTCAATTCTTCAACTTGCTGTAACTTACTTTGATATATTTAAGTGAAATAATTGATAGCTAATTTAGTCTGTTATCCAGCTTGACTGCCGCCTTGAGTCCGATTTCCTGAAGGACTTGTACTAACACAACAAGCAGAATTACCGTAATCCACATGATTGTAGTCTCGTATCTATACATTCCGTATTTAATAGCCAGGTCGCCGAGTCCGCCTCCTGCGCAGACACCTGCCATTGCCGAATAGCCGAGAATTGTGATTGTCGCAACCGCAGCTCCGTTAATGAGAGATGGCCTTGATTCCGCGAGTAGCACCTTGGTTATTATTGTAAAATTCGATGCTCCAAGCGATTGTGCGGCTTCGATTACTCCGGGGTCAACCTCTTTGAGTGACTGTTCTACAAGTCTTGCCACAAAAGGCGCTGCTGCTACGATAAGCACTGCGACCGTCGCCGAAGTTCCGATTCCCGTTCCGATGACTTTGCGAACGTAAGGCATAAGCGCAATCAGAAGAATCAGGAATGGCACCGAGCGGATTACATTTACGATGAAGCCCATAACCTTGTTGTAGATGCCAAAAGGCTTAATTCCGTTCGCGTCTGTGACGACGAGGCTCACACCGATTGGAAGTCCGATTACATACGCAACGAGTGTCGAAACGAGCGTCATATATAAGGTTTCCAAAAGCCCTTTCCAGAGCAGTCCTATTAATACTGAAGTTTCCATCTACTCTTCTTCCTCCTCTCTGACTTCCGTAAATTCAACGCCTCGCGCTGTCAGGTAAGCCTTCTGTCTGTCTGCTATTGCGGAATCATCCGACAGGCATATAACCATCTGCCCTCTCTGCACTCCGTCCACGACGTCCATGTCCGCATAGAGTATATTTACAGGCGCCTTGAGCTCCATAATCATATCCGAGACAACCGGGTCGTAGGTCTTCGTTCCATCGAAAACGATTCTGACTCTGTCGGTATGAGATACGCGAAGCTCTGTCTCCTTGCCCTGTCCGTCCGGGAAGAAAAGTTTTCTTGCGGCCTGTGTCTTAGGCCTTGTGAAAATCTGCTGAACCTCGCCTTTCTCGACTATCTCGCCGTTCTCGATGATAGCCACCTTGTTGCAGACCTGCTTGATTACATCCATTTCGTGAGTGATTACCACGAGTGTAATTCCGAGTTCCTTGTTGATGTTCTTGAGGAGCGCAAGTATTGACCTTGTCGTCTTAGGGTCGAGAGCGCTCGTTGCCTCATCACAGAGAAGAACCTTCGGGTCGCTTGCCAGAGCTCTTGCAATTCCGACTCTTTGCTTCTGTCCTCCAGACATTTGCGATGGATAGGAATGTGCCCTTTCCTCGAGGCCTACCAGCTTAAGAAGCTCCATTGCCTTCTCCCTTGCCTCTGCCTTAGGCACTCCCGCGATTTCGAGAGGGAAGCATACATTTCCGATTGCGTCTCTTTGCATCAGCAGATTGAACTGCTGGAAAATCATCGCAATCTTGCGCCTTTGCAAATTAAGCTCCTTCGTCTTAAGGCCCATGAGGCTCTTTCCGTCGAAAAGGACTTTGCCCTCGCTTGGTACTTCCAGAAGGTTAATGCATCTTACAAGTGTGCTCTTTCCCGCTCCCGAAAGGCCGATTATTCCGTATGCGTCTCCATCTTCGATGTCTAAGTTGATATCCTTCAGAGCTTGAATTGTTCCGCCCTTCGTATCGAAGTTCTTGCATACTCCCTGCAAACTAATTAATGTTTCAGCCAATTTTGATTTCTCCCTTCGCTTCGACAATTTCTAAATTCTGACCACAGCCTCTGACCACCGCCGTCGGCATGGCCGCCATACATAAAAAAGAAGAGCAGGTCTAACTCCTGCTCTTCATGTAATCCATATCACCAAGAAACGATAGACTAAAGAGATAGGTTAGATCCTGTACCTACTTAAGTTGTGGCTGCACATGCCCATCATTCCCATTTCCATCATGCTTCTTCTGAACATATGTAGCTCCTTTCTCTATCTTTCTTTGATATACTGACTATACTAATCTATTTGTGTTATGTCAAGTGTTTTTTCGACATTTTTCACAAATTCTCTCTTATTCTTTGGAAATATCCACAACTTCGTCTACGATCCTCCACTTGCAATCTGGAATTTCTGGAACCTGGTAGCTTGCCTGATCATATACAGGAAGCGCCTTAGCCACATAAGTTCCGATCTCAACAGCAGAATTATTGAGGTAGCTTACGGAAATCTCCGCAGGAAGATTCTCAAGTTCAACGGTCTTAGTTCTTCCGTCGTAAATGAAGCTGTTGTGATATGTCCAGCTAACTCCGCTGATATCAATAAGCTTCTTTTCGATTTTCCATCCAAATGTCATTCCTTCAGGCTCTAAGAAATTGCCATCCGGTTCAACCTTGAACTCAACTCTTGCTGTATATATGCCAACAGCAATCGCCTTATTGCCCGAATAGCTCTTAACGCTTACACCTTCAGGAAGGCCGGTTACGGCAACCTCTTTCTCCTCTCCGTCATAGGTAAAGGCCCTGCTGCAATCCCACTTTACGCGAGACATATCAGGCTCTGCCTTCTTGATTTCCCACTTGCATACAAGAGGCTCAGGTGTATTGTAATTGTCTGTATCCCTTGGAGTGATATATGCCTTTGCAACATATTCGCCTGCATCTACGAAGCTGTTGTCTGCAAATTCAACATCTACGCCTTCAGGAAGGCCAATATAATCATGCGCATCGCGCTTCTTTCTTCCAAAGAAAAGTCCTCTCTTCTCCGGCATCTTGAACTCTATGCAATACTCTTTTCCAGTATATACAAAGGCTCTATGGTAGTTCCACTCAAGTTGCGACAGGTCGAGGTCCGCCTTCTTGATTACCCAGTTGCAAGTCTCGAAGCTTGGCTCCTCATAATTAAGCTCGTCATATACGAAGCTTACGGATGCCTCGTATTCTCCCGCTCCGACTTTCGCATTGTCTTCATATACAGGCTTGATCTCGCTTGGAAGTCCGACAAGCTCAACTCTCTTCTCTGCTCCGTCATAGGTAAAAGCATTGATGTAGTTCCAGCTAACGGCCGACATATCAGGCTTAGCCTTAGCTATGCTCCACTCATAGTCAGGAATCTCAGGCTCGAAATAATTATTTCTGTCGAAGCTGAGAATTGCTCTTGCCGTATAATCACCAGCGTCAACAGCGGAATTCTCCTCGTAGCGAACATTTAAGCCCTCAGGAAGTCCCTTGAGAACAACCGACTTAGGCGTGCCATCATATGTATAGCTGCCGCTCTTAACCCACTTAACTCTCGACATGTCGAAGTGAACTTTGTCTATTGCCCAGCTGCATGATTCAATTACAGGGACATTGTAGTTGTTCTCATCTGCGATAAGAAGTCTTGCGCTTGCAAGATATTCGCCTGCATCGCTTGCGAAATTGCCCGTATAGCTTACTCCTATTCCCTGTGGCAGGCCTGTTACGCTTATGGTCTTTCTCTTTCCGTCATAAGCGAAGCTTTCGGAATAATCCCAAGCAGCGCCGCTTATATTGATGTCCGCCTTGCGGATTTCCCATCTCAGAGAATCTACCTGTGGAAGCTCATAATTGTCTGCATCTACATGAAGTGTAGGTACTGCGACATATCGTCCCGCTCTTGTCTCGGTATTTCCTGTATATGTAACAGTTACACCTGCAGGCAGGCCAGTAAGTCTTACGCGTTTCTCTCTGCCGTCATATACAAAACTCTCGCTGTATGACCAGCGCACCTCGCTTAAGTCGTAGGTGTTCTTCTCGATTGTCCAGCAGCAATTAGGAACAGATGGAACATTATAGTTATTTGGATTCTCAATATCGAAACGTGCCATGGCAACATATTCGCCGGCTCTTGCCTGTGCGTTGCCGCTATATGAGGCTCTAACTCCGTTAGGCAGGCCTTCAAGCTTAACAGTCTTTACATGACCATCATATACGAACTGCCCTGCCTCGAAATTCCAGCGAGCATTCGACATATCATAGTTGGCCTTTCTTATTCTCCACGAGCAATTCTCGAAGGTCGGCATATTGTAATTCTCTTCATCGTCAATGATGAACTTAGCGCTTGCCAAATACAGGCCAGCCTGACTTGCCATATTGCCGACATATTCTGCCTTAACACCTTCAGGAAGTCCGATAAGCTCAACCTTGTGCTCCATTCCGTCATAGGTAAAAGGATTATTATAGCTCCACCTTACAGCGCTCATATCATAGTCGGCCTTCTCGATTTCCCATCTCAAGCCTTCTATGCTTGGCTTGACATAATTCCAGTCGTCGGCAAGGCTAAGCTCTGCGCTTGCATCATATACTCCCGCCTTAGTCGCTGTATTTCCGGTGCAGGTAGCGATAAGTCCGCTTGGAAGTCCAACGAGTTCAACGATCTGCTCCTTGCCATTATAGGCTTCGATCTTTCTTGCATCCCAGTGAACCCTTGACATATCGAATCTGCGCTTCTTGATTTCCCACTGACAGGTCATCATCTCTGGAACTATATAATTGTTGGAATTGTTAACTCCAAAGTGCGCATTTGCTTCGTATTTGCCTGCATTTACCGCAATATTGTTGTCATATTCTGCCCATACTCCCTCAGGAAGATTGTATAGGGTGACAGTATTTGCAAGTCCGTTGTATGTAATCGGCTCGTCGTAGGACCAGATTACATTTGACATATCGAATCTTGCCTTCTTGATTTCCCAAGAAATAGTCATCTTATGTGGCTGCTCGTAATTGTCGCCGTCTCTTACAAGAAGATATGCCTCTGCCTCGTATATGCCCGCATCTATCGCCTTATTCATGACGTATCTTACGGAAACGTCGCCCTTCAAGCCTACAAGCTCAACAGACTTAATGCTGCCGTCGTAGGTGAAAGGTCCGACATAATTCCAGCGGACATTCGAGAGGTTATACTCGCCCTTGCTAATCTTCCACCAGAGTATTGGAAAATCAGGTCTATTGTAGTTCTTCTCGTCGTATTCGAAGCTTGCAGACGCACAATATTCTGCAGCGCCTGTTCCCATATTTCCTGTGTATTTTGCTGTAAGTCCCTCAGGCAGTCCTTCGAGATTAACGATTTTGATGCATCCGTCATAGCTGAAGGCTTCTTTATAATTCCAGCGAACCTCGCTCATGTCGAAGTCAGCCTTTGTTATCTCCCAGTTAATTCCTGAGAAAAACGGAATATTGTAATTGTCAGGGTCCGTTACTGCAAGCTTAACCCTTGCAGCATATCTTCCCGCATCCTTCGCTACATTGCCTGTATATGTTGCGATTACTCCCTCAGGAAGTCCTTCAAGCTCAATCTGCTGCATCTCTCCGTTGTAGGATAGGGTGTCTGTGTAATTCCATCTGACAGAGCTCATATCGTAGCTGCCCTTTATAATGGTCCACTCGAGACCTGTCGGAGCAGGTGTCTCGTGATTTCCATCTTTAGAATGGAATCTTGCAATAGCGAGATAATCTCCCGCATCTATTGCCTCGTTATTCTCGTATTCTACTTCAAGATAAGATGGCACATTAAGAAGCTCGACGCGCTTAGGTCTGCCATCATGCACCAAGGCATCTTGGTAATTCCAAGCAACATCATCCATTATGCACTTAGCCTTGGTGATTTGCCATTCTCTGCCCTTGATGGCAGGAACGTTGTAGTTCTGAGAATCTAATACAGATACATTTGCCTCGGCATAATATTCGCCGGCTTCACTTCCAACATTTCCTGTATAGTCAACGCTAATATTCTCAGGAAGCCCTGCAAGATAGAGCCTCTTCTCGCTGCCATCATATTCGAGATTTGTTGGCACAACCCAATAAGCCTGACTAACATCGCAGTAGGCTTTTCTTATCTCCCACTCGCAGGATTTGAAGCTTGGCTGGTTATAGTTCTTTGTGTCATATCTAAGATTAGCCTGAGCTGTATAGACTCCTGCATTGATAGCTTCGTTGTCTATGTATTCCGCATTTATGCTGCTTGGAAGGTTGACAAGTTCGATTCTCCTGCTCTCTCCGTCGTATGTGTAAGGGGAAACATAGGTCCAAGCAACAGAGGACAGCTCATAATCGGCCTTCTGTATCGACCAGAAGCATGACATATCCGAAACAGGCTCGTAGTTAGTCTCGTCAAGAAGCGTAAATTTCGCAATAGCCTCATATTCTCCGGCTTCTATTTCCTGCTCTCCTATATAATGCACAGACAGCATATCAGGTACGCCTTGAAGGGTTACCGTCTTAACGCTTCCGTCATAGATAATCTGCTCTGGAATATTCCAATGAACATTGCTTAGGTCTATTTGCGCCTTCTTTATCTCCCATTGCGTCCTAATAGGCTCTGGCGTCTTATAATTTCGCCTATCGTAAGGCTCGAAGCTTGCTATTGCTGTATACTTTCCGCTCTGGCTCTCCTGATTGTCAGCGTATCTTACCATAAGATATGAAGGGACATTCTCAAGCTTAAGTTCGTGGAAGCTTCCGTCATATTCGAAGCTAAGCTCATCGGGCCATCTAACCTGGCTCATATCTGGCTCAGCCTTGCAAATCTCCCATGTAAGCGAGTAGTCCTTCTCGGGTTGTCTGTAATTGTCCTTATCGAAGTAAAGCTCAGCTGTCGCATGATATTTGCCAGCTTCAAGAGCAAGATTGTCTGTATATCTTACGTTTACGCCTTCCGGAACGCCTGTGAGAACAACCTCGTGCTCCTCTCCGTCGTATGTGAAGCTCTCGTCGTAATTCCACTCTATGCCCGTTGCATCGAAATCTCCTTTTCGGATTCTCCAAGTGCAATCCTGCACTGCAGGCGGACAGTTATAATTGTCTTCATCATAATCCCAGCTTGCGGATGCTTGGTATTCGCCTGCATCAACAGCTTGATTTCCTCTGTATATAGCCTCTAAGCTTGCAGGCAGGCCCACGAGCTTGACGGTCTTAATGCTTCCGTCATAAATAGGATTGTCTGGCGTCTTCCACCTTACCTCCGACATATCATAATCTGCTTTTCTTATGATAATTGGCACGCTGTCTGTAACATCGAAGCCCGCTTCATTCTGCGCCTTGTATCGAGCATAGCAACCGCTTGCCTTGACAGGAAGTATCATCGCAGGGTCAATTGCCGTCCAATTATTCTCGCCGTCTGGGCTAAGCTCAACATAGAGCTGCACTCCGTTCTCTATGCTTGATCTGTCAAGCTGAGGCGCCCTGAACGAATGTCTTTCTCCGTAGGTGATTGGCGGAAGTTGTTCGATTTGTCCAAGGAAAATCGGCGCTCCTATATACATTGTATGGTCGCTGCCTTCTCTCTTGACTTGGACAGCATCGAGGTTCGCTCCGAGCTTCGCCTTGCGCTCTACCTCGGTTGGAATCATGGCCGAAACAGTCTCACCAACTGGTCTTGCTACGGAATTTGCTGCCATTCCCGAAGCCGAATTCATGCCGTATGCTGCCTGTTCCTGCGCCATCCTTGTCGCCGGATCCATGCCGTATGCTGCCTGTTCCTGCGCCATCCTTGTCGCCGGATCCATGCCGTATGCTGCCTGTTCCTGCGCCATCCTTGTCGCCGGATCCATGCCGTATGCTGCCTGTTCCTGCGCCATCCTTGTCGCCGGATCCATGCCGTATGCTGCCTGTTCCTGCGCCATCCTTGTCGCCGGATCCATGCCGTATGTTTGTGCGGCCCTTTGCGCAGCTACTTTCTCCTGCTCTTCGCGCTCTGCCTGCTCCACTTGCTCCGGATGATTTCTTCTCAATCTTCTTCCAAAGAGGCCTCTTGAGTGCTCCTTTTCTGGTGCCTGCTCTATATCCTCCTCAGGCTTCTCTTCCATCTCAGGAAGAGGAACCGTATTGATATGGTCGCAGCCTACGAACATTTCGCTTGCATCTCTCAAGCTACGCATATCTACTTCTTCTATATTTATGTCTCTAAGGGAAGAACAATATTGGAACATGTGCGACATATTCTCAACCTTGGAGGTATCAATGCTCGTAAGGTCGAAGAATTTGAGGTTCTCGCAATTGCAGAACATCCACCCCATATCCCTAACATTTGATGTATCAAGGCCCTCGACATTAACTTTCTCGAGGCTCTCGCATCTCATGAACATTGCTCTCATGCTTCTGACCTTAGAGGTATCAAGCATGGCAAGATCTACCTTGGTAAGTCGCTCGCAGCCTTCGAACATGGATGTCATATCAACAACACCCGCGGTGTTGAAGTATTCGAAATTCACCTGCTTAAGATGAGCGCATCCATCGAAAAGATGGCAAAGTGATGAGCCTGGCGGAAAAGAAACGAAGTCCTCGAAGCCGACTGTTTCGATTTTGTCGAGATAGTCTTTCCATGGAACATCCTCAGCCTTTTCGATGCTTGTCGCCAAGCCGCCTTCAAATGTTAGAAGACCCCAGTTGTATAATTCCCAATGACAATTACCCCAATTACCGCTTGCCTTCATAATTAGTTGCTCCTTCCTGTAGTCTTAGCCTGCTCTTCTTCCTCAAGAACCCTGTAAGCAACCTTGCCCACAAGAGTCGTCGGAAGTGTTCTTCTGAATTCTATATCGTATGGCATTGCGTATTTCGCAATATTCTTGCGCGCGTAGTCCATAAGTTCCGCCTTAACCTTCTCGCTCCCCAAAGAGCCGTCCTTCAGCATAACGAAAACTTTAACTTTTTCCATTTTATAATCATCGGGCACACCGATGGCACAGCTCATTTGGACGCGCTCGTTCGCATCGAAAACGTTCTCAATCTGTGCGGGATAGATGTTGTAGCCCGAGGAAATAATCATTCTCTTTGCCCTTCCGCGGAAGTACACGAAGCCTTCCTCGTCCATGGTTCCGAGGTCTCCTGTATAGAGCCAGGTCTCGCCGTCTTTGTGGGTTCGAAGGGTTGCCGCTGTCTCCTCCGGCATATTCATGTAATCTGTCATCACAGAAGGTCCTGTAAGCAGAATCTCGCCTTCCTCTCCGTAAGGAAGCTCTTCTTCCGTGCCGGGTTTGACAATCTTGTAGTAGGTATCTGGAAAAGGAATGCCTATGCTTCCTTCTTTGTGCTTAAGTGGTGGTGTCAGGCAGGATGCCGTAACGCACTCGGTCGTTCCGTAGCCCTCTCTTATCTGGATAACCGCATTGTGGTCATAGAGAAATTTGTCGAATTTCTTCTTGAGCTCAATCGAGAGCGAATCTCCGCCGCTGAAGACTCCCTTAAGGCAGGAAAGATTGGCCTTCTCCATGCTCGGAAGTCTAAGAAGTGCCTCGTAAAGGGTTGGCACTCCCGCGATGAAGTTGCATTTGTATGTGGTGATGAGCTTCGCATAGCTCTTCGCAGTAAATCTTGGAACGAGTATGCAGCGGCCTCCTTGCGTAAGCATAGTGTGAATACACACGCCAAGTCCGAAGCCATGGAAAAGCGGCATTGCCGCTAACATTTTGTCTCCTGGTCTGAACATAGGGTTGGCTGCGATAACCTGCTCCGAAAGAGCATTGAAATTAAGATTGCTAAGCTCGATTCCCTTCGTCTTTCCGGTTGTGCCGCCTGAATACAAGATTACAGCCGTATCCTCAGGCTTACGAGGCTTCACATAATCCCAGCTGCAAGCCTTGCCGAGCTTCACAAAATCCGGCCACTGCAGCACAGGCGCATCGTACGGAATCTTTCTTATCTTTCTTCCGTCTGTCAGCATATAGCCTGCCTTGATGGATTTGGAAAGAGCGTCTTTAATTCTTGCAATTACTACGTTTACAACCTTGGTGTTCTTGCGTATTGCCTCGATCTTGTTGTAGAACTGGTCGAGCGTTACAACAAGCACGCTCTCCGACATATTCAGATAATTCTCTATTTCCTTCTCGGCAGAAAGCGGATGCACCATGTTCGCAATCGCTCCGACTCTGTTGACAGCGTAGAGCATATAAATTGCCTGCGGGCAGTTCGGAAGCGCGAGCGTAACTCTGTCGTTCTCTCTGATTCCTATGGTGCGAAGCGCTTTTGCACAGAGATTCACATTCTCGATAAGCTGCTTGTAGCTTGTCTTCTTGCCCATAAAATCAAAGGCTGTGTAGCCCGGGTACTTCGCTGCGGTCTCCTCGAGCTTATCGTACATCGAGCCGTTGGTGTATTCCAAAGTCAGCGGCATATCGCCGATCTGATTTCTCCAAGGCAACTTCACGCCCTCCGGAATCTCGAATACTATTTTGTTGTTGTCTGTAATTATTTTGTTCATTTACTGTTCGTTTGTTTGTTCGCTTGTTGGTTGGTATGGCTGGTGGCCTACTTACCGCGGCCACCGTCTATTCGTCTTCAATCTCGTTCAGCTTATTCGACTGCGGTCTTGAGCGGAAGGTCGAGAACCTCCGGATTTGCGAGAATCTTTCGGATAAGATCTATCGTCCTTGCGTAGTAGTATCCGTCTGCAATTCTCTCGTCGATTGTCAGGCCAAGCTCAACCGTATCTTTCATCGTAGCCTTGCCCTTCTCGTCATAATAAGGCGCCTTCTTCGTCTCACCGACAACTACGAAGACCGAATTTGTTCCCCAGTTGGTCAGATGGTGGTATCCGCAGTTGAGCTTAATTGATCCGAGGTTAGTAAAGAAAACCGAGCTGTATGCAGGGTCCGATCCGATTAGCATGTCAGGAGCAAGACCTTTTCTATCGAGCAGCCTGGTTACCGAAACAACAGCTCTCGTCAAAGGGAAAGGAGCCTTGCTGATAAGGTCCATTGCGTCAGAGGATTTGTCGCCCTCCCCACTTTTGACAGGATAAATCAGCGCACGAAGCTTCTCGTGCAAAGTCTCGAAAGTGTCGTTGACATCCGCATGCAGGAAGGCCAGCCCCTCCTCGCTCTCGTCATTGAAATGCTTTTTTACAACAAAGGCCGCCGAAAGCTCCCTTCTCATGTAAATCTTGCCGTTCGTGATGAACCTGTTGAGCTTAGGTCTCAGCACAACCGCCTTAAGCATGGCCGCAACAAGCACATGGAAAAGCGTATATTTGAAATCGTCGCCTCGCGCTTCTCTCTCCGCATTCTTCTTAGCAAGATACGCATTCACGGCCTCGAGGTCGAAACTCTCTCTTATATAAGCCTCGTTATCGGCTCTGTTAGGATATAGGAGTGGCACAAAAACGTGCATTCCGTCAACATCCCTAAGCCATACGGCATCGGCTCTATCGCCTCTATGTTTCTTCTGAAGCTCCGGATCATCCAGCTCGAACTCCGCCCGAACAGGCTTGTCACCCTTCTTAAATATGTTCAGATTCTCTGTCATCTTTGTTATCTGTTTCATACCCATTCTCTAAATTCTTCCTTCCATTTATGCGAGCGCCCGCGGCCTTCAGCGCATAGCTCCGCAATTTACTTATAGATATTATAGTATATCACAAAACGCCTATAAAAAGCGTGACTAATATTCAATTTGCCTTGTCCACGGGAAGTCTGCGGGGAGACGCGCGGGCAAGGCGCTGTTGAATCCCAACGACGCGCGAGCAAGGCGCAGTTGGAGCGCAGCAATGCGCGAGCAAGGCGCGGTTGGAGCGGAGCGATGCGTTGGGATTCAAAAAAATAGAGAAAATCGGGCGATTTTGAGCCGATTTTCTCTACTCCGCTTCGTTCCGAGGCCACGCCGTGCGTGGCGCGAGGAACTTGGTTTCGATATTTATAGAGAAAATCCTTTGATTCTGAGAGGATTTTCTCTACTTCTTTGTTAAATGGTGGCCGCGCTTCGGCGATCGAAGCGCGGCCTTCCTATCCAAATTCAGTAATCAGTAGAGAAAATCGAGCGTTTAAGCCTCTATTTTCTCTATTTTCTTCCGAACCAACTTTGATTCACATCATGTTCGCTGCACAGCCGAAGCGAGCGAGTAGAGAAAATAGGGCGATTTTGCTTCGATTTTCTCTATTTTTTGC
>CAVIGM010000013.1:0-31001 GCA_963642455.1 Anaerovoracaceae bacterium | reverse complement strand
GGAGGCATAATATGCAAATCAAACCTTTTGCGGTAGAGGAATGGATGAATGAGTGGGAGGTAGGCGCTAAATACAATATTGCGGAGACCTGCGTTGACTCAATTAGCATCAACGAATTATTCGAAATGACGGGCGAGGACAAGGAGGCCTTCCTTGAGAGCCTTTGCGAGCAGAGATTGACCTACGGCGACATACTCGGACTGCCTGAATTTCGAGAGGGCGTTTGCAAGCTCTACAAGACGCTCAACAAAGAAAACATCATACCTACACACGGGGCTGCTGGCGCAAGCCACCACGTTTTCTATTCCCTGATTTCGCCGGGGGACAGAGTTGTGAGCATCAAGCCGACCTATCAGCAGCTGTATTCGATCCCAGAATCCTTCGGGGCTGACGTTAAGATTCTGCAGCTGACTAAGGACAACGATTACCTGCCTGATCTTGACGAATTGCGTCGCCTTGTCACACCCGAGACCAAGCTCATTTGCATAAATAATCCTAACAATCCGACAGGCGCTCTGATGTCCGAGAAATTGCTCGGCGAGATTGTCGAAATCGCTCGCTCTGCGGGCGCGTGGATACTTTGCGATGAGGTATATCGCCACCTGACTCAGGAGGATAAATGGTGCCCGTCAATTGCGGATATGTACGAGAAAGGAATTTCGATTAGCAGTATGTCGAAGGTTTTCTCGCTGGCAGGACTTCGCCTTGGCTGGATTGCAACTCGTGACGATGATGTGATTAAGGCTTGCCTTTCGCATAGGGATTACAACCATATAAGCTGCGGGATTTTCGATGAGAAATTAGCGGCGATAGCTCTGAGGAACAGCGATGTTCTTCTTAAGCGCAGTCAGGGAATCGTAAGAGAAAATCTCAAGATTCTCGACGAGTGGGTTCAAGGTGAGCCGCATGTAAGCTATGTTAAGCCGATGGCAGGAACCACGGCCCTTGTATACTATGACCTTGACATTCCGTCGTACGAATTTTGCGAGGAAATGTATAAGAAAACAGGCGCTTTTGTGACGCCAGGCGACTGCTTCGAAATGCCGCACAGCATGCGTATCGGTTACGCCTACGGCAAGCAGGCGCTGATTGATGGGCTGAAGGCAATCAGCGAATTTCTCAAGATGAAAGAGAAATAAGAAATAAGGTAACGAATATGCGATATGAATTGATAGCAACATCCACCTTCGGCCTCGAGGCCGTTGTCCGAAGAGAAATCGAAGCGCTCGGCTACAAAGTGTTGCAGGTAGAGGACGGAAGAATTACATATCTTGGCGACGAGCGGGCTATAGCAAGGTCGAACCTTTGGCTTAGAACAGCGGACAGAGTATACCTGAAAGCGGGAGATTTCAAGGCCTCAAGCTTCGAGGAGCTCTTCCAGCAGACAAAAGCGATTGCGTGGGAAGACTTCATTCCATGCGAAGGCAATTTTCCCGTTGTCGGAACAAGCGTCAAATCGGCGCTTCACAGTGTGCCAGCTTGTCAGAGCATAATCAAGAAGGCTGTTGTCGACAGACTCCAATTCTTCTATCAGACCAAGGAACTTCCCGAGACGGGCGCAGAATATAGAATAAGATTTGCCGCACTCAAGGATAGATTCGTGCTGATGCTCGACACAAGCGGAGACGGACTTCACAAAAGGGGCTACCGTATCAAGGACGTCGCGGCACCTATCAAGGAGACGCTCGCAGCTGCACTCGTGCAGCTGAGTTTTTACAGGGCGGATAAGCAACTTGTGGATACCTGCTGCGGCTCGGGAACGATACCTATCGAGGCGGCTATGATTGAGCGAAACATCGCGCCGGGGCTTGCGCGCAACTTTGCCTCTGAGAAATGGGATATAATTCCGAGAGATATTTGGGCCGAAGAGAGGAAGGCGGCTTTTGCGGCGGCAGACTACGAGAAGGAGCTTAGCATAAAAGGCTTCGACATCGACAGAAGGGCGATTGAGGCGGCGAAGGCGAATGCCGATAAGATGGGGCTTCTTGAGGACATAGATTTGCTCCGAATGGATATGAATAAATTCGAGCCCGAGGGCGAATATGGCGTTGTCATATCCAATCTTCCTTATGCGAAGAGAGTGGGAAGCGCAGAGGGCAACCTTGCGATATACGAGAAATTCAAAGATCTAATGGCGGCGCATCCGACTTGGTCTTTCTACCTTATAACGGCGGACAAGGAGCTCGAGAACAAGATAGGAAGAAAGGCGGACAGAAGAAGGAAGCTGTATAACGGAAATATAGAGACTCAATTCTATCAATTCTATGGAATTAAACCGCCGAAAAAAGTATAATTATGTGTTAATAAAAAGGCGCAGGCAAATGTATTAAGACAAAGCGCAAGTATAAGCATAAATAAATGCATCAGGATAAGCGATATAGCCTGCGACTTTGCGGGCTTGTTCAAGGATTATATAAAGACATATTCATAGGTATTTGAAGTTTAACTTAAGGGGAGGAAATTATGATTAAAGAGAATTATTATTTCGATTCAGCAGACGGCGCAACTAAGATTCACAGCATTATTTGGAAGCCTGAAGGCGAGATTAAGGGTGTCCTGCAGATTGTTCACGGAATGATCGAATATATTGACAGATACCATGATTTCGCAAGCTACCTTACTGAGCACGGCTACCTTGTTGCAGGAGAGGACCATCTCGGACACGGCGAGTCTGTGGTGAATGATTCCTATCACGGATATTTTGGCGAGAAGGGAAATGAATTTGTAATCGCAGACATTCACAGCTTGAGATTGAAGCTTAACGCGGATTATCCGAATGTTCCTTATTATATCCTCGGACACAGCATGGGCTCCTTCCTTGTAAGACAATATCTGACAGAGGATGAGGGTGGATATTCAAATGGCGTTGCAGGCGCAATCGTTATGGGAACAGGCTGGCAGCCTGCAATCGCACTTACGGCAGGAAAAACACTTGCTACAATAAGCGGCGTGCTTCACGGCAAGAGGCAGCCTGCTAAGCTTGTTGAGATTATCGCCTTCGGCACATATCTCAAGAAAATCGAGAATCCAAATACGATAAGTGACTGGATTACAAGAGACGAGGACATCGTTGATAAATATGTAAATGACCCATGGTGCACATTCAAATTCTCGGCTAACGGATATATCACGATGTTCACCGCAATACAGAAGGCTCAGGATAAAGAGAGAATGGCTAAGATTAACTCCGCAATGCCTATACTTTTCTGCTCGGGCGCAGAGGACCCTGTTGGAAATTACGGCGAGGGAGTTCGCAAGGCTTTCCAGGTATATACAGAGAACACCGAATGTCAGGTAGACATTAAGCTGTACGAGGATGACAGACATGAGATCTTAAACGAGCTCGACAGAGCCATCGTATACGAGGATCTCCTGACTTGGATGGAAGAAACACAGAATTAAAAGTGGATTGAAAAAGCGAGCGGGAATCGAATCGAAATGAAACTAAATCAAGGAGAAAGAAATGGATTATAGGGCTGAATATAAATCGAAATTAACTACTGCGGAAGAGGCTGTTAAGCTTGTGAAGAGCGGAGACTGGGTTGACTACTCCACGAACATGGGCTTTCCTGTACTACTCGACAGGGCTCTTGCGGCAAGGAAGGACGAGCTTTACGACGTAAAAGTGCGAGGCTTGATTTTCCTCGATAGATTTGAGATTCTCGAATGCGACCCAAGCAGCGAGCATTTCATTTATAATTCATTCCACATGAATACGGCTGAGAGAAAATATTGCGACAGAGGCCTTTGCCATTTCATCCCTATGCTGTATAGAAATCTGCCTTCGCTCTATAGGGATTATTGCGAGGTTAACGTTGCGTTCATGGCTGTTCCGCCAATGGACGAGGACGGATATTTCAATTTCTCGATTAACGGAGCGAACGCAAGAGCAGTATTTGACGTTGCGGACAAGATAGTTCTTGAGATAAATGAGAATCTCCCAAAAGTATGTGGAACCAAGGAACAGAGGGTGCATATCAGCGAGGTTAGCGCGGTTGTCGAAGGAGAACATGGTCCGCTTCACGAAATCCCATCACTTGCTCCAACAGATGTAGATTACAAAATCGCAGATTATATAGTGGCCGAGATAAGCGATGGCGCTTGCATACAGCTTGGCGTTGGCGGAATGCCTGAGGTAATCGGCAAGCAGATTGCTAAGTCGGATCTTAAGAATCTTGGCTGCCATTCAGAGCTTATTGTTTCGGCTCACTACGATATGTATAAGGCAGGCAAGCTCACTAATATGAACAAGAGCGGAGAATTCAAGGGCAAATCCGTATTCGGACTTGGCTATGGAAGCTACGAAATGTATGACTGGCTCAAAGAGAATCCTGAATGCATTTCCGCTCCGATTGATTATGTAAATAGCCCAAGGGTTATTGCCGAGATAGACAATTTCGTTTCGATCAATAATTGCATCGGAATTGACCTTTATGGACAGGTAAGCTCAGAGTCCGCAGGCCACAGACATATAAGCGGCACAGGCGGACAGCTTGACTTCATGGATGGCGCTTAT
This sequence comes from Anaerovoracaceae bacterium, assembly GCA_963642455.1. Classification (GTDB taxonomy): domain Bacteria; phylum Bacillota; class Clostridia; order Peptostreptococcales; family Anaerovoracaceae; genus Crickella. The sequence goes on along the minus strand of CAVIGM010000013.1, from coordinate 26,485 downwards.
AGCTGCCCTAACGGCAAGAGTTTCATATGCTTCAGCTCGACTTTTACAGACAAGAAAGGCGTTAAGCATTCGAGAATCAATCCGGAATTCAAGGGAGATATTATTACGGCTCCAAGATCGCAGGCGCAGTATTTCGTAACCGAATACGGAATCGAGAATATGGCAGGCTGTGCAACATGGCAGCGCGCAGAGAAAATCATCGGCCTTGCGCATCCGGATTTCCGCGAGGAGCTTATTAAGAGCGCCGAGGAGTACGGCATCTGGAGAAAGTCAAATAAGAGATAATTAGAGAAGAACAAGAAATGCTAATAGGAGATAATGACATATACAATTAGCTTAGTAATAAAGATAGGGATCGCAATCGCATTAGCTGTGGTGCTCGGCAACGGCAACGTAGTTGCCTTCAATCATCTTCCTGTAAGATGGTTCGAAGATGATGGAGCGCTGCCGGACCGCCTGCTGCAGCAAATCGAGAAGGGCAGGCAGCGCTTGCCGAGCACTCCGTGGAAGGCGTGCTTCGTTGCGCTGTATCTCGTCTGCGGAATTTTTCTTGCTACCCGCGAGAGCGTACAATTTGAAGTCGCCGCCTTGCTTGTGATGGCAATCGTCCTCGAAATGGCAATCTGCGACCAGCAATACATGATAGTTCCTGACCAGCTGAGCCTGCTCCTTGCGGTATCTGCTATAGGCTTCATAGGTTTCCACGAGAAATGGTGGGAGCCTCTTGCGGGCGCCGGCATAGGACTACTGCTATCCCTTATTATTTGGGGCCTCGGAAGGCTCATATATAAGAAGGATGGAATCGGCGGCGCGGACCTCAAATTCTATATGTCAATGGGGCTTGTCGCAGGAAGACAGGGCATATTGATAATCTTTGTCCTGACGACTCTGATTCAGGTAATTCAAATTGTTGCCCTTGCGCTTGTGCATAGGGTTGAGATAAAAGAGGCGAAGCCTCTTCTTCCTTGCGCTTTTGCGGCAACTTTGATATATCTGCTGTTCCTTTGGAACAGCTTCGATATTCTCTCGCTGTAGCGCGCGACCTCGCGACACCGCGACAACGCAAGCTCGCGACCTGTAGCGCGCGGCTCGCACATCCAAATCAATCCAAATTGAATCAAATTAACTTAAATCCCAAATGGCTGAAGGAAAGAATGTTCTTATAACAATTGAATATGATGGAAGCAGCTTCAGTGGCTGGCAGAAGCAGCCGGAGGCGAGGACCGTGCAAGGCGAGATCGAACACGTCCTCAAATATATCGCGATGGAGGACGTTCCTATTCACGGTACGAGCAGAACGGATGCGGGAGTTCACGCGCTGGGCCAGTGTGCAAGTTTCATCTGGACCAGCACTATGCCGGTGGAGAAGCTACCGATGGTGATGAATCGAAGGTTCGGAGCCGGCGGTGAAGGCAGGTGCGGAGCACCTGGCGACATTAGAATCCTTGACGCCAAGGTAATGCCCGCGGATTTTCACGCGAGATATTCTTGTGTCGGCAAGACCTACCGCTACGTAATTGACAGAACAGGCGATATTTTCCGAAGAAATTTCGCATATCAGAATGCCGAAGACCTCGACATAGAGGCGATGCGAGAGGCGGCCAGCCATATTGTCGGCACTCACGATTTCAAATGTTTCGAGACAGCGGGCGGAACGCCAAGAGAAACAACGGTCCGCACCGTTACGGCACTCAGCATAGAAGCGAGCGCAGAAGAAATCATTTTCGAGATAACAGGCGACGGCTTTCTATATAATATGGTAAGGATAATAATCGGAACGCTTGTGGAGGTAGGACAGGGCAAAAGAAAGGCTGCGGATTTGCCGGGAATTATCGAGTCGAAAGACAGGCAGAATGCAGGTTTTACCGCTCCGCCGCAGGGCCTTTACCTTAAGAAAATATATTTTGATGAATAAGAACTAAGGAAACACGAAAAATGCAAGAATTATTCAAGACGATAGAAATAATTGACGGAACGATAAGCGTTCTTGACCAGACCAAGCTGCCTCGCGAGGAGGTATATCTCGAGGCGCGGACGACAGAGGACGTCTGGGATTACATCAAGAGGCTCGTGGTAAGGGGCGCAACGCTCATCGGCGTCACCGCAGGCTACGGAATGTGGCTTGCCGCAAAAGAAATCCTGCAGGGCATACCGGAGGGGCAGCCTTTGTCTGAGGAGGAGCTTGATGTAATCGGAATGGCTCTGCGTGAGAAGGCCGACTATCTCAATTCGTCAAGGCCAACCGCGGTCAATCTGTCGTATGCAATCAAGAGAATGCTTGCAAGATATGATGATGTTGCCGACAGCCTCGTGAGTCAGGATCCGAAGAAGGCGAGATATGTTGTGACCGCCGAGGACATTATAGACGAAATGTTTGATGAGGCCGAGACTCTCAAGCAGGAGGAAGTCGATACGACACGTGCAAAAGGCGAGCATAGCTTCGAGCTGATTCATGACGGAATGACCGTTCTCACACACTGCAACGCGGGCGGTCTCGCGAGCGTCGGAGGCGGCGGGATTTTCGAGGTTTTCTATCTTGGCAAAGAGCGCGGCATGAATTTCAAGCTGTACTGCGACGAGACAAGGCCTCTGCTTCAGGGCGCAAGGCTCAGCGCGTGGGAGCTTAACAAAATGGGAATTGACACGACTCTCATCTGCGACAATATGGCGGCCACCGTATTGAAAAAAGGTCTTATCGATGCGGTTTTGGTGGGTTGCGACAGGATGGCAGCAAACGGTGATGCGGCTAACAAGATAGGAACGTCGGGGCTTGCGGTCCTTGCAAAAGAATATGGAGTACCTGTATATTTCTCGCTTCCGATATCGACTATCGACCTTGATACCGCAACAGGCGATGACATTGTTATCGAGCAAAGGGACGGCGAGGAAATCGCGAGCATGTGGTATAAGGAGCGCATGGCGCCAGAGGGCATCAAGCTCTACAATCCAGCTTTTGATGTCACAGACCACGAGCTCATCACGGCGGTCATCACAGAGAAGGGTGTCATCTATCCGCCATACGATGTCAACATTCCGGAAATAATGAAAAAATAAGAATCGGAATCGAGATTCCGAGATAACGAAGGAGAAATAATTTGTACAAAGTTAGAATTGACTGCTTCGAGGGGCCTTTCGACCTTCTTGTATATCTTCTCGAAAATGCAAGAATGGACATTTACGACATTAAGGTTTCCGAAATCACAGAGCAGTATATTGAATATCTGAAGGAAATGGAGTCCCTCGATGTCGAGGTTGCGAGCGAATTCATTGTCCTTGCGGCTGTGCTGATAAGGCTCAAGTCGCACATGCTGCTTCCGAGAATCAACGAGGCGGGCGAAATTGTTTTCGAAGAGGATCCGCGAGAGGACCTCGCCAAGAAGCTTGCGGAGTACGTTAAGACAAAGCGAATCGCCGAGATGCTCAAGGCCCGCGAGGAGCTATACAGCAATGTTTTCGAAAAACCTGCCGAGGATATGTCGAAGTATCTCGACAAGCCCGACGAGTTCCTTGTTGCGAGCGAGGAGCAAATGGTCAGCGCCTTTTTGCTTTTCCTACAGAAAAAACATAAGGTCGAAGAAGTTACTAAGCGTTATCAGCGCTCGAGAATGCCGGCCGAGTCGATTGAGGTTCGCATCAAATATATGACCGAACGGCTCGAGACCAAGTTGCAGGAGAAGGGGCAAGTGAGCTTCACAGAGCTTCTGCCCGATGAGGCGAACAAATACGATATTATGCTCTCGTTCATGTCGCTGCTCTCTATGGTAAAAGAGCAGAATTATGATGCCGACCAGGATGAGGCTTTTGGTGAGATTACTGTCAGAAGGAAATCAGGAGGAGAGACGGATAAAGATGTATAGCAAGAAAACAATGAAGTCGGCGCTTGAATCGATGATGTTCATGTGGGGCGAGCCTCTCGAAGTAAAGGATGCCGCGCAGATACTCGAAGCGGACAAAGCCGAGATAAGAGAATTGTTCAAGGAACTTCAGGCCGAATACGAGACGGAGGGCCGCGGAATCAGAATCCGAGAGGTCGACGATGCATACGGTTTCGTCACTCATATCGAGAACGAAATTTTTATAAAGAAGCTCTGCACTCCTGTTAGAGTCAAAAGGCTGTCGCAGGCGGCACTTGAGGTTCTTGCGATTATCGCGTATCGCCAACCTGTGTCGAGAGGAGAAATCGATTCGATCAGAGGAATCAAGAGCGAAAGGGTAATTGATGGCCTCATCGAAAAAGATCTTGTTGAGGTAATCGGAAGATCCGATGGAGTCGGAAGGCCTCTTATCTATGCAACGACGAAGGAATTTCTCAAGAAATTCGGCTTTAGCTCGATTAAGGATCTGCCTGACGTAGCTGAATTTGAAGATCTTAGAAGAAATCCTGATGAAGAGGCCGAGCTTCACGCCCAGCTTAGCTTGGATTTCTCGGATTCAGCATTGGAATCCTCGGAGGAGACCGAAGATGAGAATAAATAAATATATCGCGTCGGCGGGAGTGACAAGCAGACGTAAGGCAGACGAGTTGATAGAACAGGGCAAAGTCAAGATTAACGGAACAGTCCTGCAAGACCCGGGCTATCAGGTGCAGGACGGCGATGAGGTATCTGTCGACGGCAGAATAATCAAGCCTGCCGACAGACTCGTATATTATCTACTCAATAAACCCTGCGGCTATGTGACGTCGACTCACGATGAAGAGGGAAGACCTTGCGTTACAGAGCTTGTTCCAGACGAAATCAGAGTTTTCCCAGTGGGGAGGCTTGACTTTAATACATCTGGACTTCTGATTCTGACAAATGACGGCGAGCTCTCAAATAAGCTCATGCATCCGTCCAACGAATTCGACAAGACCTACGTAGCCCGCGTCAAAGGAATAGTCACAAGGGCAGAAGCGTCAAGGCTCGCAAAAGGAATCGACATCGGAGGCTTCGTGACTTCGCCTGCCGAAGTTACAATTCTAAGACACGACAAGAATTCTTCAATCGTTGAGATAACAATACATGAAGGCAAGAACCGCCAAGTAAGAAGGATGTTCAAGGCAATCGACCATCCCGTTGAGGAGCTTGTAAGAACGAGGCTTGGCAATCTGCAAATTGGCAGACTCTCAATAGGCCAGTTCCGCAAGCTCGGCCCTGCCGAAATCGAATATCTCAAATCGCGTTAGGCACAGGCGTCAGCAACGAAGCGAGCGAAAAGCGCACCTTCAAGCAAGCTTCGCCTCGCTGCTGCTTAGATGTCGACTGTTGGCTCATCCCCGAGAACTCGGAGATGAGCCTCGCCTTTTAGAAGTCCGACAGAATATCCTTGCCGCGGCACTCCTTGATGTAAGTCTCGATAATCATAGCGGCGCCATCAATGCCTGTGCGCGAGGTGTTGATAAGCAGGTCGTAGGAATCGCGTGAGCCCCACTTGTTGTCCGTATAGAATTCGTAATATCTCTTGCGCTGCTTGTCGATATTCCTGATGCTTTTCTCGAGAGGAATATCATCGTCTGGATTAGGCCTGTATAGCGACGTTCTTGCCTTGATTCTCTGGATTCTCTCTTCAAGTGGAGCATAAATGAAAATGCTCACGTGGACTGTATCTTTAAGAATGTAGTCTGCGGCCCTTCCGATGATGACACAGCTGCCCTGCTCGGCGATTTCCCTGATGATTCGAGCCTCCTCCATTTGAATCTGGTCGAAAGGCGACGAATTGAAGATGTCGATACCGCCGAAATATGAGGCAATCGAAGCCGTAGGGATATTCTCCTCGTTTCTTCTCACATATTCCTCATCGAAGCCTGTCTTTGCGGCTGCCTTTGCGATGAATTCATCGTCGTAAAAGGCGATGCCGAGCCTCGAGGCGAGGTATTTGCCAACCTCGTGTCCGCCACTTCCGTATTCTCTGTCAATAGTTACTATTATCTTATCTTCCATTGCTATATATTCCTCCCTTGCATTTTCTCTTATTTCAGAATTTCTCTTTCTTCAGAAATCTTTCTTATAAAATCCACAAAATCCAGCATGTCCTTGTTGTTACTGAAGCTTGCTCTCGCGCTGTCCGGTCTTCCGCCACCTTTTCCGTTGTAGGTTTTAACGTGTTCCCGCAGAAGCTTTCCGCAGTCTATCGGAGCTGCTGTAGCAGCCTTGTCTTCGTGTGTCTTGGTCGTTGCCTCCGAATTTGCATTTGGAGCTGCAGCCTTGCTCTCGCACGCCTCGGCCTTCGTGCCGGCATACAATAGCAGGGTCGAAGTCGCTGCATCCATAAGAAGCAGAAGCTGCGACGGAAGCAATTTGTCTGCTATGTCAAAGCCAATCTTCAGAAGGTCGCCCGTCTCGAGCAGCTTGTTCTCGTAGACATAAATTCTGTTGCTGGATGGCACTGCTGAAGTGTTAGCGGCCTTGCTATCGGCCTTACCATCGGCCATGTCTGAGGCATCGTTTGAAATCATCTCGCAAATGGCCAGCTTCTCTTTTTCCTTTATATATGAGCTGCAGGCCGCAAGCCTTGCGCGAAGCTCCGAATTCCTCTCGTCTTCCTTGGCAAGCCTATCTTCCAAATCCTCGCTGCTGCAGGATTTGCTTGCGGCGATTTTACCAAGAACTGCCGAATCCTCCTCGAGTTTGCGAAGAGCTTTGACTCCGCAATCGAAATAAATTCTTGTCATGCCTTTGTTCGTCTCAATCTTGTAAATGCTGAGAAGGCCGACCTGCCCGGTGCTCGATGGATGTGTGCCGCAGCAGGCTATGCAATCGAAAGGCTCGCCTGGATCTCCGACAATTACAACCGAGATTCTACCGTCGTGAGGAACGTATTTGCGAAGAGGCATGCTCTTGGATTCCTCGTTGGTCTCGAACCATTTGGTGCTTACAGGAAGGTTCATCCAAATATTCCAATTTACCGTGGTCTCGGCAAGGTCGATTTCGTCTTGAGTAAGAAGCCTTGTGCCTTGCGCGTGCTCTGCAGAAACGGCTTCGTCTTGCGCGAGAGTCTTTGTGCCTTGCGCGTCCTGGGCAAGTTCGATGTCGATAGTGACGTATTCCTCGCCCATGTGGAAGCCTCGGTTGACGCCGCCGAACAGATTGTATATCGCTCCCGACAGCATGTGTTCGCCAAGGTGCCTTTGCATGTTGATGAATCTTCTGCTCCAATCGATGGCTAAGTTCACCTCGTCGCCGATTGCAAAAGTGCCGAATGGGGCATCCGTCAGATGATAGACATTTCCGTCGAGGCTCTCGTCGTAGCAACTTGTGACAGCATAAATATCGTCGCCTTTTTCGACATATCCTGTGTCACATGGCTGTCCGCCGCCCTCAGGAAAGAAGACCGATTGGTCCGTGACAAGGACATCGCAGCCGTCTTTGCTGAGTATCTCGAGCACTACAGCCTCGTTCGAATCAAGATATGGATTTTCTCTGTATAATCTTCTCGTCGCCATATTTCCTCTCTATATTTTCTCTCTATCTTATGATATATCTTCTCTATTTTATTCTCTATTATATGGTATCTTTTCTCTTTCCTTATGATGTCTCTTCTCTGTCTCTCTATATCCTATCTTCATGGAATTTGCTCAAAAACCTTGCAAGAAGCCTGCTTTCGAGCTCTTTTCAAAAAAAGAACAAAACACATGTGGGAAAGCCCTCAAAAATATGTGGAAAAAAACTCTTGACAAAATTCAAATCGCTTCGAAACCTTGAAATTTCAACGAAGTCACTCCGGAAGTTATCCACATACCCCTGTTGATAAAAATGAATACAATTTCCAAAAAACAAGTGGATAAATCGGCCTTTTCCTATCATTTCAAGCGTTGGTGATTGTTAATACTTTCCGATGAAAAAAAGAACAAAGCATTTTCGAGACGCGTTTAATCTTGTCAAGAAGTTTCTAATTTAGTACAACAATTTTCGCAATTGCTAACTTAGTGCTTGATCAATTCCTTGAGCTTGGCGCCAGGTGCGTCGCATAGCGTCTTGAATACCTGATTCCCGATTTCGTATCTGCCCTTGAGCCTGATTATTCTATTTCGCACATAGAATATAAGCTGCTTTTCGACGTTATCGGCTTTTTTCTCAATATAGCTCATAACGACAAGCTCGCCGCCCATGCTCATAAGGGCTGTAGCATATATATCGTCGTTGAGCCAGTAATCGGGACTGTCCACATGCGAATTATCCTTGTTATATAACGTGTACATGAAGCCATTCAGAACGGGCTCATATACTGAATTCTCGAAGAACCTCAGCGTGCCGATGTCGAAGCTCTCAAGCAAATCATCTCCAAGATCATATACAGTAATGAATTCTGAACGCGTTGTCTGCATTGCTGCCTCATACGCGGATAGCCTCGTGAAATGCAGAATCTCAAAATCAATAATTTTTCTATTATAACACTCTGCGCCATCTGCATCCCTTGCGCTTCCGTCTAATGTAAAACGCGCAATTCCGTAATAGTATTCTGCACCGAGTGTTACAAAAGTAGATTCATATATGCCAGCTTCTTCGTCGATTGGAGTGATGCTGTTCTTCATCAGCGTCTGCAGTCCGTGTCTTGGAATCTTAGTAGCGCTAAGATCCTCAACATCAATATCTGTAAGAAGCGGAAGAACCGAATAATCTCTGTCGGCGAGGCGCATAAGGAAATAATTTATTACCTCATAAGTACTTAGCTTCTTAGGAACAACCTTCTCGTAAGCCACAAGAGCCGGCGTTAGAGCATCTTCTAAGCCAAGATACTCCTTCATCATGTCTACTTCCTTGGCCGCATCGACTCTGAACCTCTTATGAGGATCTTTTCCAAAAGTGTACAGCTTGCCCCTCTGATAGACTGCGATGGCAAGGTCGATGAGCTTGAGGGCATATTCAACCGGAATCTTTGAAATCTTAGCACCCATGGCAGAAGTCATTTTCTCCCAAGCACGCTCCATATCGCGGTAGTTCTTGTCATTGGACAGGTCTTCTTCCGTGCTCATGAATTCATAATAATCATCTATGCCATATTCCGAATAGTCGAGATGAATTATCTGATATAGTCGGTATGGATTCTTGCCGGTAGCTCTCCATTCAAAAAGAAGAGCCACAACGCCCATGAGCCTTGTGTTAGTGGCACGAACAGATGCGAGCTTATATCCTTTGAAGCTGTTATAATTCGCGGACAGCCTTCCCTCGACAACACCTAAATGAGACATTTTTCTCTCCTTTTATATATCTCGTATAATATTCCGATAAAGAATCCGATAAATAATACGACAAATATTTCGACAAATTTCGACAAATTCCGATAAATTCCGACAAATTCCGATAAATAATCCGATAGGCTATCGAAATTCTTTAATATATTATAACCCAGAATTTGCGGATAATCGAGTGTGGAAATTCGCGAACAAACAATCTTGACTTGGCTGAATATGGGTTTATAATATTATGCGACAACCTTATTAAGAGCGAGGGAGGGAATGGGCCCAATGATCTCGCGGCAACCTCACAGGAGTGAAGGTGCCAAGTCCCACGGGATCGGCCATATCCCGAAAGATAAGGAGAGTCTATGTGTCTCTCTGCGTGGCAGAGGGCATTTTTTTATGGCTTAGAACATACGAAAGGATGATATATATGAGAGTACTTTTCACTTCAGAATCAGTTACAGAGGGACATCCTGACAAGATTTGCGACCAGGTTTCGGACGCTATCTTGGATGCTATCATCGAGCAGGATCCAGATGCACACGTAGCTTGCGAGACCTGCACAAAGACCGGTTTCATCATGAGCTTCGGCGAGGTTTCCACAAGCGCAAAGGTCGATTACGAGGCAATAATCAGAAATGTTGTCAAGGAAATCGGCTATGACTGCGAGGAGGCCTGCTTCGATGGAAATACCTGCAAGGTTGAGCTTCGAATCGAGGAGCAGTCTCCCGACATCGCAATGGGTGTTGATGAGGCACTTGAGGTCAAGGAAGGTGCAAAAGCCGATCCTTATTCGATTATAGGTGCCGGCGATCAGGGCATGATGTTCGGCTATGCTTGCCGCGACACGGAGTCGCTGATGCCACTTCCGATTGAGCTTGCGCACAAGCTTGCCCACCGCCTTGCTATGCTTCGCAAGGAGGGAATTTTGGATTATCTTGAGCCAGACGGCAAGACTCAGGTAAGCTGCGAATACGAGAATGGCAAAGTCGTAAGAATCGACACTATCGTGGTTTCGACTCAGCACAAGGAGTCCGCAAGCCTCGAGCAGATTCGCAAGGACATGATTGAGAAGCTGATTAAGCCTGTCGTTCCAGCTGAATATATCGATGAGAAAACAAGATATCTCGTTAACCCAACGGGGCGCTTCGTCATCGGCGGGCCAATGGGAGATTCCGGCCTTACAGGAAGGAAGATTATAGTAGATACTTATGGTGGCAAGTCGAGCCACGGCGGCGGAGCTTTCTCTGGAAAAGATCCTACGAAGGTTGACAGGTCGGCGGCTTATATGGCTCGTTATATCGCAAAGAATATCGTTGCCGCAGGCATTGCGGACAGATGCGAAATCGAGCTTGCTTATGCTATCGGCGTTGCACAGCCTGTATCGGTATTTGCGGATACTTTCGGAACAGGCAAGATTGATGAGGAGAAGCTCGTTGATCTTATCAAGGCTAACTTCGATATGAGGCCGGCGGCAATCATCGACAAGCTCGAGCTTAGAAAACCAGGTTATAAGAAGCTTGCAGCATACGGACATTTCGGAAGCAATGCCGCAGACAGAAAGTGGGAGCAGACCGATATGGCTGAGACTCTTAGGGTGGCCGCAGGACTTTAGATTTAATTTGAATCGAAGGATTAGATTTAGATTAGATTTGAATCAGATTCGGATTTGGTTCGGATTAGATTCGAATTAGACTCGAATTAGATTTGAATTAGATTCGGATTAAATTTAGATTTAAGATTCGGGTTGGACTTCCCGACACCTTGTCTTAAGACAGGACGGGAAGCTTGAACAAGGGATCTTGAATTAAGAAGTCCGAAATAAGAAGTTCGAATTAAAAAGTTCGAATTAGGAAGTTTGAATTAAGAAACTCAGACTTTCACAAGTCGGAGAAATTCAGATTAGATTGGAACGGGGCAAATTCGCGATAAAAAATTGAGCTGATTGCCCCGTTAGAAGTCAAAGGCGAAAGGCCTCAGAATAATTGAATCGGCGAGAATAATTAGATGAAGGAATACGATTATATAATAATTGGGGCAGGACCTGCTGGCATCAGCGCGGCACTTGAAATCAAGTGCCGCAATTCTGATGCGCAGGTCCTTCTCCTTGAGAAGAATGCTTCAATAGGGCGCAAGCTCCGTGCAAGCGGAAATGGAAGATGTAATATTTCAAATAAGAATGCGGAGCATTCTGCGGAGGTTCTGGATTTCCTGAAGCGCAACGGGCTTGCGGTCCGCATTTACGATAACGGACTTGTCTATCCATATTCAGAATCTGCAGCCGACGTTGTGAGCCTCTTTGAAAGAAGGCTCTCCGAGGAGGGCGTCGAAGTGCGATGCAATTCAAATGTCGAAGCAGTCGAAAGACTTGAAAACGGCTTCGCCGTAACCGTCGCAGCGGCTGCGTCTGCCAAGACAAGCGCAAGCACCAGCGCTACCTCAAAGTCAGCAGCCTCTTCGGCAAGCGCGAAATTTTTCTCGAAGGAAATCATCCTCTCTTGCGGTGGCAAAGCAGGCCCACAATTTGGATGCATTGGCGACGGATACCGCTTTGCAAGAAAACTTGGACACAAGGTGCTAAGCCCAGTTCCCGTGCTTAGCGCAATCGAGTGCGAGGGAGCAGAGCTTGAGACGATAGCGGGAATACGAGCAAAGGGCAGAGTGAAACTTCTTGTTAGCGAGAATGCGAGCGTTGGCGAGTCAGCTTGCGAGAGCGCAAGCAAGTTCGAAAGCGAAGGTGCTTGCTACAGAGAGGTTTTCGCCGAGGACGGCGAGATTCAATTCACCAAATACGGACTCAGCGGAATTTGCATATTCAATATGACAAGATTCATGAGATTTGATAAGTACAGTTTCAATTCAAATGTATCAGATGGTTCGAATGCCTTCGAGAACTTCAAGATAATAATCGACCTTTTTCCAGATGAAGATGTCACAGAATTTGGACTCGGCGGCATTCTCAGGGAAGACTTGGCTGCATACGTGGAGGCCCATGGCAACGATATACATAGGCTCGAATTCCAACCAAGCGGAATCAAGGGCTGGAAGGATGCGCAGTGCACATCGGGCGGAGTATGCCTCGACGAAATAGACAAGGCAAGCTGCGAATCCAAGCTCGTGCCAGGCCTATATATTGTCGGCGAGCTTGCCGACTACGACGGCCCTTGCGGCGGATATAATATAAATAATGCAATCTACTCGGGCCTTGCGGCAGCACGGCACGCAGATTGCTTCTGAATCGATTCGTCAGAAGCGGCCGAATGTGGGGTCGAGCCCGCGAGGCCACTTGGCGATGCTCCGAATTGAGGTTGGTTCGAGGTTGGTTCGAGGTTGGTTCGGCAAAAAATAGAGAAAATCGGTTCAAAAATGCCACATTTTCTCTATTCGATTGCTTCTTCCAAGTAACGAGCGTGGTGTGAGAAGAAGTTGGTTCAGCAAAAAATAGAGAAAATCGACGTCGAAACGCTCTATTTTCTCTACTAACTGTCAGCTCATAAGCTTGGCAGCAGCGTTTCGACTTCCGATTCAAGCTCGAAGAGCGGTAGGAAATAGAGAAAATCGCCCTAAATTTAACGGATTTTCTCTACTAATGCCGGAACCAAGTTCCGCGCGACACACGGCATGCGGCATCGAATGAAGGCGGAGTAGAGAAAATCGCCTCAAAAACACTCGATTTTCTCTATTTTTTCGAATCCCAAGGCCTCGCCGCGCTTCAACAAGTTACGGGCCGCGCTTCAATCGTGCCTCGCCACGCTTCAACCGCGCTTGACCACGCCTTTTCCCAAGGCCTCGCCGCGCTTCAACAAGTTACGGGCTGCGCTTCAACCGCGCCTCGCCGCGCTTCTCTGCGCTTCAACCGCGCTTCATTTTTTCATATAGAACACCAAGTACCTCGTTAGCATATTGAAACGGCTTTCGCCGCGTTGTAAAATTACAAGAGAGAACGAAGGCGAGCGGCCTTTGCGGTGACTCGAACGAGCAGCGACACGAAGGCGAGTGGCTTTTGCGGTGACTCGAACGAGCAGCGACACGAAAGCACGAAAGTTCGAAATGATTAAGAACAAATTTTTTGCAACTTGAATATAAGCAAGGAGAATATTGCAGATGAAAAGAACTGATTATATTAGCTGGGACGAATATTTCATGGGAATTGCCAAGCTTGCGGCAATGCGCAGCAAGGATCCGAATACGCAGGTTGGAGCTTGCATAGTTGACGAGAATAATATTATTCTGTCGACCGGATATAATGGCTTCCCTAAATTTTGCTCCGACGACATGTTCCCATGGGAGCGCGCGGCGGACAAGGCCGAGAACACCAAATATCCTTATGTGGTTCATGCGGAGCTGAATGCGATTCTTAATGCAAGCGGTCGGGATTTGAGAGGCTCGAAGATTTATGTTGCGCTCTTTCCTTGCAACGAATGCGCTAAGGCTATCATCCAGTCTGGTGTCAAGGAAGTCGTGTATTTGTCGGACAAATACGAGAATGATCCGATGACTCAGGCTTCGAAGAGAATGCTCACGGCGGCAGGCGTTAAGCTGACCAAATTCGAGCCAAGCGTAGATTCTATTACCATCGATTTAAGCAAATAGGGCAAGTGAAAAAAGAGCTCGCCGAGTGAACCGAGTGAATCGAAGCTTTGCCGAATAGCCGTGAGGCTTATCGCGAATCGAGGAATTCTCGGGGCGAGCCGATGAAGCGAGTAACGAGCAGGAGGTGCGATATGAAATTAGTTGTAACTGCCCCAAGAGGCAAAATGGGCAAGCTGATTATTGAAATTGCAGCGGCAAAAGAGGGCATCGAGCTTGTCGGGGCTGTGGCTCCAGCCGGTCGTGATTATATCGGTCGCGACGCAGGAGAGGTAGCTGGCTGTGGCCCTGTTGGAGCTATAGTATACGGCTCAATCGAGGAAGTTATCGATAAATGCGACTGCGTAGTTGATTTCTCGACTGTTGAAGAGGGCATGCATATTCTTGAAGTATGCCGCGCTAAGGGCGTCGCACTCGTTTGCGGAACCACAGGCTTCACGGCTGAGCAGCGTGCAGCCTTCGATGCAGCAGGTCAGGATATTCCGGTAATGCTTGCCGCAAATACATCCCGCATGGTAAATGTCATGTCCAAGCTGTTGGCTCAGGCAGCTGCAGCTCTGCACGAGTCCTGCGATATTGAGATCGTCGACTATCACGATGCTAAGAAGCTCGACGCGCCAAGCGGTACAGCTAAGGAGCTTGGCGAAACAATCGCGGAGGCAATCGAAGCCGACCTATCGAAGAAAGCTAAATACGGACGCGGGCCAGGTCGAGATCCAAGAGGGGAAGGCGAGATTGGCTTCCACTCGCTCAGAGGTGGCGATACTCCATCGAGCCATACCGTATATTTCATGGGCCAGGGCGAGCGGCTTGAGATTACACACCATTCTATCAACTGGAAATGCTTCGCATCAGGTGCGGTAGATGCGGCAGAGTGGATAGTCAAGCAACCTAAAGGCAGCTACGCAATTAGCGATTGCATCGAATTGTAGATTGCATAGAAATACAGACAATTTGAAGCAGAGGCTTAGGCCTCTGCTTTTTTTTTGACGCTTGTTTCACTGCAACTTGACAAGTTTCATCGCCGATGTTACTTCTAATGTTTGTTTGAAACTTATTTGTTGCCATCCACACATAATTCACACTTTGAGCCTTCCCGTTTGTGATTGAATTGGCCATGTTAAAGTAGTATAATATTATGAAATTTTGTTTTTGGAAAGAAGAGAAAATTTTATGAACTTAACGAATTTCAACTGCATAAATACGAGAGGGCAGAACCGCAAAGTTACGGCCGCTGCAATCGCGACGAGAGGGCAGAACCGCAAAGTTACGGCCGCTGCAATCGCGACGAGAGCGCAGGGCAGCAAGGCAAGGCGCGTTGCGGCTGCTTTTGTTGTGTTTTTTGCTTTGATGATAATCATGCTGCCTGCTGCCGCAAGACCTGTTGACGCGGCGACTACAGACGCGGCTTACGAGCTTACCAAATTCGACGTGCAGGCCAACGTTAATAAGGACCATACCTTCGACGTAATTCAGACCATCAATGTTAATTTGCCAAGCGACCTTCAGGAATTATCCTTTATCATTCCGCAGGGAAATTACAAGATCGAGAATCTGAAGCTCGGCAAGAACAGCGTGAATGCGCAGAAGGTTGGCAAGCATCAATATATCAATATCGTCGATCCGTCAATTCTGACCAAGGGCACACACACCTACAGAATCCAATATACCATCGTAGAATATCAGGACCGCAATTCAGCTAACGACATGTTCTATTATAATGTGCTGCTACCTGACTGGAAGGTTCCGATAGGCAGACTCGCAATTACGGTTCAATTCCCTGAGGATTTCCCTTGGAACGATATGAATTATTACGCAGGTCAGTTCGGCTCAAGCAACAAGGTTTCGGACCTTAGCTATGAGGCAAATCAAGAAAAGAAAACCGTCACAATCACAGGAAGCCGAATTCCCGAGAATTATGCGGTAACCCTCAAGGCTCAGCTTCCGGAAGGATATTGGGAAGGTGCGCTTGACAGAAGCTGGACAGCATATATCATTCCTGGTTTTGCAGCATTGATACTTATTGCCTCCGCCATACTCTGGCTGATATTCGGTAAGGACCCTAAGGTTAAGAGAAGCCTTGCGGTTAAGCCGATAGAGGGAATCTATCCAAGCGATACAGGATTTATCTTCGAGAACAAGGTTAGAGTCAAGGACTTTATTACCCTTATCATATATATGGCCGAGAAAGGATATCTTGCCATCAGCGAATATCATCCGAAGAAATATAGGCTTCTGAGATTGGAAGACCCGAAGGGCGAGGAGAAATACATCCGTAATATTTACAACACGCTCTTTGAAGGTGTCTACGAGAAGCGCTATCTCGACACGGAAGAAATTTGCCCAAGAATGAGAGCAGTAATGGGGGATTTTGCAATGAGCATCGAAGCCGGCTTTAGCGATAAGAGCATGGCGGCGATAACAATCAGCTCAAAGATTTGCAGACTCATTTGCATAATGCTTGCAACTTTTGCAATTGGCGCAATCCCTATTATAAGAGAGGTATATCAATATGTAGAAGTACCTATTGCAGAGCCTCTTGTGGTAATGGTCCTTTCGAGTGCAATGATTATGCTTATCTGCAGGTCATACGACCTTAAATACAATAAAGATAAGCAGCATTATATAATCAGCATGCTTGTGAGAATTGCAGGCCTTGGAATTATTCTTGGCTATGAATTATATAAATTCTGGCAGGAGACAGGACTCTGGGCGATAGCCCTTTCGGTAATCCCAATTATTGCAGGAGTGGTTTTCTTCTGCGTTGTCATGGGTGCAAGAGGCAAGGGTAATGCCGAATTGACAATGAAGCTCAAGTCTCTTAGAAAATGGATAAATAATGCAGGCCCTAAGCAGGTCGCGCCGTTGCAGATGGATGATTCAAGCTACTATTATTCGCTCGTACCTTATGCACTTGAATTCTCAAGCCTTGAGACTTGGGCAAAGGCATTCAGGGGAATACATATTGATTCACCGAGCTGGTATATCGACGAGATACAAGGCCATGCGGAATCAAATTTGATTAAGCGAATGAGCGCCCTCGATTATGCGAAGAATCTCAAATACTTCACAAGAACAATCGAAGACGAATACGACAATATGCTCAAGCACTATCACCGTTAAGAAGAATAGGAAAGACAGATACAAATGCAAGATAAACAAAAGATTATAAATATAGCAGTTATTGCCCATGTAGATGCGGGCAAATCCACACTCGTAGACGCGCTCCTCAATCAGTCGCATGTTTTCCGCGACAATGAAGAGGTCGTAGAATGCGTAATGGATAGCGATGCAATCGAGAGAGAAAGAGGCATCACCATCTATTCCAAGAACTGCTCCATTATGTATAAGGATTACAAGATTAATATCGTAGATACTCCAGGACATGCTGACTTCAGCTCCGAGGTTGAGCGAATTATGAAGACTGTAGATACAGTAATTCTGCTTGTCGATTCAAGTGAGGGTCCAATGCCTCAGACAAGATTCGTGCTCAACAAATCGCTGCAGCAGGGCATCAACCCTATACTTTTTATCAACAAGATTGACAAGGCTGACGCTCGAATTGACGAGGTTGTCGACGAGACCTACGAGCTCTTCATGGACCTCGAAGCAAATGACGACCAACTCGATTTTCCAATCCTTTACGGAATCGCAAGACAGGGAATCGCAGTCAGAGACCCTAAGGATGTAGAGGGAGTCGTTGTCGGAGAAGGCCTTTCGAAAATCAAGAAAAGCCCAAAGGGCTATGGCAATCTCAACATCGAGCCGCTGCTTGAGACCATCGTAGAGCATTGCGAGACTTATCCAGACCTTAATGATGAGCCACTTCAGCTACAGGTTTCGTCACTTGCCTATGACGACTATATCGGAAGACTCGGAATCGGAAGAATTACAAGAGGTAAGATTAAGGCTGCACAGCAGGTTGTTGTTACTAAGGCAGACGGCTCCGAGGAGAAGTGCAAGATAAATCAAGTCTTCGTATATAAGGGCCTTAGCAGAGTTTCGGTTGATGAGGCAGAATGTGGAGACATCGTAGTAGTTTCCGGTATTTCAGATATTTCAATTGGAGAGACAATTTGCGATCCTAATTGCCCTGAATCGCTTGGAACGATAAGCATCGAAGAGCCAACCCTTTCGATGAATTTCATGGTCAATTCATCGCCTTTTGCAGGCAAGGTAGGCAAATACGTTACAAGCAGACATATCAAAGAGAGATTAGAGAAAGAGCTTGAGGTAAATGTCGGACTGATGGTTGAGCCAACGGATTCGACGGACTGCTTCAAGGTATCCGGAAGAGGAGAACTTCACCTTTCTATTCTTATCGAGAATATGAGAAGAGAGGGCTACGAGCTTGCTGTTTCTAAGCCTGAGGTAGTAACTAAGAAAGGCGAGAACGGAGAGACGCTCGAGCCTGTTGAAGAGGTCGTTGTGAGCGTGCCTGACGAATATTCGGGCTCTGTAATTTCCAAGCTCAATCTTAGAAAAGGTATGATGAAGCAGATGGAAAGTGACGGCAACGGATATTCAAAGATTATCTATTCGGCACCGACAAGAGGCCTGATGGGATATAGATCCGAATTTATCAACGATACCCGAGGCGAGGGCTCGATGGTAAGAAGATTCGAAGGTTTCGAGCCATGGAAAGGCGATATTCCAGATAGATCAAATGGTGTTGCGATAGCACAGGAGGAGGGAAATTGCACTCCTTATGCGCTTTTCAATATTCAAGAACGTGTTCAGATGTTCGTTGAGCCAGGCACCCATGTATATGAGGGAATGCTTGTCGGAATGAATTCAAGAACAGAGGACATGGTAGTTAATCCTTGCAAAGCTAAGCAGCTAAGTAACATGAGAGCGGCAGGCTCCGATGACACCATCAAGCTGACACCTCCAAGAACTTTTACACTTGAGGAGGCACTCGAATTCATAACCGATGACGAGCTTGTAGAGGTAACACCGACAGACATAAGACTTCGCAAGAAGATTCTAAGCGAACTTGCCAGAAGAAAGGCAAGAAATAGAGCACAACAATAGAGCAGGAGGTAGATATGGCAGAAATCAAAGAATTCAAGAAGGTTCTTGTTGCAAATAGAGGCGAAATAGCCATTAGAATTATCCGTGCATGCCGTGAACTTGGCATCAGAACGGTAGCCATCTATTCTGCCGAGGACAAGAATACATTATTTAGAACAAAGGCACATGAGGCTTACGAAATAGGAAAGGGCAAGGGCCCAATCGACGCTTATCTTGACATCCACGAAATTATCAAGATTGCAAAGAGCAAGGGTTGCGACGCAATCCATCCGGGCTACGGCTTCCTTTCTGAGAACGCGAACTTCGCAAAGGCCTGCGAGGATGCGGGAATTACTTTTATAGGACCTACACACGAGATGATGAATCAGCTCGGAGACAAGGTTAGCTCCAAGCTCGTTGCTAAGCAAGTTGGAGTTCCTACGGTTCCAGGCGTTGAAGTAGCTATTGAATCCGAAGAAGAAGCTCTCAGAATTGCCAAGGAATGCGGTTTTCCTGTAATGATTAAGGCTGCTGCAGGTGGCGGCGGAAGAGGAATGAGAATCGTAAGAAAAGAAGAAGAGCTCATTCCACAATTTCTTAGTGCCAAGTCAGAGGCAGCTAAGGCTTTCGGAATCGACGATATTTTCATCGAGAAATATCTTGAGAAGCCTAAGCATATCGAGGTTCAGCTCCTCGGAGATACCTACGGAAATATAGTGCATCTATATGATAGAGACTGCTCGATTCAGAGAAGACATCAGAAGGTTATCGAATTTACACCAGCTCTCTGCCTGAACGATGAGCAAAGAGAGGCAATTTGCGCTGACGCAATCAAGATTGCTAAGGCTGTAAATTACAGAAGCGCAGGAACGGCAGAATTCCTTCTCGACTCGGAGGGCAACCACTATTTCATCGAGATGAATACTCGTATTCAGGTTGAGCATACCGTAACCGAAATGGTTACAGGCGTTGACCTTGTTCAGGCGCAGATTCTTATTGCTGAGGGCTATGCGCTTGATTCAGATGAGATTTCAATCAAGAGCCAAGACGATATTAAGCTGAACGGTTACGCAATTCAGTGTCGTATCACCACAGAGGATCCTGCGAATAATTTCGCACCTGATACAGGCACGATTACACAGTATCGCTCCGCTTCGGGCTTCGGAATTCGTCTCGACGGAGGTAACGGCTTCACAGGCTCTGTGATTTCACCATATTATGACAGCTTGCTTGTTAAGGTTATTGCTCATGGCAGAACCTTCGAGGACATGGCAAATAAGGCTGTTCGAGCTCTCAAGGAGATGAAGATCGAGGGCGTCAAGACAAATATCGGCTTCCTCCTGAATGTGCTTAATCATCCAACATTCAGAGCAGGAGATTGCAACACAGGCTTCATCGAAGCTAACCCTGATCTTCTGAACATCAGAGCCGTAACAAATAGAGAGGTTCAGGTTCTTGAATTTCTCGGCAATAAGGTCGTAAATGAGACAAAAGGTGCGGCTCCAAGTTTCAACGTTCCTGTTGTTCCGAAGGTAGATAAGAAGGCAATCAAGGACTTCCGCGGAACGAAGCAGATCTTCGATGAGAGAGGCGCAAAGGGCCTTGCAGACTGGGCTCTGGATCAGAAAAAGCTTCTCATCACAGATACATCTCTTCGTGATGCTCAGCAGTCACTCATCGCAACAAGAGTAAGAACTAAGGACATGGAGAAGATTGCCCCTGCAATGGCATATTACGGCAAAGATATTTTCTCTTACGAAATGTGGGGTGGAGCAACCTTCGATGTAGAGATGAGATTCCTCGGTGAGGACCCATGGGAGAGACTCGAAACACTTCGCAGGGAGATTCCAAATGTTCTTATGCAGATGCTCATTAGAGGAGCTAATGCCGTAGGATATAAGAATTATCCAGATAATACAATCAGGAAATTCGTTCAGGAGTCAGCAAAGGCTGGCATTGACCTCTTCAGAATTTTCGACTCGCTTAACTGGGTGAAGGGTGTTGAGATTGCCCTCGATGAAGTTCTGAATCAGGACAAAATCGCAGAAGTAGCAATTTGCTATACTGGCGATATTCTTGATGAAACAAGAGACAAATACAATCTGAAATATTATGTAGATATGGCAAAGGAACTTGAGAGAAGAGGCACTCACATCCTCGGAATCAAGGATATGTCAGGACTTCTCAAGCCTATGGCTGCAAAGAAGCTCGTAACAGCGCTTAAGAACGAGATAGGAATTCCTATTCATCTTCATACGCATGATACATCCGGTAACGGCGTTGCATCTATTCTTATGGCAGCAGAAGCCGGCGTAGATATTGTCGATGCAGCATTTAATAGCATGTCCGGACTGACATCACAGCCTGCGCTTAACTCAATCGTTGCAGCACTTGAGAACAGCGAAAGAGATACAGGACTTGATTCTTACGGACTTCAGAAGATTTCCGATTACTGGGTTGATGTAAGACCTGTATATGAGAAATTCGAGTCGGATCTTAAGGCTACGACAGCCGAGATCTATAGACTCGAAATTCCAGGCGGACAGTATTCAAATCTCAAGCCACAGGTTGAGAGCTTCGGCATCGGCTATAAGTTCGACGAAGTTAAGGACATGTACGTCAAGGTAAATAAAATGCTCGGAGATATCGTCAAGGTTACTCCATCCTCGAAGGTAGTAGGAGACCTTGCAATCTTCATGGTTCAGAACGACCTGACACCTGAGAACATAGTTGAAAAAGGAGCAAATTTCGATTTCCCTGATTCATCTGTAACATATTTCGAGGGCATGATGGGCCAGCCTGAGGGCGGCTTCCCTACAGATCTCCAGAAGGTAGTTCTTAAGGGCAAAGAGCCAATAACTTGCAGACCAGGCGAACTTCTTGATCCTGAAGATTTCGATGCAATCAAAGAGCATCTTGTAAATGATCTCGGACTTAAGGGCACAGATCAGGAGCAAGTATCTTATGCAATGTATAATAAGGTATTCGATGATTACATCAAGAAACTCTCGACTGAGGGCAATTTCCGCAATATGGGAAGTGATGTATTCTTCCACGGCATTTCGGTTGGACAGACTGTAGAGATTACACTCAAGAAGGGTAATACGATGGTAATAACCCTCGACAAGATCGACAAAGCCGACGAGCACGGAATGAGAGACCTTACTTTTACAGTTAACGGCAACAGAAGAGTCGTATCGATTAAGGACAAGCAGGCGCTTACAAGCGTAGCGCATGGTGCAGAGGTCAAATTCGCAGATCCTGACAACCTTTCCGAGATTGGCGCAAATATTCCGGGCTCAATCATCAAGGTTCTTGTAGGCAAAGGCGATGCTGTCAAAGTAGGCCAGCCTGTTGCTATCATCGAGGCCATGAAGATGGAGACCAACGTAATTGCCACAAGAGACGGCGTAATCGAGAAGGTCTGTGTCAGCGAGGGCGACAGCGTTAAGGCAGGACAGCTTGTAGCTGTTCTGGAAGCAGAATAACTTGATATCAGAATTAAATGATATATAATTAACACGTGAGTAAACATGTAGTCGAAAGGAGAAACTACCAAATGAAAATTCTTGTTATTAACCCAGGTGCAACATCAACAAAGATTGCTGTTTATGAGAACAATGAGCAGGTTCTGAAGATTGGTATTGACCACGATGCAGCAGAGATCGCTAAGTACAATCATGTTGTAGACCAGATGCCTTTCCGTAAGGAAGTAATCGAAAAGACTATCAAGGAGAACGGATACCAGGTTAGCGACTTCGATGCTATCGTAGGACGTGGTGGACTTTTCAAGCACATTCCATCAGGAACATACAAGGTTAATGATGCAGTTATAGCAGATATTAAGAACCCACCTTATGGTGAGCACGCTTCTAACCTCGGAGCATACATCTCAAAGGAAATGGCAGATTCCGTAGGAATCCCTGCTTTCTTCGTAGACCCTGTATGCGTTGACGAGCTCGAGCCACTTGCTCGTTACTCAGGACTCAACTACCCTGGATTCGAGAGACAGAGCTTTTTCCACCCACTGAATCAGAAGGCTGTAGCAAGAAAGACTGCAGAGAAGCTTGGTAAGCCATACGAAGATCTCAACCTCATCGTAGTTCACCTTGGCGGCGGCGTATCTGTTGGTGCTCACAAGAAGGGCAGAGTTATCGACGTTAACAACGTTAAGGATGACGGTGCTATGGGAATGGACAGAGGCGGTGGCCTTCCAGCTAACGCACTTGTTAACCTCTGCTTCAAGGAAGGCATGACAAAGGCTGATGTAAAGAGAATCATCGGACAGGAAGCTGGCGTATATTCATATACAGGAACAAAGGACTTCCTCACAGTTGAGACTAAGGCTTTCGAAGGCGACGAGACAATGATGGGCGCATTCAAGGCTATCGCTTATCAGCTTGCTAAGGACATCGGCGCAATGGCTGCAGTTCTTCACTATGACGTAGACGCAATTTCACTGACAGGCGGAATGGCATATTCAGAAAGATTCTGCGACGAAATAGGTCAGTACGTTAAGAAGATTGCTCCAATCTACAGATTCCCAGGCGAGTGCGAGATGGAAGCTCTTGCTCTTGGCGCAGCTAAGGCTGTTGAGACAGGCAAGTGGGAAGAGTACAAGTAAGCTTAGATTGTCTTTATAGAATAGAACATAGCATAAAGATGTAGCTTAAATACTTGAATTATCAAACAGAGCTTGATCATATAGATAGTCAGGCTCTGTTTTGTATATATTCCGCCTCAATCGAAGCACAATCAGATGTAGTGATATTTACAGGAGAATAAAGAATGGCAACTAAGCTTGATAAGAAATTCTGGATAGCCATGATCATCTTCGGCCTTATGGGTCAGGTGGCATGGGTTGTCGAGAACATGTACTTCAACGTATTCATTTACAAGATGTTCAACGCATCGGCAGCCGAAATAAGCGCGATGGTAATGGCAAGTGCCGTCGTGGCAGCGCTGACAACGATTATAATGGGTGCTGTTTCGGATAAGGTCGGCAAACGCAAAGCCTTCATGAGCATCGGATATATTATCTGGGGCCTATCGATTATAAGCTTCGCATATATCAAGAGCGTAATGATGACCATTGTAATG
The DNA here is from genome assembly GCA_963642455.1 of Anaerovoracaceae bacterium. Lineage (GTDB taxonomy): Bacteria > Bacillota > Clostridia > Peptostreptococcales > Anaerovoracaceae > Crickella. The sequence continues at coordinate 2,625 of CAVIGM010000013.1, read as the reverse complement.
GACTGCGTTATGACCTTCTTCGGCTCAACCGCAAATGATGCGGCATATAACGCATGGCTCACAGACAAAGGCGATGAGACCAACAGAGGAAGAATCGAGGGCTTCAATTCCATGATGCCGCTTGTTGCGATTCTTGTTGTCTTCGGAGGCTTCATGAGCTTCAACCTCGATACCCACAAGGCATGGACGACAATTTATTACATCATCGGAATTGCGACAATTATTATCGGAGTGCTTGGCCTCTTTATCATCGAGGATGCGCCCGATCTTAGAAAAGAAGAGAAGTCCTACGCAGAGACGCTGATATACAGCTTCAGGCCAGCTGTCATCAAGGAGAATACCAATCTGTATTCGGTGCTTGCGGCTTTTGCGGTATTCGGAATTTCGATTCAGATCTTCATGCCATACCTAATCATTTATTATGAGAAAACTCTCGGCATAACAAATTACGTGCTCATCATGGCGCCTGCGATTATAGCCGCAGCCATCGTAACGGCTCTCTATGGTAAAGTCTATGACAATTACGGATTCAATTTCGCCATAAGAATTCCTGTTGCGATGCTTGCGCTCGGCTGCTTCATGCTCTATGTCGGCCGAGAAATCCTGCCTGTATTTGTAGGCTCGCTCTTCATGATGAGCGGCTATCTGACGGGAATGTCGGTCTTCGGAGCAAGAATAAGGGATCTCATCCCAGAGAACAGAGCCGGCCAATTCCAAGGCGTTCGCATTATCGGACAGGTCTTCGTGCCGGGCTTAATCGGACCTGCAATCGGTGCTGCCGTTCTTAAGAATGCCGAGCTTATCACTAATAGCGACGGAACAACAAGTTTTCTTCCAAATGCGAATATTTGGAAGGCAGCGATAATCGTACTGGCGGCGCTTGTACTTGTGCTGATGCTAATCAAAAGGCGCTTCGCCGACAATCGAAATTGATATTGAATTAGATAACGAAATTCGCAGGCGAATTGAAGTTTGAATCGAAATCGAAATCGAAATCGAAATTGAAAGGCGGGAGACTAAATATGTGGAACGAATATCCAAGACCTCAAATGAGAAGAGCGAACTGGCTGAGTCTCAACGGCGAGTGGCTGTGCAATGGCCAGAGCTGCTATGTGCCCGAATGTCGCTTTGAAGAGGAACTTTTATATAAGAGAAAATTCAAGTTCGAGAGAACGAAGGAAAGGGTGCTGCTGCACTTCGGGGCGGTAGACCAGATTGCGGAAGTGCGACTTAATGGCGTTTACCTCGGAAGGCACTGCGGCGGATATTTGCCATTTAGCTACGAGGTGAGCCATGCGATTAAGGACGGCGAGAATCTGCTCGAAGTTCACGTGACCGACTACCTTGACCATAAATACCCTTATGGCAAGCAGAGAAAAGACCGTGGCGGCATGTGGTACACGCCTGTCTCGGGGATTTGGCAGACGGTATGGCTCGAGGAGCTTCCGTCAAGATTCATCGAGGATGTACGAATTGACGCGGACCTTAGCGGAGCAAACGTCGAACTTCATATAGACGATAACGGCACTAAGATTACGAAGAATAAGAGATTCAATATAGCTAATCCAGTCTGCTGGACGCCGGATAATCCTAAGCTCTATACAAGGAAGATAAAGGAAGCCGATGACGAGATAGAGATCTATTTCGCGCTTAGAACTATAAGCATCGACAACATCAAAGGCGTTAATAGGGTATGCCTAAATGGCGAGCCTATCTTCATGCACGGCGTTCTTGACCAGGGGTATTTCGAGGATGGAATATATCTCCCGAAGGATCCGGCAGAGTACGAGCGTGATATAAAGCGGCTCAAGGAGCTCGGCTTCAATATGCTAAGAAAGCACATCAAGGTCGAGCCGGAACTTTTCTATTATGACTGCGACAGGCTTGGAATTCTTGTGATTCAGGATATGGTAAATAGCGGCGATTATAATTTCCTAAGAGATACCGCCCTTGGCACTGCCGCAAGCGTTGCGAGAATCAAATATAACGACAGGCGAGGCACGATCGGGGAAAGAGAACTTTTCTGGATTGAGCACATGAAGGCAACGATAAAGGCCCTGCGAAATCATCCTTGCATCGTCTCGTGGACCTTATTCAACGAGGGCTGGGGACAATTCTGTGCTGACCAAATGTACGAAATTGCAAAGAATTTAGATAACAGTCGCCTCATAGATGCGACTTCAGGCTGGTTCGCACAAGGCAAAAGCGACTTCGATAGCGAGCACGTCTACTTCAGAACCAAGAGACTCAAGCCTAAGCAAAGGCCGATGCTCCTGTCAGAATGCGGAGGCTATTCGCTCAATCTCAAGGATAGAGCCACCACCTATGGCTATGGCAAATGCAAGGACAAGGCGGAGCTAACAGAGCGCATCGTTTCCATGTACGAGAAAATGGTCATTCCGGCAATCGAAAAGGGCTTATGCGGCTGCATTTACACGCAGCTATCCGATGTCGAGGACGAAATCAATGGTCTGTATTCATACGACAGAACTATTTGCAAGGTGGATGCAGAACGGATGCGCGAGCTTGCATGTAGGCTCTCGCGCCGGTGCTGACGCAGAGGGGCGCGCAAATGCTCCTTGAAGGCACGCTCTCGCTCCGTTGTCGACGCAGCAGATGCAAGAG
>CAVIGM010000012.1:30029-31183 GCA_963642455.1 Anaerovoracaceae bacterium | reverse complement strand
CTCTGATGGCGCAGGGAATCACGGATTCTTCCTTGAAGTATCACCTTCAGAACGCGAAAGACCATGGAGTGACCAAGGCGGAAATCGCGGCCGTTGTTACGCATGTGGCTTTCTACGCAGGCTGGCCTAAGGCTTGGGCCGTTTTCAATCTCGCAAAAGAGGTATGGACCGAGGAGTAGGAGGAATAGAAGCTGCGCAGCGAATCGAAACTCAAGGATCTCGAGAATCTAAGGTAGCTAGAGCAAATTAAGGAAGAAAGGTGCTAAACGAAATGACTGAATTGAAGGAATTGAAAGAAATAAAGAAATTAAGCAATGGAGTGGAAATTCCGGTGCTGGCTCTCGGCACTTGGCTTGTAGATGACGACAAGGCAGCCGAGGCGGTTAAAGCCGCTATACAAATGGGATACCGCCATGTTGACACGGCGCAGGCTTATGGAAACGAGCGTGGTGTAGGCGAGGGCGTTCGTAATTGTGGCGTGCCAAGAGAGGAGATTTATGTAACATCTAAGGTCGCTGCGGAGCACAAGACCTATGAAGAGGCTGCCGCAAGCATTGACAAGACGCTCGCTGTTATGGGCCTCGATTATCTTGATATGATGATTATCCACAGCCCACAGCCTTGGGATAAAGTGAACCAGTGCGAGGACCGTTATGTCGAGGGAAATCGTGCGGCATGGAGAGCGCTTGAGGATGCCTATAAGGCAGGCAAGCTTCGCGCGATTGGAATTTCGAATTTTCTGCAAGAGGATATCGACAGCCTTTGGGAGACGGCCGAGATTAAGCCGATGGTTAATCAGGTGCTCTGCCATATTTCAAATACCCCACTGGAGCTGATTGATTATTGCCAGAAGAAGGGCATAGTGATGGAGGCTTATTCTCCTGTGGCTCACGGTGAGGCCCTCAAGAATCCGCAAATCGCCGAGATGGCCGAGAAATATGGCGTTACAATTCCGCAGCTTTGCGTGCGTTACGATATGCAGCTTGGAATGGTTGTTCTTCCTAAGACGGCAAATCCTGAGCATATGAAGGAGAATGCGGCGGTGGATTTCGTCATCGCAGATGAGGATATGGAGATTCTCAAGAAAGTTGATAGAATCAAGGATTACGGCGAGCACAGCTTCTTCCCTGTTTTCGGGGGCAAGCTGTAGGGCG
>CAVIGM010000012.1:24376-29928 GCA_963642455.1 Anaerovoracaceae bacterium | reverse complement strand
CTATCTGCTGTGCTTGCGAGCTTCGAAGGTGGAAATCATTTCCTTGAGGTGCTCACTCAATGGGCGCTCCGTGCGGAAAGGCCGGAAGAAGTGAGTCCTCTGAGCAGCCTCTTCCTGCGCCATACGAATGTGAGCCTTGATGCTCTCGTAATGCACGATAACATCGTTCTCCTCCGCGAATTTTCTAAGCTTCACAACGAGCTGTGCGGAATTTGCGAAGTCGATTATAAATACGCCGAAGAACAGCCCTATTACAAAAGAGAAAGCCAGGTTGTTCGACAGCCATGCCAGAGCATTCAAAATGTGCGGATGTACAAGATATGCGTAGACGGCACAGAGCACCGCCCAAGCCAACGAGAATTTAGGGCAAATGATGCCCTGAATATTTCCCCATTCGTCGCTGTAATCCCACAGGCGGACATTTACCACCTTCAGACAGAAGATACCTGCAACATATTCTAAGGCTGTCATCGCAATAGCGGATATGCTAAATAAGATGACCTCTCCCCAAATAGAATCGCTGATTACAACGCGCGAATCGAGCGAGGTGAATAGGAAGAGTATGCAAAGACCGAAGCCATACAGCGGAACATACGGCCCTGTGCAAAAGCCCGGATTGATCCATTTTCTCTCGGGATTGCGTTTCGAGAAGAAGCGGCGAAATAGCAGTTCCAAGACCCAGCCGAAACACGATCCGACAAAGAATAGAAATGCCAGCGCTATAGGAAGATTCATTTGGGTGATACCTCTTTTCTTGTATGCAATTTAAGTTAAGTGCACATACGTGCGAATGATACCACATCGCAAGGCCTCACTTCAAGCCTCGATTAAGGCCAGCGCAACCGAATAGACTACAGATGCGTCGTGCTGATTGCACGGCGTTTCTTTCGATGTTATACTTGAGGCAACCATGAAGACCATGACGAGAAAGAAACGCAGACAACTTCTGATAGCAGCCCTGCTCCTGATCCTTGCATTGGAGCTTGTTGGCGTCTTTGTTGTATCTAAGGACGATTCGGTTGACGAAGTCGATATGAACAAGCTGAAGGTCGCCTCCTTGGATGCTGCACCGCGCAATAACGATGAATATAAGGCTCTGGGCGACGGGGAATATGCTACCGAGAAAGGCTACGTGCTGACCATAAAGGACGGCGTGACCTATGTTGACGGACTTGTAATAGCGAACAAGACTTTTTCCCTGCCAGATACCTACGAGCCTGTCGACTCCTATTTGCCAAATTCTGACAATCATAAGGACCGCATAGACAAGACGACTATGGAGGCCTTCAAGCAAATGGAGGCAGACGCAGAGGGCGAAGGCGTTGATTTATACATAATTAGCGGATATAGGTCATATTCTACCCAGCAGAATTTATTTAATAAATATTGCTCGCAAGATGGCGAAGCTGCTGCCGACAGATATTCGGCAAGAGCCGGTTATTCAGAGCACCAGACAGGATATTGCTTCGATTTGAATTCCGTCGCTGATTCCTTCGCCGATACGAAAGAGGGCAAATGGCTCGACAAGAATGCTTATCGATATGGTTTTGTTATAAGATATCCTAAGGGCAAGGAGGATGTTACAGGCTATCAATACGAAGCTTGGCATTTAAGATATGTCGGAACCGAGCTTGCGAAGAAGTTGTATAATGACGGCGACTGGGTTACGCTCGAAGAATATTATGGCTTGACCAGCGCATATTAGGCGAGTTAGAGATTTTTTGCATAGAAAACAAAGGAATTAATGGGAAAAGGAGGGTGGCTATATGTTCAGACCTGCAAGAAGAAAGAAAAGAGAAATAAGCATCGAGGCTGCGGAGGCGCTGCTTACGACAAATCGAAGAGGCGTTCTTGCCGTAAACGGAGACGACGGATACCCATACGCCGTTCCGATTAACTTCTATTTCGACAAGGAAGCGAACAGAATCTATTTCCACGGATCGCGCGCGGGCCACAAAATCGATTCCATAAAGGCTTGCGACAAGGTCTGCTTCACAGTCTACGGAAACGAGAGCGTAAAGGTTGAGGAAGAAGAATGGGCGCCATTCGTACAGAGCGTTGTGGTATTCGGAAGGTGCCACTTGCTCGAGGCTGGCCCCGAGACAAGCACAATCCTTAGGCGCCTTGCTTTGAAATACTACCCTACCGAGCAGCTTGTCGACGAGGAAATCGCCCGCGACGGCAGGGCAGTACAGATGTTTGAAATCGAAATCGAGCATTTAAGCGGCAAGGAAGTACAGGAGAAATAAGCTGCAAGAATTTAGACGCAGAAAGGAAATGTTAATGAGAAGATGGAATAAATTTGCAATCATGCATAAGGACAGAAAAGTCGCTTCAATCAATAGCGACGGTTCGTGTACAATTTATTTTCCGACATTTCTGCCATACAACTTATACCTCGACAGCTCGAATGATATGGATGACAGATTGAATAATCTTGTGAATTTCTATGCATGGTGCTCTTCGAGGGTATTAACACTTGATAGACAATACGCAAAAGAAATATTAAATGCTCTTGGTATGAAGCAGTCTAATACTGATAAAGAAAGAGCCGAAATTGCTCTTAGCTACCATTGCGTATCAATGATGGATGTGTACTGGGTAAAAGGCCTTCGCGAGAATGTAAGTTTTGCGGATGTTAACGTTCTTACGCATCCTCTTTCTGAGATTTTCGTTGATGTTTCCTTGCGAGGCAAATCCCTAACAATGGAAAACAACGAACTTCTTCGTCCGGAAGACGTTGCTCCGGATGTAGGGACGCCGGGCGTAGCTCCTAAGGCTTGGGTTCGCAGAAACAATTCATTTAATCTATATAAGGATGGCTCGCTGCGTGATGTTAACGCGGAATTATTAGCAAGCAAGATACTAGATTGCTTCGATGTTGACCATGTCAAATACGAGAAAGCTGTATTTGATGGCCAGCCCGTCAGCTCGTGCCAAATAATTACGACGGAAGAACGGTCGATAGTTGCGGCGGAATACGTTGAGATATATGCTATGAATCACAACATGTCTTTAATGGATATTGTTGCAAGAACAAGCTACAGGGCTTATCACATGATGAACATAATGGATTATTTGATTGGCAATAATGATAGGCACTGGGGCAACTGGGGCTTCTGGGTAAATAACAAGAACAACAAGATAGAGCAACTGTATCCTTTGATGGATTTCAACAAAGCTTTTGCGGCATATTCAAGCCTGGACGGAGCAATGTGCCTTCCAGAAAAGTCTGGAATTAGCCAGAAGGAGGCGGCACTTAATGGGGTTCGCTGCGTGGGCTTAAATCAAATTAGAGACATTGACAGGGCTTGGTTCGATGATGAGAGCATCTGGAATATGTTTACGCAGAGGCTCGAACTATTACAAAAAGCGGATGGAAAGGCTGAATAAGCTGAATAAGCTTAACTACAAAGATAATAAAGAAGACAGAAAAACAAGAAAGAAAAAGGCACAAGCGACGGATTCCTTCCGAGGGCTGTGCCTTTACTTTGCTTGTTGCTATTTGTCTTTGCTGCCTTCGATGGACTGCTGGATTGAATCGAAGCGCTGTTTGTTCATATCGTGATAATCCTCGCTGACACAAATATAGATGTCATTGAAATAATCGCTGTGAATCATGAAATCCGCTGTAGCTCTGTTGTTAGCGAATGGCACATTGTAGACATTTGCAATTCGAAGCAGTGCCTTGATGTCTGGATCGTGAGGTTGAGCCTCGAGCGGATCACTGAAGAAAATCACCATATCAATTCGTCCCTCGGCAATTCTTGCGCCAACCTCTTGGTCGCCGCCGAGTGGACCGCTCTTAAGAGCCTCAACAGGAAGACCGGTGTTTTCTGAAATAAGCTTAGCGGTAGTTCCTGTGCCGCAAAGGAAATGCTTCCCGAGAATATCCTTGTTCTTCTTGCACCAGCCGATCATGGCCTGCTTCTTATGGTCGTGCGCGATCAACGCAATATGCTTCTGCGCCTTTAATTTTCTTTGAATATCTGCCATATACATACCTCCCTTTATATCTTGAGTCTGTCTATCCGTTTTGTTCTTCTTCGGATATCAATTATTTTCAATTATTTTATATATCTTTTGCTCTTGCCGCGGCCGACGATAATAATCAGGCCTTGCTTTTCCATTTCCTTCATCAGCGTGTAGGCGCGAGTGCTTTTTACATCAAGCAGATCTTGCACCTCGCTGTCGGTAATTTGACCGTTCTGCTGAATAAAATCAAGGACAGCCTGCATTTGCGGATTAACGATTCTTGTAGTTCCCGCAGGTTCTACCGCAGCTTCTTTCGCGTTATCGCTATTCATATTTGGAAGAACGATTTTGAAAGTATTTGCTGTAACCTCGATGCGAGGCTTGTTAGCACAATTGCTGTAGAAGCTATAGATTCTGCGGATGCCTGTTCCGTAGGATTCGATCAAACGCAAACGATGGAAAACCTCCGCGAGCTTCTTGTTGCGAGGCTGCGAAATTCCGCTACGAATATCGTCTGGAGATAAGCCAGGCACTAAGCCGCCTATTGATATAAATTCCATCTCGTTATCATTTACATTGATAATGATACTGCCGCTGAAGCTATAATCGCGGTGCACGATTGCGTTGAGAAGAGCCTCGCGAATCGCTTCCTCAGGATAGTCGGAGCGCTCTACTCTTTCTAGCCCATTGAAGTTTGCAAGTGTTCTGTTGCAAAGCATAAGATATTCAAAAGCGCCTTCAAGTTGCTCGAAAATCGAACCTGTGAATTCTCTGCTGTCGCGAAATTCTGTGTTGGAATCGTTCCCGAACACGGCAATCTTAGTTGTATGCATACACTGATCTGACAAAAGAAGCGCCAAATTAGTGTAAAGAGCCCCGGAACTATCGGTAATTCCGAGAACGCGATATTTCTCCTCCGAGAACGCCACATTGTATTTGTTGAACATTTTCTCTGCGGCATGGAAAGATAGATTCTGCTCCATGGAGCGCATCTCCTCGAAAACATCTCCGTCCGATTCCTTGATCATTTGGCGGATCTGATCTGGAGACGCCTGAACTCTCGATGTACCCTGACGAACATATACGCCGCTTGGCTTTAAGCCCTTCGACTTCAGATAATAAGGCTTAGAGCTCCCTTCACCTACGACGATTTCGACAACGTTATTCTCGCTCAAAGTATATTTCACAAACATAGTAATGTCGGGCTGAATTGCGTCTCTAATACCATTGGTGATTTGCGTATAGGTGTCATCAACATTATCAATGCCGACCTCGTTACCATTGTCATCAACGCCAATGTATATGGTGCCGCCGCTGGTATTTGCAAACGCAATAACCTCTTTGTAAATGTCATCCGAAATTTGCGACTTGAATTCAACTCTTTCACTTTCAAGAATCATAGTGAACACCTCCATAAGGATTACACTCTGAATTATACGCGAATTTTCACAATGTTCAATCAAAAAAGTGAAAATTCACTGAATTTTCAGCGAATTTTCACCTCAATTTATCATCTTATGTATTTGACATGCGCTTCGTTGAAGTTTTATACTTATCGAGAACGCTTTTGCGATGAA
>CAVIGM010000012.1:23030-24289 GCA_963642455.1 Anaerovoracaceae bacterium | reverse complement strand
AAGGAAAGAGGTACGGAAGTGATACTGGTAATTGCAATCATTGCACTTATTGTGGCAATTGTTGTGTTAGCAATCAAATATTTCATGGCTTATGCTAAGCTCACAAGCCATAAGAGCTTCGAGAAAGAGGCAAGGCGCAGAGGACAGGAATTGAAATACGAGAATCCTATGATAATCTGCGATTACTGCGGCGCAAGGATAGATACATCCAAGGATAGGACCTGCCCAAGCTGCGGTGGAGAATATAGCCATGATAAAGAATGGCTTGATAGACATAAGATTAAAGAAGAATGGATCGACATAAATGCCGATGAGGTTGCTGACGAAGAGATTAGCAAGGCACAGCAGGAGGCTCAAAAAGTCGCCAAGAAGCTCAAGCGCGCAATTATAATTTTGCTTGCAATACTTGGCGTTCTTATTGGCTTGGCTGTAGTCATTGATGTTCTTGATCTTGGTTCGTATTATACAGAATCAGAGGAATTAAATAGATATAGCTATGATGATTATAAGGCGGTAGATTACGCGATTGAATCCGGCACGATAATAGATACTGAATGGGGCAGGGTAAGCGTAACAGGCATTTATGAAGATGAAGAATCCGGTAGCATTAAGATTGAATATGAGCTTGAGAATCTGACTGACAAGCCGCTCAGGATCAAATTCAACAAGGTAGGGCAGGACGGCCATGTCGGCTACGAATATGCAAGCTTCCATTATGAGCTGCTGAAGAAAAATGCCAAGGTCACCATATATGACTCGGTATATAATTCCGGATATGACTCGAGCAACGGAACGGACGGATCCTCGGAAGCGATAAATACGATTTTATATAATGAAATTGAGCTCTGCGACAAGGAGGGCAATACCTACTACGAGAATAGCGATTATGTATATGTAACAACAAATGCGCCTAAGCCAGCGACACCAGTGCTTGAGACGTATTCGCAGGAATTTGCAAATGGCGGCATCAGGATTCAGACCATATCTGACGAGAATGGCAGGTACCTGCGGATAGAAAACAACACCGATTACAATTTCGTAATCAACGGCGATTCGGCCATGCTTAACGGCAAGGAGGCGGACTTCTCGTCAATCTACAAAGAGGCTCTTCCGGCTCACTGCTTGTATGATAGCGGCTTGCTATCGGTATATGAGGCGGACACCTACGAGCAAATGGAGAATGGCGACAAGCTTGAAATTTCGCTTAGCTTCAAGTGCCCAAGCAATCCTGAATTGAGCTTCTCGACAAGCTTCTTCGA
>CAVIGM010000012.1:0-22866 GCA_963642455.1 Anaerovoracaceae bacterium | reverse complement strand
CTCTTAGTCTCAGCCTGAACTTCCTTCTGGATTCTCTTGATTTCCTTAGCGCGATCAGCCTCGGCACCAATCTTCTCCTTCAGAATTTCCTTCTCCATCTTGCCTGCGGAAAGAGCCTCTTTAGCCTCTGCCTTGGCCTGTGCCTTTGCTTCCTTAGCCTCGGCCTTAGCCTGAGCCTTAAGTTCCTTAGCCTCAGCCTTGATGCGAGCCTTTACCTCCTTAGCCTCGGCCTTCACCTGTGCTTCAAGTTCCTTGACTTCCTTCTTTTCTTCCTTGAGTGCGCTCTCAAGCTCTTTCTTAACATCTGTCATACCGTTAATCTCCTTTGCTCTTCTGTAAAATGTGTTCGGTTTCAAATTCACTTCTTCCATTGCGGCTCGTGCGGTTATCTCGCCATTCTGCCAGCTTGTGACAACTCGAACGAACTCGTCTTCGTCGAATTTGATAGGCTTTCTGCCGGCGCCTCGCTTAGTCTTGCCGACCAGTGCAAGGAAATCCTTAGCTGCAATCTTGACGTAATCTCCGTCCTTAAGCTTAGCGACAAGCTCGTCTATCTTATTTGCTTTATAATCGTAAATCACAGCTTCATACTCCTTTCTCTTGCTAAGCGCTCTATAGCATATTTGTCTTATGACAATTCGTATATTACCATTACTTCAAAAGTGTGTCAATATTAAATTTGAAATATTTCATAATTTCATAATTTTGACACATTTCATAATTCTATGAATTTTGACACACCGCCTATTCAATTTTTCGCCGCTGTATTCGCCGTAGCATCTTGATTTGATTTAGTATTCAGGTATAATATTTTATGGGAACATAGTCGATTCAATCGCTGAATTGACTAATCACCACAATACGCATAATACTCAGCGCAAGTCTGAAACGGGGGGCACGGACGTGAGCATCAAGCAAGAAGCAGAAGGTTCAATCGTAATGGCAAATACCAAAGAATTCTTCGACGAAGAATTGCGAGATTCTATCATCGAGAAATATACCGGTAAACACTTCAACAAGGTATTATATGTCGATTTCACAGAGGATACTTACTATATTCTCAAGGTTTCAGATACCGAATTGAGAGATATGGAGGAGCAAGGAGCCCCTAAGAAGCTGAGCGACTGGCTTGACTGGTTCTCGAAGAGCTATCTTTGTTTCGACGGCGATAGGGCGCGCTTTAGAGAAATGACAGATGTCAATATCTTGAATGCGGCTCTTCGTGAGGGCAAAGACAATCTTCAAATGGTCTACCGCCGCAAATTCAGAGCTACCGATGAAGTATATAACACGGTTATGATGGAGGTTTTCCCTCTTAAGTCAAAGTCGGGACACAATATAGGACTTCTTCTTGTTCGCAATATCAGCGAAGAATTCCAAGAATGGACGAAGTTCTACAATACAATCCAGGGCGAGAAGAATGACGGCGCTTTCCAGCGAAAAGTCTTGATTGTTGAAGACAATGAGCTGAATATGGAGCTCCTCACGGAAATCCTTTCGGATAAATACGAGGTCCTCCAGGCGGAGAACGGAAAGGTCGGACTGGACGTTCTTCAGCAGCATATGAACGAGATCTCGGTAATAATCTTGGATATTCAGATGCCTGTTATGAACGGCTATGAATTCCTTGAGGTAGTCAAAGAAGATCCTTTCCTTTCTAACATTCCTGTTATTATCACATCGGGAAACGGCAACGAAGAAGAGGAACTTAAGTGCCTTAAGCTCGGCTGCGCGGATTTCGTAAGTAAGCCATATAATAACGACATTATAAAGAATCGTATTGCAAGCGTAATAAGACTCAGAGAATCCGTATCGGCTCTGTCCGCGATGGAGTACGACGAGCTTACCGGCGTGTATACAAGACAGGCCTTCTTATATCATGCGGAGCGCTTAATCAAGACTAATCCGGACAAGAAGTACATCCTTTTCGCAACCGATATAAGAGAATTTAAGCTGATTAACACCGTATACGGCGAGACGGTCGGTGACTCACTCCTTAAGGAATTTGCAAATACGATACTTTCTTTTACAGAGAAAAAAAGCAGAATCGTAGGTCGTTACGGCTCGGATAGATTCATTTGCATTTGCGAAGCAGACGCGCTTCCAAGTGATGACGCAGAGCTCAAGAGACTCATTCAAGGAAGGACCGCAGAGCTCCCAATCAAGAATGTAATAGTCAAGCTTGGAATTTTCGAGGACATCAACGATGATGTATCTATTGCTATTGCAGCAAGCCGTGCCATCATGATACTTGATACGATCAGGGATTCCTTCGACACGCTCGTAATCAGATACAACAAGGACTTCGCATCCAAGAAAAGATTGGAATTCGAGCTCGAGAATAATTTCTTCAGGGCTCTGAACGATAAGAAGCTTGAAGCGTGGTATCAGCCTAAGATAAATCCGATTACCGGTCATATTGTCGGTGCGGAGGCGCTCGTTAGATGGAGAAGGGACAATGGGGAATATTATTCGCCAGGAGTTTTTATCCCTCTATTTGAGAGAAACGGACTTATTACAAGGCTTGATGAATATATGTTCGAACAGGTCTGCATATTCCAGAAGTCAAGAATGGACCACGGCAAGAGACCTTTCCCAATCTCAGTCAATCTGTCAAGAATCTCACTTTTCAGAAATAATGTTGAGAAGATATATAAATCAATAGCAGAAGAAATCGGCGTTCCGCTGATGCTTGTGCCTATCGAAATTACAGAAAGTGCGGCTAAGCTAAGCACACAGATTGCGGATGTTATAGAGGCTCTCGCTCAGGAGGGCTTCACACTTCACATGGATGACTTCGGCTCGGAATATTCATCTTTTTCCAGCCTGTCGAGGATGCATTTCGATGTAATTAAGGTTGACAAGAGCCTTACGGATGCAATTGGTACCACGCGCGGCAACCTTATTCTCAGCTACCTGCTTGAGGTAATTCATAAGCTCGGAATGAAGACTGTTGTTGAAGGTGTCGAAGAAGAAGAACAGGTTAACTTCCTCAAGCAACATTACTGCGATTCAATTCAGGGCTACTATTACTACAGACCAATGCCTGAGGAGGAATTCACCAGCATAATCACCAAGAGCTTAAGTGATAATGAGGAGATGGAGACAATTCATAGAATGACAATTAAGGAGTGCTATGAGTGCTTCCAAGGTAAATATGAAGAGGCTAAGCAAAGGCTCATGGATGATAGCAGAATTGAGCGCTACATGTTTAGGTTCTTAGAAGATGATACTATGGGCGAGATTAAAGAGGCTGTCAACCGAGACAATTATGATGCGCTGTATGCTGCCGTTCAAACGATGAAGGGGCTTGCTGCTAATCTGTCCTTCTCCGAACTTCAATATGCAGCAGAGGATCTTGCCGATAAGCTTCGCAAGAACAAAGGCTATGTGGATCCAAGCTCGATCGAGAACTTAGAGCTTAATTATGCAAGAGTAATTGAGACAATAGAGGAATACAAGGCTCAGAAAGAACTTGGTATTTAAGAAATAGAGGAATACAGGATGTCAGAGAAAATGGCAAATAAAGGTAAACGCAAGAAAATCAGCACGGGTACGAAGATACTTATAGGCGCGGTGGGGCTTTTGGCTCTATATATTATAAGCATGTCCGCCTGCCAGCTTATTCTGAGACACTATATCTCGGAATTTGACCCTGTTGAATATGAGAATCAGCTCGTTCCCCAGATTGGCGAAGAGGGCTATTACACAATTACTTCAGATAACGATATCAAGATTATGCAGCTGAGCGACGTTCATATCGGCGGCGGAATTTTCTCTATTACCAAGGATAAGAAGACTATATACGAAGTGATGACTATGGTGCAGAAGGAGAAGCCTGATCTTGTCGTCCTTAATGGAGATAATGTTTTTGCGGTTCCTTCAATAGCATATAACGGCGGCGGAACCTTTAATAACAAAATGGTTTCAAAGAACATTTTATATATGTTCGAGACGCTGCAGACCTACTTCACCGTAAGCTTCGGCAACCACGATACAGAGGCCTTCGACTTCTGCTCGAGGGAGGAACTTGGCAAGCTGTATATGGATGACAAATATAAATATTGCATCTTCAATCAGGACTACGATGGTTACGGAGTTACTAATCAGTGCATACTTCTCAAGAATACAAGCGGCGAGATTACTAAGGCTATAATGGTAATCGACTCAAATGCATATATTGATGATTCCCTCGCTTCGTGCCTCGAGTGGAAATACGACACCATCCACGATGACCAAGTCGAGTGGGCAAAGAACGTGATCGAAGACCTTTCAGAAACGAACGGCCAAGCGGTCAAGACTATTTGCTTTTTCCATATTCCTATTGGGGAATTCGCGACGGCCTATAGAGACCTTGAAGCAAATGACTTCGAGGACACCGCAACAACTCAGTATCTTGGCGGTATATGGGATGAGAAGATTGACGAGGAAATGGGAGAGAGAGTCTGGTATGGCGGCTGCTGTCAGACGGACAAGAACCCAAATGATGTAGATTCGCTCTTTGAGACTCTCGGACCGGACGGAATAAATACGCTTGAGGCGGCTTTCGTTGGACATGATCATGTGAATACAGCCGTTGTTAAATATCGTGGAGTTGTCCTCGGATACGGTAATTCGGTTGACAATACAGCGTATAAGGATATTGCCGAATATGGTCTTCAGAGGGGCTGCATGGTAATCAATATAGCAAATGACGGAAGCTGGAATCAGGTTCACAAGAATGTATATAAGGATTACGGAGCTTCCACGGATAAATTCATCAAGGTTAATTTGAATGAATGGTATTATCCGGACATAGTAGCGCCAAAGAGTGATAACTGATAAGCCGATAGATTACAAGGAACTCAACTCAATATAGTATTTAAGCCTGCAGATTGTATAAGCATAACCTGCAGGCTTAGTTTATATACGTTATCCATGAGCTTAGCTTATATACGCTATTTCTTCAAGCTTAGCTTATATACATCGTCCCTTCTCGCGCTGAGCATCGGAAGCTTCAATCTGTATTTGTCGATAAGGTCAAGATTAAGCTCTGTGATGCTTACACCCTCGTTCTCGTCCATGAGAGTCAGAACCTTTCCCCAAGGATCGCATACTATCGAATGCGACCACGAAGTATAGCCTGTCTTCGGAGCACGCGCCGGAGCAGCACCTACCATGAAGACTTGGTTTTCCATGGCTCTTGCCTGGAAGCTAATCTGCCAGTGAACTGGCCCTGTTGTCATCGAGAAAGTCGCCGGAGTGATAATTACCTTTGCCCCGTCAAGTGCCATCAGCCTCGAGAGCTCGGGAAAGCGAATATCGAAGCATACCTGCATGCCCATTTTGCCCCATTCTGTTTCGAAAGTGGAAATTGTATCGCCTGCGCCAAGAGATGCTGACTCGAGGAAGACAGGCTTGCCGTCTGCCGAGTAGATGTCAAACATGTGCATTTTGCGATATTTGTGAATTTGCTTGCCGTCTCGGTCGAAGACATATGCGGTGTTATATATGCGGCCATCCTCGCCGAACTCTGCAACTGTACCTGCGCAAAGATATAATTTGTATTTTCTCGCCATGTCAGAACATGCCTGCCATACCGTGCCGCCCTCGGGCTCGGCATAATCTTTGAACCTGTCGCCGACATAAGGGCAGTTCCACATTTCTGGAAGACAGACAATATCCGCCTTCGCCTTATCCTTATCATCCATGGATAGTTCCATGAGATAGGCGTCCAATCTTTCGAGATCCTTCGCCTTATCCATGCTGCTTGCAAACTGTATGTTTGCCAACCTTATAATATTGTTCGACATTTATCTAAACTCCTTCGATGATTTTCGACACTATTCGACATTTCTCGACAATTCTCGATGATCTTTGCATTTCTCGACAATTCTCGATGATTTTCGCTAAAAGCATTTATCAATAATATCTTGGTCGAGCCCGCCTTTAGAGGTCGCAAGCCCCACAAGATAATAGACAATTCCGCCTGCAAGAAGTCCCCATACAACTGCGTTTATACCCGCAACAGAGACGTTATAGTAGCAGAAGATATAAGTTGCGGCTGCACAAAGTGAGCTTGCGACGGCTGCCTGACGGGTGCCTTTCTTCCAGAAAAGCCCGCCGATAAGAGGCCAGAAGAAGGTACACTCAAGTCCGCCCATTGCAAAAAGATTAAGGAAGAAAATTATGTCTGGCGGATTTACGGTCAGCGCCATAGTAAGTGCGCCGAGCAAGAAGGTAAGAAGCATGCTGGCTGTCTTGACATTCTTGTTATATCTTGCGATGCGAGCAGGATTGTCCTTGACCACATAGTTGCGCCAAAGGTCCTTGATGATGGCCGCACTTGCGAGAATGAGAAGTGAGTCGACCGTCGACATTATCGCAGCCATAGGCGCAGTCAGGAAAATCCCCGCAAGCCCAACAGGCATGATTTTCTGTATGATATATGGTATGAAATAATCGGAGCTTGGGAGGTCGCTTGTGTCTATAAGAGCGCCTGCCCATACACCTGCAAGATGCATTCCGACGATTACGAAGCTGCAGCAGAGCGCGCCAATCCACATTGCGGAGTGGAGGCTCTTGGTATCCTTGAAGCCCATCGAGCGAACTGCTGTCTGAGGGAGCCCGAGCGTGCCAAAGCCGACAAGCACCCAGAAGCTTATAAGCGAGCCCGGCTTATATACGGCGGTGAGATTGTCATATATACCTGGAAGATTTGCCTGAAGACCGGCATCAATTCCCGCAAGCCCCGAGCCTTCTCGAAGTACAAAGAAAAGAAAGAGAAAAGTGCCAAGGCACATGACTATTCCTTGAATTGCATCGGTGACCGCAACGGCCGTGAAGCCTCCGAAGGCTGTATAGATGATGACAACAACACCGAAGATAAGAAGCGAGTTGACGTGGCTGAGTCCTGTTATAGATGCGATGAGAGTCGCGCCGCCTGTGAACTGGCCTATCATTTGCGCAACGAAGAAAACAACCATAAGCAGGCTCGTGACTATTACGAGAGCATCGCTTTTGTATCTTGCCTTGAGATATCCGACAACTGTAACAGAGCCTGTTCGCCTCGAGACGATTGCGAGCTTGTTGCCGAAGACTCCAAGCACGAGGAAGGTTACGGGCACCTGAACGGCGGCAACCCAAGCCTGCGCATAGCCGTAGGTCAAGCCTGCGGCACCCGGCCCCGAAACAAAAGAGCTGACAGATGTGTAGGTCGCCATTGTTGTCATGGCAAGTAGCAGCCCGTTCATGCTTCTTCCGCCTATGAAGAATTTCTTCTCGTCCGAAAGAAGGCTCTTGGAGTTGCTTCTCTTGCTGTATAGAATTCCGAAGATAATGTTGATTGCGAGGTAGACAATCAGTATCACAAGTATGATTATTTGGTTCCTACTCATGCGACACCTCCGATCCACCTTCGTCCTCGGCGTCGTACTCGAAGTCGATAAAGACTTTTTTCAATAGAATGCGGACACCGACAAGCGCAATAATAATGGTCCCGAAGACCGAAACGCTGAACCAAGCCGGCATTCCCAAGAAAAAAAGACCGGTGCCGTTGAGAATAAAGGCTGTTGCGATATGCCATAGGCAGCAGGCTGATACAACAATCAGCGTTCCCTTAATCTCGCGCATGCACTGGTCATGTTGCTGTTCTTTGGTTAATTTGTTCATGAGTCTTACTCCTTGATTGAGGTCAAGTTCCAACGGATACCTGCCAGAGTAATTCTACATTATATGACAAGGGGTTTGCAAGATATGGCAAGAGATTTTCAAGCCCTGAGAATCTGGCTACGCTAATATGCTGTGCTAATATGCTATAATTATGCCATGATGAGATTTAATCTAAACGATGATGCCAGAGAATATATGAAGCGTTTCGGCTATCGGGACATTGTCCTTGATGTCAGCAAATATACCACCTGATGTACGCCTCCTAAGCTGGAGATATCAGTAGGTTTTGCTGATAAGGATTGTGATGTGGCAGATTATATCGAGAAGGGTTACGTAGCCGGTGAGACCGAGCTTGGCAAGCTCTTCTATAAAGCCGATGAGGTCGAACTGAGCGAGGATGAAGAGGCGTGGGTTCTCTACGAGAGGAA
The DNA here is from genome assembly GCA_963642455.1 of Anaerovoracaceae bacterium. GTDB lineage: Bacteria > Bacillota > Clostridia > Peptostreptococcales > Anaerovoracaceae > Crickella. The sequence continues at coordinate 14,788 of CAVIGM010000012.1, read as the reverse complement.
ACCATGGCTTGAGGCTTTTCGCCTTGAAGGCATAAGGCCTAAGAAGCTTGTGAGAAAAGGCCCGGGGAGCAAACTCGCAAGGGATTTCGTGCCTGATCTTCTCGAAATCTATGACGATGCGCTCGTGCTATATCATAAATACTGCGAGAGCGGGACCTTCGATGCGCTCGGCTATTATAAAGAAGTCGATTCCTATTTCAAGTCACTTGCTGATACCGCAGAAGAGCTGTCGAAGATGTACCGCGGATTCCTTGCGAATATGTGGTTCGACGGCGATGCGAAGGTCGAGGCAATCATCAGGGAAATCGCACCCTATGTTATTAAATAATAATTTCAAAGTAAATGGTAAATCATAGACAATTTCAAAATCTACACGCAAATTTTCAAAAATGCGTGTAGATTTTCTTGAATCTTGCAATTAAAAGAGCTTCATTCCAATACGGAATGAAGCTCTTTAGTTATTGTTCTAATAGAGATCCGCTGAGATCAAATTAGATCTTCATGCAGACATCCCAAGCTCCCCAAATAACGTCTCTGAGGTTACCCCACTTAACGCAAGTACCAACCTTGTGGATGTGGAGGCTCTTCTTGCTCTGATACATTGTCTTAGGAACGAATCCGATTCCGTTAACAACGTTGTCGCACTCTACTCTGAATGCGTCTCCGCCGTTCTTAGGCTTAATCATTACATAGCCGTCGCCAATCTCGCTAATGCTGTGCTCGAGGTATACAGGAACCTTCTTGAATGCAAGCATTTCACGGAGGAATGAGCTGTTAGCAAGGCATGTTCCAGGTGTTACGATCAGGTCGTCTGCAAGCTCAACGATAATAGGGTGCTTGCCCTGGAGTACCATTTCGTAAGCTGCCTCGCATGAGGACTGTCCGCCGCCGAAGAATACAATCTTATCGCCAGGGTCGTCTCCAAGGAGAAGATCTGTGAAGCTGATTGTCTTGTTGAAGCCTGGAACTGTGAGAGTCTTTCTCTCTGATCCGATTGTAATGATTACTTCGTCATATTTCTTCAGAAGTGTTGCAGCATCGGAAATATCAGTATTGAAGTGAACTTCGATATTGTATTTCTCGAGCTCTCTCTCGTACCACTTGATGAGAGCCTTGTCTGCTTCCTTGAAGGACATAGCAGCAGCTGTAATATAAATTCCGCCGAGCTTGTCGCTCTTCTCGAAGATTACAGGATTATGTCCTCTCTTCTTGAGAACAAGAGCAGATTCCATACCGCCGACACCGCCACCGATGATAGCAACGTTCTTAGGTCTCTTTGTAGGAACGATCTTGTACTTGTTGTGCTGCATTGTTGAAGGTGTCAATGCGCAACGAGCGAGGTGCAGTGAGTCATCAAGAGTCTGAGTATTTGCAGTGCTCTTTGACTTCGAGAAGCTGAAGCAAGCATTGTGGCAGTTGATACATGGCTTGATGTCTTCAACTCTGCCCTCGATAATCTTGTCAACCCACTCAGGGTCTACGAGGTTCTGACGAGCAACACCGATAGCATCGAGTCTGCCTGCAGCGATTTCCTCAGCACCCTTTAATGGATTCATCTTACCTGCGCAAACTACAGGAGCGTTAGTGAACTTCTTAATGTGCTCAACTTCCTCAAGGTTGCAGTTCTCAGGCATGTATACAGGTGGATGAGCCCAGTACCAAGAATCGTATGTTCCGTTATCGCAGTTGAACATGTCATAGCCAGCCTCTTCGAGGTACTTAATAGCCTTCTCTGACTCTGCCATGTCACGACCGAATTCTACGAACTCTTCTCCAGGAACAGCTCCCTGCAGGAAGCCCTTTGTCTTCGAAACTACTGAGTAACGCAGTGAAACAGGGAAGTCCTGACCGCATTCCTTCTTGATAGCCTGAACGATTTCAACTGGGAAACGATATCTGTTCTCGAATGAACCGCCGTATTCGTCTGTACGAGTGTTGAAGTTAGCGATTGTGAACTGGTCAAGAAGATATCCTTCGTGTACAGCGTGAATCTCAACACCGTCAACTCCTGCGTCTTTGCACATCTTTGCTGTCTTAGCAAAAGCGTCAACCATCTCATGAATTTCTTCAACTGTCATGAGTCTTGACTTAATCTCAGGATACCATCTGTTAGGTCCTTCGCAAGCTGATGCGCAGCAGTATTCAACATCGAGGAAAGGCTTAGCTACAGCGCCGAAAGGCTTCTTCTGCAGCATGTCTACCATCATCTGGTTGATAGCCATTGAACGGCCAAATCCGCCAGCAAGCTGAATGAAGAGCTTCGATCCTGTCTTGTGGAATTCAGGCATCCACTCTGCAAGATCCTTAAACATCTTCTTGTTCTGATAAAGCCATCTCTTGCCCATTGTGTCACGAACGCACTGCATGCCTGGAAGTACCAGACCAACATTGTGCTGTGCACGGTTCAAAATATGGTAAGCTGCTTCCTTATCGAAATGGCAAGGTTCGAGCCATCCGAAGAGGGAAGTTCCACCCATTGAAGGCTGTACGATACGGTTCTTGATTTCGCAGTTACCGATCTTCCAAGGGGTGAATAGAGGTTCGTATTTTTTGTCCATAATATCCCTTTTCCTTTCTATTATTTATAACATAAAAAATCACGAAATATGTTAATCTAAATGTATAACTAAAATGCCCGTTGTGTCAAGGAAATATCAATGTATAATTGTTTATATTCAATGGAAAATATCTATAAAAAACATAAAAAATCATATAGAGAAGAGTTGGGCAAGCTCGAAGAAAAACGAGAAAAGCAAAAAGAAGAACAAAAGGGAAAGAACATATGAATTGGACGAAAATAACAATACAGACTACCGAAGTCGCTGAAGAGATGGTTAGCGCGATGCTGCTTGGTCTTGGCATCGACCAAATAGAAATCGAGAACAATTTGCCACCAAGCGATGAGGATTTCGCGGCCATGTATATCGATCCGCAGCCTGAAATCCTGCCAGATTCTAAGGTTGAAACTAAGGACAAGAAGTCATCAGAGGCCGAGGAAGACGCCGCATTTGAGGCCGAAACCGAGGATACATACATCTCTGACGGCGAATCGCACATCAGCTTCTACTTGGAGGAGGGCGAGGCATCAGATGCGGACAGCTCATCAAGTGCAGGGCTGCCATCAGATGCGAATCTTGCGTCTTTGATTAAGGACATCAAGGACGGCTTAGCTCAAATCGCAGAATTTATCGACATCGGAGCAGGCACAATTGAGATTAGCGAAAGCCGCGAGGAAGACTGGCGAAATAATTGGAAGAAATTCTACAAGCCTCTGCTGATTGGCGATATTCTGATTAAGCCATCTTGGGAGCTGATTCCTGAAGAATATGCGGAGCAGATTGCAGACGGCAGAATCAAGCTTATCGAAATGGAGCCCGGCACGGCCTTTGGAACGGGAACTCACGAGACGACAAGGCTATGCGTCGAGGGTCTCGATAAATATATCAAGCCGGGCGATGCGGTGCTCGATATAGGAACAGGTAGCGGAATCCTTGGGCTCTGCGCTCTTTCGCAGGGTGCTTCTTGGGTTATGGCGACCGAGCTTGACCCGGAATGCGAGCATATAATCCTCGACAATCTTGCATTGAATAATGTTAATTCCGACGATAGATTCGTGCTTTCAATCGGAAACATCATAGACGAGCAGAGGGTAAGAGACGAGGTCAAGGCTGCGGCAGAAGCCCATGCGCTTACAGACGGCTTCGACATAATCGTTGCGAACATCCTTGCGCCCGTCATTGTCGATCTCTTCGCGAAAGGGCAGGCGGATTTTTTTGTAAAAAAAGGTGGCTACTTCATCACTTCGGGCATAATCGATGTGAAGGAGAAGTCCGTGGTCGAGGCGCTTATGGCCAACCCTTGCTGGGAGCTCGTTGAGGTGGTGACGCTCGGCGAGTGGGTAAGCGTTGTCGCAAGGGCCGTGTAGCATCGGATTCACAGAAAAGCTTGCGCGCCGGGGTGCCGGAATGTATAATCAAGTATACATTTGTACTGACATCCCGAAGGCTTAACTGAGGGGAAAGGCAAACAACTTACAATAGGCTTTTATCATGTATGAGTGTACTTTGTCGTACACTCTTTTTTGTAAAGGAAAGGAGGTTACTATGGCAGAAGCAAGCGAGAAAAGGGTTGCGCTCATCGGAATTATTGTCGAGGACAAGGATTCTGTGGACGCAATCAACAATCTGCTGAGCGGCTACGGCAGTTATATCATAGGAAGAATGGGCGTGCCTTATCCGAAGAAAAATATCTCGGTAATCAGTGTTTTTCTCGACGCGCCTAACGATGTCATCAGTGCCCTCTCAGGTAAGCTTGGAGCCCTGCACGGAGTCAGCACAAAGACAATTTATTCCAAGAAATAATAAGGAAGTAGGAGGAATGTGACAATGTTGAAATTTAAGAGACTGATTTCGTTAGCGCTCGTGTCGGCAATGGTTCTCGTGCTGGCATCATGCGGCAGCAAGGAGCTTTCTGACACTATCAGAGTGGGCGCTCTCAACGGACCAACCGGAATGGGAATGGTTAATCTCGTAGACGAGGAACTTATTGACGTATCAACATACCAGGCGGCAGATGAGGTTGTGCAGAAGCTTGTAAGTGGCGACATCGACATCGCGGCTGTTCCAAGCAATCTCGCATCCGTTCTTTATAACAAAACCGAGGGCCAGATTGTTGCTTTGTCGACGATTTGCTCAGGTGTTCTCTATCTTGTAGAGAATGGCAAGGAGGTAGATGACCTTGATGATCTCGAGGGCAAGACAATCTACGCAAGCGGCAAAGGCGGCACCCCTGAATACGTGCTCTCGATTCTTTTGCAGGAAGAGGGCTTGACACTTGGCGAGGACGTGCAGGTACAGTGGATGGATGCGCATTCTGATGTAGCTCAGATGCTCATGCAGAACAGCGGTGCAGTTGCGCTTCTTCCTGAGCCATTTGTTTCGACCGTTACTTCTAAGAGCGATGCTATAAATATTGCGGTTGACCTGAATGAAGAGTGGACAGATGAGTTCGAGCAGAGCCTTCCAATGGGAGTTCTTATCGCAAAGAAGTCTTTCGTTGAAGAAAGAGCAGACGATGTTGCTATTTTCCTTGAGAAATGCAGCGACTCGGTAGAGGCAGTAAATACAGCATCAGACGAAATCGCTGAGAAAATCGTGGAGGCAGGCTTCCTTGCAGATGCAACAATTGCAAAGGCTGCAATTCCAAGATGCAATATCAGCTGCATGAGCCCTGAGGATAGCAAGGCTACACTTTCGGCATTCTACAATGTGCTGTATAAATTCGCGCCACAGTCTGTAGGCGGTGCTCTTCCTGGAGACGACATTTACTACACGGGCAAATAGAAGAAGTAGTTGGATTGAATCTTGAATCAGGAATTTGAAATCTGATTCGACGAATTTGAAATCAGATTACGAAATCGAAAAGAGGCATACAAATTCAGAATTCCAAATCAATGAAAGAGAAAAGGATAATTAAGAAATTCTTAATATTGGTCTTTTGGATAGCTGTATGGCAGGCAGCAGCAATGCTTGTGGGCTCACCATTGCTGCTGCCCTCGCCTGCTAAGACAGCGCTCTCGTTTGCCAAGCTGCTTGGCGACGACGGCTTCTATTTGGATGCGCTCGCGACAATCGGAAGGTGCGCACTTGCAATTCTGCTGGCCGTCGTCTTCGGAGCGCTGCTTAGCGGAATGGCCAATAAATGGCAATTGGTAAGAGACTTGCTATCACTGCCTGTCGCAATGTTCAAGGCAGTGCCGATAATGGCGGTTGCAATCTATATGCTTTTCTTGCTGACTGCGGGAAATGTGCCTACCTTGGTCTGCTTCATAATGTGTTTTCCGATTGTATATACGAATCTCCTTGCCGGACTTGATGCCATGAATCTTGAATATCTTGAAATGGCTAAGGTCTATAGGCTTGATAGGGCAAGCATAGCAAGGTATATTTACATCCCTTCGCTTCTGCCGTATTTCAAATCGGCGGTAAGCATAATCTCGGGAATTTCGTGGAAGGCGGTTGTCACAGCGGAGGTGCTCTCGGTGCCTTCTTTCTCGCTCGGCTACGAGCTTATGAATGCGAAATATTATCTCGAGACCGATACGCTCTTCGCTTATGTAATAGCGATAATTCTGATTGCGCTTCTTTTCGAGAGGCTTATAAATGCGGCGCTTGCAAAGCTCGACCGCAAGGCGTACCAAGGAAGCAAAATCAGAAGACGCGGCGGCGAGCACCGCGGCGCCAGCGAACACGACCGCGCCGGCGAGCGCAACTTTGCCATCGCGCACGAAGACGCCGCAAGCGGCGGCACCAGCGAACACGACAGCGGCGGCCTGGAGGTGCGCAATCTCTACAAGGCCTTCGGCGACAAGGTAATTTACAGCGACTACTCTCTTAGCGTAGAGCCGGGGGAGAGAGTAGGACTAATGGCCGCATCGGGAAGCGGCAAAACCACCCTGCTTAGAATCATCTGCGGACTTACAAGCGCAGATGCCGGAACTGTAAGCTCGCCACGGAACATTTCTGTACTTTTCCAAGAGGACAGATTGCTTCCATGGCTTAATATATATGACAATCTTGCCCTGATATGCGATGATGCAGCAAGAATCGAGGAGCTTCTCGAGGCGGTCGGCTTAGAGGCTGAGAAATACAGCTTGCCGGAGCAGCTTTCGGGCGGCATGTGCCATAGAGTGGCAATGGCGAGGACCTTCCTCTTTGACGCCAAGCTGATGATATTCGACGAGCCTTTCCGAGGCCTTGACGACGAGACCAGAGAAGAGGTAGTTGCCAAATTATGGAGGCCGAACATCGAGGGCAAGACCGTGCTTCTGATAAGCCACGACCTCGAGATTACAAAGGCGCTCACGGACAGAATCGAAACCTTATAGATAGCGGGCGCGAACTTTCTTGAACTTCTCAGGGAGCGGGCGCGAACTTTCTCGAACTTCAAGAATTTTGCTTACAAAATTCGCAAAATATACTATAATATACATTTAAGAATCAAAGATACTCGGGAGCTTGTTGCCTAACTTGTTGCCGAGTATTTCTCAAATTTAAGTCACGCAGTATTTAGAGAAATTAAAGTCACGCGGTACTTAGATAATATAGAAAAAAGCAGACACTCGGTACTTGGAAGGAGGCGAAAATGAGGACTTTGCTATATGGCGGAACGGTCGTAAATGTATTCACAGATGCGCTTGAGAAAGCGGCTGTTCTGATAGAGGATGACAAAATCATAGGTGTTGGCGATTATACGAAGGAAGATATCAATCTGGAGGAGGGAGATCGCTTCGAGGATGTGAGCGGCAAATTCATTTGCCCTGGTTTTATCGACGGACATATTCATATCGAGAGCACCATGCTGACTCCAGCCAATCTTGCAAGGGTATCGCTGCCAAGAGGAACGACATCCATCGTTGCGGATCCCCACGAGATTGCGAACGTCTGCGGAACTGACGGAATCAAGTATATGCTGGCGATGAGTGACGGAATACCTCAGAACGTTTTCCTTATGTTGCCATCTTGCGTTCCTGCAACGCCTTTTGACGAGTCGGGAGCTACGCTTGAGGCAGGCAGCCTCAAACAATTCTACGATAGGCACAGAGTTCTCGGACTTGCGGAGATGATGGATTACCCTGGCGTAATCAAGGACGCGGAGAAGGTACACGAGAAGATCAAGGATGCTTTCGACAACAATAGGGTTGTTGACGGACATGCGCCTTTGGTTAGTGGAAAAGATCTCGACAAATACATTAGAAGCGGCGTAAGCAGCGATCACGAGTGCACGAGTTTCGAGGAGGCTCTCGAGAAGCTTAGCAAAGGTCAGTGGCTGATGATAAGAGAGGGCACGGCGGCTCGAAATCTCAAGGCTCTGCTGCCTTTATTTGAGGAGCCATATAACAGAAGATGCCTGCTTGTAACCGACGACAAGCATCCGACAGATATAATAAATGATGGACACATAGACTGGATTATAAGAGAGGCAATCGAGGCGGGCAAATCTCCGATTACCGCAATCAGAATGGCAACTCTCAATGCAGCCGAAAGATTCAGAATTCTGCTAAGAGGCGCTGTTGCACCGGGATATATTGCGGACGTTCTTGTTCTTGATGATCTTGAAACAGTCAAGGTAAGAGACGTATATACTTTCGGAAACAAGGTCGTAGACAACGGCAAGGTAATCGACTTCAAGGATCCTGAGGTTGCATCGCATACAATGAAGGCGGTTCTCAACTCCTTCTATATGGACGAGGTTACGGAGGAAAAATTCCGCATTCCTATGCCTTTGGACGAGAACGGCAAGAGCAAGGCTTCTGCAACGGCGAGGGTAATTGGCATTGTTCCTGGTGAACTTCTGACAGAGGATCTTCATTTGGAAATCAACGACATAGATAAGGAATCTAACGGCATAGATATAGAGCGCGACATACTCAAGCTTGCTGTTCTCGAAAGACACATGGATACAGGTCATGCCGGACTTGGATATATTAAGGGCATAGGCATCAAGCACGGAGCCATTGCGGCAAGCGTATCCCACGATTCACACAACCTGATTGTAATTGGAACTAATGATAAGGATATGGCTGTAGCAGCAGAAAGAGTCAGAAAACTAAGAGGCGGAATGGTTGCGGCAGATAATGGCGAAATCATCGCTGAGATGCAGCTCGAGATAGCAGGTCTTATGACGACGGCTGATGCGAAGACGCTTGGCGAGCAGAATTTGAAGGTTCGTAAGGCGGCTAACAGCCTTGGCGCACCGGAGAATGTGGAGCCATTTATGAATATGGGCTTTGTAAGCCTTCCGGTTATCCCTAAGCTTAAGATGAGCACGCAGGGACTTGTGGATGTTAATAAGCAGGAGAGAGTAGAGCTTTTCTTGTAACTTTTCTGCGCGAATCTGCACGAAACTGCGCGAATTTGCACGAATTTGCGCGAATATGCTCGATTTTATAATGTGCTTGTGATACCATAAATCCAAAGGATGTTATCACTTCGAAGCAGCGATATAGTAGCAATAAGGCAACAATATAGCTGTGAGAAAATCAAGGAATTGAGGCTCTTTATGAAGGTTTCGATCAGAGAAATTAAACACGGATTTCTGAAAAATCTCAGCGAACAGGAAAGAAACGACCACGCTGTGCTTTTCATATCGTTCAACTATGCGCAGATTGAGAACGTGTACGGAGTTGACGCTGCTGAGCGCACCAAACGAAGAGCCGGTAGGATAATAGAGAACAAGCTCGAAGCTGATAATGAATATATATCCATGTATGGTGATGGATATTTCATGATTGTTCGCGAGCCCGAGGATGAAGTTCTATATAAAAGAATCGACGGTATGCTTGCGAATCTTAGGCACACTTGGAAGAAGGCTGCCAAGGATTATCCGATTAAGCTGCATGCTGGAGCTGCAAGGCTTGGATACTTCAAGAATGATGATGAGGCCCTTCTGTGTGCGGCCGAACTCGCAAAAGAAGCTGGCGCGCGCGGACAAGCTTATATAGAATGTACAGAAGATATCATTAAAGAGGCCAATGAAAAGGTCTCTGTGACAAGGGACATCAGAAAAGCCATAGAGAACGAGAATATAGAGACCTATGTGCAGTTCTTAGTTGATGTCAAAGAGAATAAGGAAGTCGGCGGAGAACTTCTGGCAAGGTGGAATCATAATCGTTTCGGAATGCTTAAGCCAACCATATTTGTCAAAATATTGGAATCATGGGAAATGATGCGTGAATTCGACGAATACATGATAGAGAAGGCTTGCCAGATTCTTGAGGAATGGGGCGCTATGGGCGACATAGGAGCTTCCAAATTCCTAAGCTGCAATGTCAGCAGACATACTGCCGAAGAGGAAGATTTCCCAGATTTTATGAGAAAGCTTACCGAGAAATACAAGTTCGAGACCAAGAATTTGATTCTTGAGCTTACCGAATATTCGAAGGAAAGAAAAAGGGAGAATCTTATCAGGAACGTGAACGCCATTAAGGAACTTGGCGTCGGATTCTTTCTTGATGACTACGGCAGCGGTTGCACGAGCCCAATGGATTGGGCGGATTTCCCACTCACTGCAGTCAAGCTTGACGCTGCGTTAGGCAGAAATATCAATAATGAGAAAGTCACCTTTATTGCAAAAAATTGTGTGGATACATGCCACAAGCTCGGCTATAAGATAGTCTTCGAGGGCATCGAGAATAAGCAGGGCGTCGAGACAATCAAGTCCATGGGCGGCGACATCGTTCAAGGCTTCTACTTCTACGAGTCAATGCCAACCGCCGAAGCGACAAAGCGTTTGAAGACCTTATAGACTTAGAGAGTATAAAGAATATAAAGAACGAAATGGGTAAACAGTGTTTACCCATTTTTACGTTTCTTCAATATTTCAAAAGCGATTTTTTGCAGTTTCTTCAAGATTATAAATGCCGAAAATTGCAGTTTCTTCAAGATTATAAATGCTGTTAGACTAAATTTCGGACACGAATTCTCGCTTCGCCACATATATAATTCTTCGACGAAGCGAGAAAAAATAACCCCCTAAGGGGCTTGCGATGAGGCGGGCGGCATGAGAAAATTTCTCAGGATAAATAAGCTTCTATAAGAAGCATAGAATTCGGAGGTTATAGTATTTATGCACATGGCAGATTCCTTGCTGTCACCAGCAGTTGCAACGACTATGTATATTGCATCTGCGGGCGCGGCAGCAATATCAATATATAAGCTTAGAAAGGCGGAAGAGCCGTCGGCCGCTCCGCTTGGAAGTGGAATCGGCGGGCTTGCGGGGAGCAAGCCTTCTGTCGAAGGCGGAAGCGGAATCGGCGGGCTTGCGGAAAGCAAGCTTCCTACTATGGCCGTAATGGCGGCCCTTGTCTTCGCAGGTCAAATGATAAATTACACAATCCCGGGCACTGGCTCGTCGGGCCACCTTTGCGGAGGCATGATGCTCGCAGCCCTGCTCGGCCCTTATGCGGGCTTCCTTTCGATGATAATCGTCCTCGCCATCCAGTGCCTTTTCTTTGCGGACGGCGGACTTCTGGCGCTTGGCGCAAACGTCTGGAACATGGCTTTCTACGGATGCTTCATCGGATATTTTCTTATATACAGGCCGATAATGAGAGGCCGCCTTTTTGCAGGAGCCGACATCAACTCCGCAAATAGAAAGAAAATCATCCTCGCCTCGGTGCTTGGCTGCGTTCTCACCTTGCAGCTTGGCGCTTTCTCGGTAGTCGTAGAGACCACTTTGTCGGGAATCACCGAACTGCCGCTTGGCATTTTTGCGGCGGTCATGCAGCCTATACACCTTGCAATCGGGCTTGTTGAGGGCCTTATAACAAGTGCGGTTCTGCTCTTCATCTACGATTCGAGGCCCGAGCTTCTGCAGGAACTTAGCTTCGCAGAGGGAGTTAGGGACCGTAGAAGCTATAAGAAAACCATCGCGATTCTCGCAATCGTGGCGCTTATCACAGGCGGCGGGCTGTCGCTTTTTGCAAGTGCAAATCCCGACGGGCTCGAGTGGTCGCTCTTCGGAAATTCGGATAGCGGATATTCGGAGAATATGGGGCTTGATGAAGAGGAGTACGGTGTCGACAGCGAGGCGGCAAAGAAGGCGGGCAAGTTGCAGGAGAAGACGAGCGTTCTTCCTGATTATGCTTTTGAGGATGATGAAGACAATAAGCTTGGGACCTCGGCTTCGGGCATAATTGGCTCGGCGATGGTAGCGGGCCTGGCGGCAATTATTTGCCTCATCGGAAGGCGCGCCAAGAAATCCAGAGCGGAGGCGAAATCGAAATCAAATGAATAAGGCCGAGCTTGCAAGAAACGAAATACGCGCAATCGACGAATTGGCCGCAGAATCATCGCCGATTCACGATTTGCCACCGCTTATCAAGCTACTTCTTACGATTCTATATATTGTTCTCACAGTATCCTTCGGGAAGTACGATATCACAGGGCTATTTGTAATGGCCCTTTTTCCATTGATAGGATATCAGCTTAGTTTCATATCGGTCAGCGAATGCTTCTACAGGCTTCGCATCGTACTGCCGATTGTCTGCGCGGTCGGAATCGCCAATCCTTTCTTCGACCGAGAAATCCTTTTATATATCGGCGGAATCGGCATAAGCGGCGGCGTGATTTCGATGCTGACACTCATGATGAAAGGCGTCTTCAGCTTGATGATGTCGTTCCTTCTTGTTGCGACAACGCCGATTGAGGACATTTGCCGTGCGCTGAGGCAGCTGCATTTGCCTAAACTCATGAGCTCACTTTTCATGCTGACCGTGAGGTATATAAGCGTGCTTCTTGACGAGCTTGCCATTATGACGACCGCGTATCACCTTCGCGCGCCAAGGCAGAAAGGCATCGAATATAAGGCGTGGGGGTCCTTCCTTGGGCAGCTGATTCTGCGGAGCATGGACAGGGCCGAGGCGATATATAGCAGTATGCAGATTAGAGGTTTTCATGGCGAATTCTATTATTCAAAGGCTGCAAAAACCTCGCTCAAAACGGTTGCGGTGGCGCTTCTTGTAGCGACGCTGATGGTAGCCGCGAGGATGTATAATATTCCGGCGCTGCTCGGCGCGTTCTTCGTATAGCGGGGAATTTCGAGGAGGGTTCGGAAATCAGAACTGGAACTCGAAATAGAGATAGAAATAGAATCAAGAAATAGAAAGGCGAGAAAAAGAGAAAATGCTTAGCTTCGACAAGGTTACATTCGCATATCCCGGGGGCGACACGGTCCTCGACGAGATAAGTTTCACAATCGGCCAGGGCGAGAGAGTCGGACTGATAGGCGCTAACGGCGCAGGCAAGAGCACCATAATGAAGGCGGCGCTTGGCCTTGTTGCCGCAGAAGGCCGTATCACAGTCTGCGGACTTGAAATGAATAGAGCCAATCTTCCCGAGATACGCAAGACGCTCGGCTACGTCCTTCAGAATTCGGACAATCAGATGTTCATGCCTACCGTAATCGAGGATATGATCTTCGGGCCGATTAACTACGGCAAGAGCCGCGAGGAGGCAGAGCAAATAGCCGACAAGACGCTTGCGCTTCTTCATGCCGAGAAGCTCAGGAACAAGCATAATCACAAAATCTCCGGTGGCGAGAAAAGAATGGCCGCTATTGCTACCATACTCGCAATGGAGCCAAGTCTCATGCTTATGGACGAGCCGTCGGCGGCACTTGATCCGCATAACAGAAGGATGCTCATAAATGTCCTTAACGATATTCCTGTCAGCAAACTCATTGCGACACACGACCTTGACCTCGTGCTTGAGACCTGCGACAGAGTAATTCTTGTGAACAACGGCCGAATCGTGGCAGACGGCGAGACCTACGTTATCCTGACAGATAGAAAACTCCTCGAGGACAACAACCTCGAGCTTCCTTTCGCACTCGCGGGAATCCCGAAGCATCATATTTTTGCGAAATAACGACGCATGCACAATCCCAGAACATAATTTTTGCGAAATAACGATACATGCACGAACCTGAATCATATTTTTGCGAAATAGTAACTCATATACTATATATATTTTATATATTGCGAAAATGCTATATAATGGATGCGGACAAATTAACACATAGCAAGCTATAGGAGGGAATTAAGTATGGCACGTTGCGTTGGAACAGTATCAAGAGGAATCAGACTTCCTATCATCAGAGAAAACGACAATCTCAGAGAAGTCGTTGTCGAGGCAGTTATGAATGCATCCAAAGACGAGGGGTGGGGTTTTCCGGTTCGCGATAAGGACATTATCTGCATCACAGAGTCGGTAGTGGCAAGAGCCCAGTCGAACTACGCATCCGTCGATGACATAACCGCTGATGTGAAGGCCAAGCTTGGCGAGGATACAATCGGACTTGTTTTCCCTATCCTTTCGAGAAATAGATTTGCGATTTGCCTAAGAGGAATCGCAGCAGCCGCTAAGAAAATCGTAATTATGATGTCGTACCCTGCAGACGAGAAGGGCAACCAGCTCGTTTCCGAGGAAGAGGTGTATAAGAAGGGCCTCAACCCATACACAGACGTTCTTGATGTAGAGAAATTCAGATCGTATTTCGGCTTCCCTAAGCACAGATTCACAGGCGTTGACTATATCGAATATTATACGAAGCTCGTTGAGGACGCAGGTGCTGAATGCGAGATTATCTTCGCTAACGATCCAAGGAAAATCATGGATTACACAGACAAAATCCTTGCCTGCGACATTCACACCAAAGAGGCTACGATGAGAGTGCTGAAGGATGCCGGCGCAAAGACGGTCCTCGGCCTTGACGATATTCTGAACGCACCAGTTAACGGAAGCGGATACAATCCTAAATTCGGACTTCTCGGAAGCAATAAGGCTACAGAGAATGACGTTAAGCTCTTCCCACGCGATGCACAGGGCTTCGTAGACGACATTCAGGCAGATATCAAGAAGCTCACAGGCAAAGACGTTGAGGTAATGATTTACGGAGACGGCTGCTTCCACGATCCAGTTGGCGGAATTTGGGAGTTCGCAGATCCAGTTGTCGCTCCTTTCTATACTAAGGGCCTCGAGGGAACACCTAACGAGCTCAAGATTAAATACCTTGCCGATAATGATTTCGGCGAAATGAAGGGCGAGGAGCTCACAGAGGCTATCAAGAAGGAAATCGAGAAGAAAGACGCCGACCTTGTCGGAAATATGGCTTCCGAGGGCACAACCCCAAGAAGACTTACAGACCTTATCGGCTCACTCTGCGACCTGACCTCCGGCTCCGGCGACAAGGGCACACCAGTTGTCTACATCCAGGGATATTTCGACAA
>CAVIGM010000011.1:29193-32604 GCA_963642455.1 Anaerovoracaceae bacterium | reverse complement strand
CCAAATATTTGCAAAAAGCCGATGGGGATTTCCCATCGGCTTTGATTTATCTCCAGTTGTTACTCGACCGTTGCAAGCTTAGTGAAATTGCTTGAGTGTGCGCAATCAGCAATAATTCTGAAATTTATCTTACTCGACCGTTACGCTCTTTGCGAGGTTCCTTGGCTTGTCGATTTCGCAGTTTCTGTCCTTAGCTACGTAGTAAGCATACAGCTGCAGCGGAATTACGCTGAGAAGCGGCGACAGTTCCTCGCGAATCTCTGGGATGTAGAACACTTCCTTCGAATGCTTCTCGATTGATGTGTTTCCTTCTTTTGCGATTGAAATGATATGAGCATTTCTTGCCTTAACCTCTTGAATGTTGGAAACCATCTTGTCGAAGAGGCTGTCCTGTGTTGCGAGCGCAATTACGATTGTTCTTGATGCCATCAGCGCGATTGTGCCGTGCTTCATTTCGCCTGCAGCGATTGCAAAGGACGAGATATAGGATACTTCCTTGAGCTTGAGCGAGCCTTCGTAAGCTACGCTTGAGTCAACTCCGCGGCCTATAAAGAAAACGTGCTCTCTGTCGTTGTACTTGTCGGCAAGGTCCTTAATTTCGTGTTCTTTGGCAAGTATCTCCTCTATCTTTGCAGGAATGGACTTGAGCTGTGCTACATAGTCCTTATATTCATCCTCGCTGATAGTTCCCTTGAGGTCCGCAAAATACAGAGCAAGCAGGTAAAGGCATACAAGCTGAGTTGTATACGCCTTTGTTGATGCTACAGAAATCTCAGGACCTGCCCATGTGTAGAACACTTCGTCAGATTCTCTTGCTACCGAGCTTCCAACAACATTTACGATTGAAATAACGTGAGCGCCCTTCTTCTTTGCCTCTCTGAGAGCCTCGAGCGTATCTGCTGTCTCGCCCGACTGGCTAATGCCGATGAAGAGAGTTTTCTCGTCGATAAAAGGATCTCTGTATCTGAATTCTGATGCGACATCTATCTCAACAGGAATCCTTGCGATTTTCTCGATGATATATTGTCCGACAAGTCCGGCATGATAAGCCGTTCCGCAAGCTACGATTACAATCTTGTTATATGAATTGAGCTGCTCAGCGCTCATCTCTATTCCGTACAGCTTGATGCGGCCATCTTCTGTGAGGCTTCTCGAAAGAGTCTCCTCGATGCCCTTTGGCTGCTCGTGAATTTCCTTAAGCATGAAATGTTCGTAGTCGCCCTTGTCAGCGGCATTTACATCCCAGCCGATATGCATAAGCTCTCTCTCAACAGGCTTGTTAGCATCATCGTAAATCTCGATCTTGTCTGCTGTCAGAACAACTGTGTCGCCGTTCTCGATGAGATATACATCCTTAGTATGCTTGAGAATTGCGCAGAAATCCGAAGCCACGAAATTGAAGCCCTTGCCTTTTGCGGCAATAAGAGGTGCGTTTCTTCTGTGTGCTACGAGCATATCTGGCTGATCTGCTGCGATTGCAACGATTACAAAAGTTCCTTCCATAATCGATGCTGCCTTGTCGACAGCCGCCTTGAGATCGTGAAGCTCGTTATAGTATTTAGAGATAAGCATTGCTGCTACCTCGGTGTCGGTCTCCGATCTGAATTTAACACCTTCTGATTCAAGCTGATGCTTGAGTTCAAGATAGTTCTCAATCGTTCCGTTGTGAACTATTGAAAGTGTCTCGTCCATATTTACATGAGGGTGGGCGTTCTCCTTTGTTACGCCTCCGTGTGTGGCCCATCTTGTATGTCCGATTCCGGCATGTCCGCCGAGTCTTTCGTCGCCAATCAGCTTCTTAAGATTAACGATAGGGCCTACGGCCTTTCTTACCTTAATCTTGCCATTGTCAACTACTGCAATTCCTGCCGAGTCGTAGCCTCTGTATTCAAGCTTCTCGAGTCCTTGGATAACAAAATCTTGAGGCTCGCTGCTGCCGACAAATCCTACTATTCCGCACATATCTTCGTTCTCCTTCTATCTTCGTTTCTTATATAATTATTCGCCGAATTTCTCTATGATTAAATCTGCGATGTAATCTGCCAAATTCTTAAGTTCCTCGACGTCCTCGCCTTCGAGCATTACTCTTATGAGAGGCTCGGTGCCGGAAGGCCTAATCAGCACTCTTCCGCTTCCCTTAACCTTGTCTTGCACCTCAGAAATTCTCGCCTTAACCGCCTTATCCTTAAGCGCATCCGCCTTGTATTCCGGCTTAATCCTTGCGTTAACAAGTGCCTGAGGATATATTTTAATCTCGTCACGAAGCTCACTTAGCTTCTTGCCAGATGCAAGGAAGGCCTTCATGAATTGAAGCGAGGACAGAACCCCGTCGCCCGTGGTTGTATAATCAAGGAAAATCATGTGGCCAGACTGCTCTCCGCCAAGAACAGAGCCCGTCTCGAGCATCGACTCGAGCACATATCTGTCGCCTACATTTGTAACATCAACGCTGATGTCTCGCTCCTCCAAATATTTATGAAGTCCGATATTGCTCATCACTGTTGCCGTAATTCGATTATCGAACAGTCTATCCTCGTTCTTAAGCATCCTTCCGCAAATGCAAAGGACTCTGTCGCCATCAATAATGCGGCCTTTCTCGTCAACGACAATCAGGCGGTCTGCATCTCCATCGTAGGCAAAGCCGACATCTGCGCCTACCTCAACCACGGTCTTGCAAAGCTGCTCCGGATGGGTAGACCCGCACTTATCGTTGATATTGATTCCGTCAGGGTCATTTGCGATTACCGTAACATCTGCGCCAAGCGACTCATACACTCTGCGAGCCGTCTGATACGACGCTCCGTTAGCGGTATCAAGGACTATCTTGATTCCATCCAGGCGACCATCGAAGGTGCTAAGAAGGAATTTTACATATACGTCAAGGGCGTCATCTGCAACTGCGCATCTTCCGAGCTGCTCACCTATGATATCTGGATGTGGGAATTCGTGTGCGATTATGATGTCTTCAATTCTCTCTTCTGTTCTGTCGTTAAGCTTGAAGCCCTCTCCGTTGAAGATCTTAATTCCGTTATATTCAAAAGAATTGTGAGATGCCGAGATTACAACGCCTGCATCCGCTCCGTAATGCTTAACCAAATAAGCAACGGCAGGTGTTGGGATAACGCCGAGCTTAATTACGTTACCGCCAACGGACAGAATTCCCGCAGTTATCGCATTCTCGAGCATATCGCCAGATATTCTTGTGTCTCTTCCTATTACAAAAATAGGTCTTCTGTTCTCGTCACTAAGAACATAAGCCGCAGCTTTTCCTATATCGTAAGCCAAGGAAGCCGTGAGCTCCTTGTTCGCTATTCCTCTTACTCCATCTGTTCCGAACAGTCTTCCCATATTCTGTTCTCCTTTAACTTATTATTTCGCATTATTTCGCAGCCGATTCGCAATTTGTACACG
>CAVIGM010000011.1:14603-29095 GCA_963642455.1 Anaerovoracaceae bacterium | reverse complement strand
TTCAGCTCTGTATCGAGCGATCTATTTGCAAGCACTATGCCGCTTGGCAGGCTATATGTAAGCTCCATGTTCTGTGATTCCGTAGTTCCGCTAATATCCACGCTTGCGCTTAGCTCGGAAATATTGCTTAAATCCGAAAGCGGCCCTTTGATGTATATATACGATGGTGCCTTGTACGTTCTGCTGAGGCTATCGCTGCTATCATCTGTTACGCTGAGCTTGAGCTTAACCTTCTTAGTGCTTGCCGCCTTAGCGTGACCTGAGATTTCTGATGGAAGCACAACAATGTGCTTAACAATATGGCCATTCTTATCTAAGGCCACAGGCATACCGGTAAAATCCGTTCCCGTCTCTTTCGAAGCTGTCTCTTCGCTGACTAATACCGCAACATAAGCTACCTTTTCTACCATCGATTCGGCCCCAATTACACTAACCTCTTCATAACTTAGGTCGCTTGCGATAGGCTCTCTTGCATCGTCCGTAACATTTGTATAAGCAACCGTAACTGGAACGTCTCTATTGTTGCTTGAGGAAATCGTCACGCTGGTCCTTGTATGGCTCGCACTTGCAACGGTCACACCCTCAGGCGTTGATACATCAATCGAAATATCCGCTTCGCCACTATCAAGGCCCGCTACATTTGCGCTTACATTAACGTCATCTATTGAGAAATCGAGCAAGTCCATTCTGTTAATGCGAAGCTTAAGTGTAATCACATCAACACCTGCGTTCTCGGTTCCAAGGCCTCTTTCTGCCAACTCGTCCTCTCCGACATAGTTGACCGCAACATCACGGTATGTTTTTACAATGGTCGGCGAGATATTATATACAACGTATAGCCAAGCCGCGAAGGAAACGATGACCGCAATTACGAGATTCAATTTATTTACCCGAGGGCGCCTTCTATTTTCTGTCATCTGTCGCCCCTCCATTTGCCAATCTTACGAAGCTCTCGGCAAGCTTAGCAGTGATTCCATGAGGTCTGCTATCCTCCGGAATATATATTGCGAGAAGCTTCTTCTTCAGAGCCTTTATATCCAGGAATCTATCTAAGTTGCCATTCTCCGCAACAGAGATAGTGCCACTTTCCTCAGATACAACTATAACCAGCGCATCCGAGCACTCGCTTAGGCCAAGAGCAGCTCTATGTCTTGTGCCGAGATTCTTTCCGACATTGGTTCTTTCTGTAAGCGGAAGCACGCAACTTGCCGCCAATATTCTATTTGTTCTGATGATTACTGCACCATCATGCAAAGGTGAACCTTTATAGAAAAGGTTCCCGAGCAGTCTCGTGCTAATATTCGAGTCTACCACGCAGCCGGTGTCTATCATTTCCGTAAGCATAGTATTTCTCTCGATGGCAATCAGCGCTCCGGTTCTGCTCTCGGAGAATTCCTCAACCGCATCGCAAATCTGATCTACAATCTCTATCGCAACGTCCTTATCAAGGTCTTTGAACTGATTAGGGACAATGCCTCTTCTTCCGACTTTCTCGAGGCCGCGTCTTAATTCCGGCTGGAAAATTACGATGAGTGCAATCAGACCCATTGTCACGAGGCTCTTGAGGAGCCAGTTAAGAAGGTGCAGGTCGAGAATATCGGACAGAAAGAAAACGGCTACGAGAACAGCAATACCGCGGAAGAGCAGGTGTGCCCTTGTCTCTCGGATGAATGCCAGAATTTTATATGCCAGATACGATACCACTACGATATCTAAGATATCGGTAATAGTGATACTTGATAATATGCTAATAATATTATCTATCATTCATCCTCCTTTGCTTCAACTTCGTAGTCGATTTTGCTATATTCCGAAAGCAACTTACTTAAGCTATGACACTCAAGCAAGTTGCTTCTTCGTGTTATTCGAGATATGGGCTGTCTGTAATGCTCTCGCCATTCAGAACCTGCTCAATCAGCTCTGATGCATGAGATACGCTTGTGGCATCCTGCTTCATAATGTAAAGGTCGCTCGCTGTACGTCCGTCATGACCTGTAACGGCGTATTTATCAATCTCCCAATCAATGTTCTTGATTAACTGGAGCTTGACAAGCGATCTAATCTCGTCAGCTGACATATTCATTTCCATATAATCGTCAAGAGTGCTTACGATCTTGTTATAGCTCAGAAGCATGGTCTTGCTGCTTGTAGCCTTCTCGATCATTGCCTGCATAACGATCTGTTGATTTCTTATACGCTGATTATCGCCGAGGCTGAAGGCCTTACGTTCACGGGCAAAAGCAAGTGCCTTTGCACCCGAAAGGTGATTCGTTCCCTCGGTTACAGTCCAGCCCCTAAGTTCGTCGGTAACTCCTGTTACATCCATCGCATTAACGCTCGGTGTAAAGGCTACTTCCGATTCAACATCAACGCCTCCGATAGCATCTACAAATTCTATTACTGTCGAGAAGTTAACTCGAACATAATAATTCATAGTCGTATCGAACAGATCCTCAAGTGCTGTTATGGTTCTATCTACGCCATAGAAGCCCGTGTGAGTCAGCTTATCGTAGCTGCCTCCGTTAAGAACCTCGTAGTCTCTTGGAATAGAAGTGATAAGCACGGTTCCAGTCTTAGGGTTAACCGTCAGCACCATATTTACGTCGGAACGACCTTCCTGGTCAATGGTTCCTGTAACATCAATTCCGGTTACAAGAATATTGAAAGGTTCTTCCGTTACCTTAACGCTCTTCTTATTGTCTTCGTTCGTAACTTTGCCAAGGAAGGAAATTGTGCCGAAGCAATATGCTGAACCTACCGCATATACGGCAAATAGCACGGTTCCCATGACAGTCGCAAAAATCTTAGCCCAGAGCTTGACATTCTTGAAATACAATTGCAAGAAAATTACAATGCTCAAAAGCGCCAATACAAGAACAAGCGCAACCAAGGTCTTACCTGGAAGCATGTCCATTACGACAAGTGCTACCTCGAAGACAACTAAGGCTATAAGATAAATTATTGCGAATACCCTTGTGAACTTGTAGAATTTGCTGTTCTTCCAGCTTTTCTTCTTCTTAGGTCTGCCGTCAGGGCCTACATTATTCTGCTTGCCCTTCTTCGACTTCTTCGATTTCTTGGATTTCTTCTTCTTGCCGCGATCTCTTGCCTCGTCAAGAAGCTCTTCGAATTTCTCTTCTTCTGAAGGGGTGGTTCCGCCGCCTCCGTAGCTGAAATCCGGCACCTGGACAACGCTGTCTATTTCGTTGAAAAGGTTGCTAAGATCGTCATCTCTTTCGTTTCTCATTATCCATCTCCACGATAAATGATATAGTCTTTCTCGTTTGCAAAAGCGTTTGCAAAAGTGTTCGCGAATGCATCGCAAAGGCATCGCAAAAGCGCTTGCAAAAAAAATTTCAAACAATTATATCAAAGTATCGTTGCTTTGTCTATATTTCCGCCATTTAGCGGATTAAGGGGCTCTTTAAGCCCCTTTTAAATCTATCTAATTGTTTGGATAAGGCCGTATGCATTGCCTTTTCTCTTATATACAACATTGACCGAATCTGTCTCCATATCCAGATATACAAAGAAGTCGTGGCCGAGCATCTCCATCTGAAGAACCGCCTCTTCGGCAACCATTGGCTGCAACTCGAAAACCTTTCTTTTTACAACGATCTCCTCGTCTGAATCCTCGAACTCAAGAACTGGCTCAGGAACGAACTCGAACTTAATAGCCTTGTTCTCCTTGTATCTCGACTCGAGCTTGCCCTTGAGCTTGCTCATCTGGCTCTGCAGTCTGTCGATGACCTCATCAATTGCCTCGTTAACATTCTCGTTCACAGCCTCTGCTCTGAAAACAGCCTGCTTAGCATTGATAGTTGCCTCGATCTTGGTCATGTCTTTGAATTTAGAAACTACTACATTTGCAGTAACATCTTCCTGAAAATACTTGCTGAGCTTATCGAACTTCTTCTCGATATATCCCTCAAGCTTGTCCTTTCTCTTTGCGTTCTTTGCTGTTAGTTGGATCTTCATAATCAAGCCCTCCTTATGTTGTAGTTTTGGTGCTTATATTTTAACACATCAAGGCTCGCTTAATGTGTGTTATCCGTGTATTTCTTCGCCCTTCTGCGTACTGAAAAAATACAAAAAAGTCCCTTTTCGATGTGTAATGTTTCGTCGCTAATTCTGTGCGATAATAGTTACATGCTGATTAAATCGATACTTGATCTTATATATCCCGATTCCCTATATTGCATCTGCTGTTCGAAGCTCATCGACGACAGCAGGCCCTACAAGCTGTGCAATGATTGCATGGCCGGTATCAAGTGGTCTATAGGTCCTTGCTGCAAGAAATGCGGCAAGCCTCTTTCTCCGTCTAACCCGATGGACACCTGCTTCAGCTGTCGCGAGCACTCTCATTTCTTCAGGAAAGGATATACGGTCACCGAATATGGTTCCTTCGAGCGCTCGCTTGTATTCGCCCTCAAATACCACGCCCGCACGGATATTGCCCTTAGCTTAGGCGAGATGATTTACGACAAATTAAGCCGCGAATTGCAGGGCGACAAGCTGCGCGAGGAATATGATTTGATTGTTCCCATACCTATGTATGAAGCAAAGAAAATGGCAAGAGGCTATAACCAAGCGGAGCTAATCGCAAGAGCTGTCGCGAAGCACTCTTTGATTGAATATCACGGAGATATTCTGCAAAGAACCAGGGAGACTGTCGCTCTAAGAGGGCTTTCGCCCGAGCAAAGACGCCTTGAGATTAAAGGGGCTTTCGCCTTCAGGCAAAATTGCGAAGCTTATGTCCGTGGCGCCAGGGTGCTTCTTGTCGATGATATTTATACGACAGGCGCAAGCTGCGACGAGGTTGCAAAACTCTTGCTTGAACACGGGGCAGCGAGCGTAGATATCGCGAGTTTTGCTGCGGGTGCGGATGTCGTCAAAGGATTTGATTCTTGAGATTGAAATTAATCTTATTGTTTCGTGATTAACATTATTGTGTTACAATTTCGATGCTGAATTAGGTTCGTGGTTGAAAGTCCAAGCCAGCTACGGGCAAAGGGATCCACGTAAGCTGTCGCAAGAGGCGGCAGTGATCATGGCGTAGTTTAGAAGTAAGTCCTCCGCAAAGCGGGTCAAGGCGAGTGTGGGGTCAAAGACCAGGTCGACTGATTCAGCAAGCAAAAAACAGCCTTTGCGGGCTGTTTTTTGCTTTGTTAATTGCGTTTTAATTTGATTCGATTTGATTTGACTCGATTAAGCTGCCTGTCTTGTTCCTTCGAATACAAGGTCAGCAATCTGCATCATTACATCCTGTACTGCATTCTCTTCATCATAGCAGAGTGAGTACATATAACCTGTTGATGCATCAAGCCAGTTGATGATTGCGCAGTGCTTGTTGTTAACTGCATAATATCCTTCGCAGTCTTTTACTACAACAGAAGCAAATGCATCCCACTTATAATACTCGCCAGAGATGTCGCCGTATTTCTCTCTCAGTACGTCTGCGTCTATCTGATCATCAGGTGAGAAAGCAAGGCTTGTGAGTGTTGTGCTCTGAACTCTGAGTGTATAATCAGCACCGTTCAGCTCGAAATCCATTTCTGCCATCATAGGGTCAAGATTGTAATAGCTGTACTCAGCCTCAACTGCTCCTTCAGGTGCAGGAAGGTCGATGCCTGTTGCATCAAGAACACCCTGATATGTGGATTCAACTTCTGCCTTCTCTTCTTTAACTTCCTGATTATTGAATAAGCTGCAAGCCGAGAGTGCAGCAACCATAAGCAACATCATCAGTAAAAGCGCGCTTTTCTTTATAGTCTTCATATTTCATCTCCTTTATTTCTTCGTAAATAACGATAATTCATATATATCACACCGAAATGCCACTGTCAATTATTTAACAGGCCCGCAATCAAGAAATTTTCAATGCGAATCCCCTTTCAACTCCCGGGACATTCCTTGACAATTTCTTGAGTCTTATATGAACAGCTTCGAGCTAAATGCCCATATTCTCAAGAGTATGTCTAAGGCCTGTATATCTTTCGTCGATACGATTATTGTCAATCATTTGCTGCAATTTGATCTTGCTCCCGACAAGAACCACAAGGCTCTTCCCTCGGGTTATCGCAGTATATAGCAGATTGCGAGTCATAAGCATATATGGGAAATTCCATATCGGAATTATCACTACTGGAAATTCATTTCCTTGGCTCTTATGAACGGTAATTGCGTAAGCAAGCTCAAGATCCTCGAGCATCTCGCCCTCGTATTTAATAAGCCTGTCATCTGAATGCACAATCATCGACTTGGTATCTTTGTCGATGCTCTCGATTATTCCTATATCGCCATTGAAAATTCCTTTGCCGTCCTCGAAGGTATTCGCATTCTTCCACTCCGCACAATAGTCGTTTCGAAACTGCATCACCTTGTCGCCCACGCGGAAGACCTTACTTCCGAGCTTGAGCTCCTCTTTGGATGAATCCGCGGGATTTATTACATCCTGAAGCAAAGTGTTAAGCGCCTGCGTGCCGAGCTGACCTTTCTTGGTCGGCGTCAGCACCTGAATGTCGCTTGGCTGTTCTATGAAATCGAAATAGTCCGGCAGCCTTTTCTCTATTAGGCCCTTTATCGTCTGGGCAATTTCTTCCTCGCCATTCACGGACATAATATAAAAGTCCTGCTCCCCTTCGCGACTTATAGGGTATTCCCCCTCGTTAATCAGATGCGCGTTGGTGACGATGAGAGAGTCGCTCGCCTGACGGAAGACCTCCTTGAGCCTGATGGTTTTGACATAGTCGCTTTTGATAATATCCCTAAGAACATTTCCGGCTCCTACCGACGGAAGCTGGTCCGCATCGCCTGTAAGAATCAGCTTAGCTCCGCTTTGAATTGCCTGAAGCAGCTTATCCATCAGGTATGTATCTATCATGGATGCCTCGTCGATGATAATGGCCTTCTCGTCAAGAGGCTCGTCCTTTCCACGCCCGAAGCTCAGCTCCTCAGTAGATTCCAAGTAAGTGCATTCGAGCAGCCTGTGGATAGTCCTTGCGGGCTTGCCGCTTGCCTCCTCCATTCTCTTGGCGGCTCTTCCCGTTGGCGCTGCAAGGGCGGTAGGTATTTCAAGCCTCTCAAGAATCTTGACGATAACGTTGATGATAGTCGTCTTGCCTGTGCCGGGGCCTCCGGTAATAATCGATACATTCTCGATGAGCGCCGTCTTAACAGCATTTCTCTGGTTCTCGCTTAGGCTAATTTCGCCGCCCGTCTCCTCGGACAGCTTGGCCTCCGCTTCTGCTATGAGGTTGTCGAGCCTTGCGGGAATTGGCAGGTTCTCCTCTGTCTTAAGCCTTTTGAGATTGTATGCAATCCACTGCTCCTGTTGATAATAATCATATAGATAGATTGCCCTCAGACCATCGATAGTGTCTGTTACTATCTCTCTTCTGAGCGCCATCTTCTGAATGATGTCTTTGGCCCTTTCCGTTGTTGTATCAGCAAGCTTTATCATATTGTCAATCAATATTTCCTCGGGCATAAGCGTGCTGCCGCTAAATGCCCAATTCGACAATACGTATTTGACCGCGCTTCTCAGCCTTATCTCATCATCCTCATCGAATCCGATTTTTCTTGCAATCTCATCGGCTCTACGGAAATCGAAGCCGCGTACATATTCGGAAAGGAAATATGGATTATCCTTAACCATCGTTACAGACTCGCTTCCGTATGCCTTATAAAGCCTTACGGTATCGGCCATGGTAAGTCCTAAGTTCTGTAGCTCAAGCGAGGCTCTTGCAAAAGCACGAGATTCGGCGAAGGACTCTGTGATTGTCTCGAGACTTTTCTTTCCTATCCCTCGGATCGAAAGAAGCTTCTCGGGCTGCTCCTCAATAACAGTGAGGGAATCCTCTCCGAATTGTTCCACTATTAGCTCGGCAAGCTTAGGGCCTATGCCTCTAATCGCTCCGCTCGCAAGGAAATCTTTGATGGCCTGCTCTCCCTTCGGCAGGGCTTCCTCGCAATATGTGAAGGCAAACTGCTCTCCGTATTTCCTATGCATAACAAAATTGCCCTCAAGACGATATCTTGCTCCTATCTTCGTCTCGTTGAGGTGGCCGGTTATCCTTATCGCGTGGTCCTCGGTCACGAAGATGGCAACGGTATAGCCGTTAGATTCATTATTAAAGATAATTCTGCTTATTGTTCCTTCTACCTGCATTTACCTTTTATGTAATTGTATATGTGTATGTATTTCTATTTGTGTTTCTTAGAAGGTCCTCTTGTAGAGCCTGCGGCTGTCGAGTGTAAAAATTCTGTCCGTGAATTCTCCTTCTTCGACGCCATCGAGGTAGTCCTTGAAGTCGTACATCTTCGCGTCCATTATATCAAGGTAATGGAGCATCTCCGCCTCAGGGAACATCGGCCTCTTAGGGCTGCCAAAATCCGGCTCATAATGATGAGACAGCGACATATGCTCAAGCATCATCGCTTTTTCCTCACTAATACCAAGCTCCTTGCATCTGTCGGCAATTACTATCGCGCCCATGACAAGGTGTCCGAGCAATTGCCCTTCTGCGGTATATCCCGGCGACACACCATTCTCATCGGAAATTATTTCGTTGAGCTTCTCGATGTCGTGGAGGGCAACGCCCGCAAGCAGGAGGTCTTTGTTGAGATTGGTATATACCTCGCAAAGCCTCTCACCTGCCATCATCATTCTCTTGACATGATAAAGAAGTCCGCCGTATTCCGCATGGTGATTTCGCATCGCCGCAGGATAATACATGAGCCGTTCCTTGTTCTCTTCGTAGAAGGAAAGGCTTAGCTTGCGAAGCTCCTCGTCTTCAATGGCAGCAAGCTTCTCGACTATATAATTATACATAGATTTCGAATCCTCAGGTGCCGCCTTATACAGCTCGGCTCTGTCGAGATCTTCGCCAGGTGCAACGGCCAAGAGCTTCTCGATATTCAGCTGCAGAGATCCGTTGAATTCTGTAATCTTGCCCTCGGCTTTTACAAGATCGCCCGGCTTTAGGCTCTCGAGGAAAAGCCTCTCTTTCTCAAAGAGATCCCACTTCTTGCCATTTATCTGACCGCTTGCGTCCGAAAGCTCAATGCTAAGGTAGTGCTTTCCTGTCTTTCCCGGTCTTATATCTGCGGATTTAACCACGAAGCATTCCGAGAATCTATCGCCTTCCTTGAAGTCTCTAATTCTATATCTCATATTTCTCCCTTCTTCACGAAACGTATTGCACATTCATGTACGTATTAGTATATCATATTGAAGAAAAATTGTTGTCTGTGTTACAATTTTTCTGTTACTAACGTTCGGTATAATATATTAAACCGAGATATAAAGGAGGAATTTGAATGGATTTTGATGCTGCTCGCGCAACCAAGGCAACTGTTGAATGGATAAGAGCATGGTTTGAGAAAAACGGCCCAGGTTGTAATGCTATAATCGGAATTTCTGGTGGAAAGGATAGCTCGATTGCGGCCGCACTTTGCACCGAGGCTCTTGGCAAGGACAGGGTAATCGGAGTTCTTATGCCTAACGGGGAACAGAATGATTTCGATATGGCGATGCTTCTCATCGACCACCTTGGAATCGAGCATTATGTAGTAAATATTGCGGATGCTTTCTCCGGTCTTACCAGCCAGATTGAGGCTGCCGGAATTGAACTTAGCAAGGATTCGATTATCAATCTTGCGCCAAGGCTCAGAATGTCAACGCTATATGCGGTTGGTCAGTCCCGCAACGGAAGAGTTATCAACACCTGCAATATGTCTGAGGATTGGGTCGGATATTCGACAAGATACGGAGATTCGGTTGGCGATATGAGCCCTATGTCGTGTTTCACGACTGCCGAAATTCGCGCAATCGGAAGAGAACTTGGCGTTCCTGCCGCTCTAATTGAGAAAGTTCCTACAGATGGGCTTAGCGGTATGTCCGATGAGGAAAAGCTCGGCTTCACCTACGAGGTACTCGACCGCTATATCAGAACGGGCGAAATCGACGATCCCGCTACGAAGGCACGCATAGATATGCTTCACGAGAAGAATTTATTCAAGCTAAGATATATGGATTGCTTCGAATATAAGGCTTAGTGCTTTCTTACAAGACATAGAAGAATTACGCTTGCCGCTATATATAGCAAGGCAATTGCCATGGCCGTATCCGAGAAGAAGCCCTGCGGAAGCAGGTTAATCAAATTGTCTTCGGCAGGATCTAAGATATATAAATCATTATCGAAAAAGAGCAGGTGGAATTTCTCGAATAGGTCTTGGAAGTTCGAATCGGCTCTGTACCACAGATAGCCAATCCCCGCAAAGGAAAGTATCGATGTCAGCGCATAAGTATTTGCGATAGTCCGCTTCGCCGCACGACGGCGAAGCGCTTTTATTAGAACATAAAGCACAACAATCGCAAGAAGCGCCAACTTGCGAAAGCGGAACAAATCATCTGCAATCTCCCTGCAGTCCGAAAGATGCTTCACCTCGCGCTCGGAGAAAAAATCGCCCGGCGCGGATTTTCTCCCGTGAAGATAAGCCATCATATCCTCAGCCACATCGAGGGCCTCGTCTATTGACATTTCCATTCTCAAATTCTCAAGAACGCTGTATTTGTCGAACTCCCTGCTGAACCACATTCTTCCAAGCGGATAGAGCAGCAGCTCGGCTACCGAAACAAGAATTACAAAGCAAATGCAGATTGACGCCATTATCCCAAGCACCGCCGCAAGGAGCCCGTGCTTGTTCTCTTTTCTATTATTGTCTGCGTATCTTTCTTTGTTTCGTTTGCTCATTTAATATCGCACTTTATTATGCTATAATATTAGCGTGCTAAATAGCATCGCATTTCGCTTAGCTATTAGCAACTTAGCCATGATAGCTTAGCGGCTTGTCAGCCAAAACTTAGTTATCAGCTAATCAGTATCAGAAATTCGAAAGGAGTTCGAAATGCTTACAGATACAGATAAGTCAAATATAAAGGAATTATATCAAGCCGTCATTTCGCTCGAAACCGAGGAGGAATGTGCCGCTTTCTTCGATGATATATGCACAATCAAGGAGCTTCTCGACATATCCTCAAGGCTTCAGGTTGCCAAGCTTCTGAGCGAGGGCATGGTCTTCAACGAAATCAGCCAGCGCACAGGTTGTAGCTCGGCGACAATCAGCAGAGTTAACAAATGTCTGCAATTCGGCCCGGGCGGCTACAAGTCCGTGCTCGACAAGCTCAAATCCCAGGAAGCTTAAGCCTCGCTTAGCATGAGAGCGAGCGATTCATCACCGAAGAAGGTATTTGCGTTATAAAGGAACAGAACCTCGTTCACCTGCTCCGACAGAATCAAATCCTCAAGGTCGTCGTAATAGTATCTTGGGTCAACAACCACGATTTCTCTATAATGCTGCGCAAGGTATGGAATCATGCTGTTTGCATAGGAATCCTTTATCAGCAGCAATCTTCTATTCTCAGATGTTGGTGTCTTTATTGTATACAGCGGATGATTGTTTCCGCCGAATACAGTATAGGCATCTTTTTTGTTCAAATTCTTCAGCTTGTAAAAGGCAGTCGTCTTCTCCTGCGTATCGTAGTAATAGATTGCGGATTTGAGGCCGTTCTCAGGCATCGTCAGTTTCATGACATCCGCCTTGCCACCCACGAAGCCGCTCTTTGACGCAAGCGAACCTATGAAATCATCCTTAACCTCGTAGAGCTTATACGATTTCTGCCCAAGGCCTATATCTGCGGCGAGTTTATTGAAGGCAATGCCAGCGCCCTCGCTTGTCCAGTGGTGGTCCGTTCTGTAATACAGCTGAGTCTTGTCTTTCTCCGCCTCGAAGGTCTCTCTTACATCAACGACCTGCACTCCCGCTTCGCTTATGCCTGCAAAAAGTTCATCCATGTATTTGTTCTGGTCGGCAGGCTGCGCAAATATCGGCAGCTTGTCGGCGTACACGTTCACGGCGGTAGGTGCAAGCAGCATTCTCATAGGGATATTAGCGTGCTTAGCCTTGAATGCGGAAATTGCAGCGATGTCTTTCTCGATCAATTCCTTCGATGGGTCCACGGCGTCTTCTATCAGGTAGCCGCCTTTGCCTTTCCATACTCCATTTGAATATACCGAACCTGCGCTAACCGAGCTTGCCGTCTTGAGCTTTATAAAAGCATTTCTTGCGATGAACTGGTCGTTCGCGTAGTTCTCGAGCTTGCTTTCGAAGCGTCCGCTCGTATATTCTCCGATTGAAAAATCGGGGAAGGTCTGCAAAGAGCGGTTCTCTTGCTCAGAAAAATCTTTGTCGGGAACAAGGACGTTCGCGATGAAGAAAAAGGCAAGAATTGCCGCAAAGCAAATGCCCATGACAATGCTGTAGTTGGCCTTCGAATTCGCTTCGGCTGCGGTCTTTGGCTTTGACTTTGCCTCTGTATCGGTCTTTGGCTTCGACTTGGCATTTGTCCTTGGCTTAGACTTCGCCTCGGCATCGGTCTTTGGCTTCGACTTCGCATTTGTCCTTGGCTTTGACTTCGCCTCGGCGTCGGCCTTTGGCTTCGACTTCGCATTTGTCCTTGGCTTTGACTTCGCCTCGGCATCAGCCTTTGTATTTGTATTTGTTTTCGCTTTGTTATTAGCTTCTTTTTCTTTCATTTTCTTTCTTCTGCTTATGATAAATTCCTATTAAAATCTGAAATACAAGAATGGATTATACGAGCCGAATACAAGATATGATACTGCGAGGAAGAAAATGCATATCACAGCAATCAATCCGATCTTCGGGAAGCTCTTCTTAATCCTTTCGAGCTCCGCAAGCGGTGCAGGTGTGCTTATTACCGCGGCCGCAATCAGGAGAATTATATTGCTCTTCAGATAATAGAAGGCTGTTGTATTTACAAGATCCACTCCGCCTACGCCGAACATCATCGCAAGGTAGTGGAACATTTTGCCTGTATCTGTAATGCTGAAGAACACCCAGCTTATGATTACTATCAGCATCGTGTAAAGGTGCTGGAATATCGACGGCCACTTCTCTATGTATTTGCCGATTAGGTATTTCTCGAGAATGAGAATTATGCCGAAATACGTACCCCAGGCTACAAAATTCCAGTTCGCTCCATGCCACAGGCCCGTCAGCGACCATACAATCAGAAGATTGAGTATATGTCTTGCCTTGCTGCAGCGGTTGCCGCCGAGCGGAATATATACATAGTCGCGGAACCAGGTGCTGAGCGAGATATGCCATCTCCTCCAGAAGTCCGTGATTGTTTTTGCAATATATGGATAATTGAAGTTCTCCTTGAATTCGAAGCCGAACATGTGGCCGAGGCCTATCGCCATATCCGAATATCCCGAGAAATCGAAATATATCTGGAAGGTGTAGCCAAGTATGCCAATCCAAGCCGTAAGCAGGGACATCTTCGAATCCGGCAGAGCACAGACGGTATCAAAGAGGGCTCCGAGATTGTTCGCAAGTATTATCTTCTTGCCAAGACCGAGCATGAAACGCTCCGCGCCTTTGCCGAATCTCTCCCAGCTGCAGCTTCTCTCGTCGAGCTGATCCTCGATATCCTTATAATTTACGATAGGTCCCGCAATAAGCTGTGGGAAGAGCGCAAGGTAGAGCGCCACCTTAAGAGGATTCCTCTGAACCGCAACATTTCCGCGATATACATCGAAAATATACGACAGTCCCTGGAAGGTATAGAACGAAATTCCGATAGGAAGCGCCAGTGCGGTATATTTGATGTCGAGCCCCGTAATGTCGTTGATTGTATTAAGAAGGAAGCTCCAATATTTGAAGAAGCCGAGGATGAAAAGGTTGATTATCAGCGTGAAAATCATATTGCGCTTGCCGCTTCCGCCTCGCATCTTCTCGTTATTTATCTGAATCGCCATGAACCAGTTGAAGAGTGCGCTGTATATCATGAGAAAAACATATACGGGCTCTCCCCAGCTATAGAAAATCAGGCTGACCAGCAGGAGCCAGAGGTTCCTTAGGTCGAGTCTTTTCTTAGGTATCAGAAAATATACGCCTGCCGTAATTGGCAGGAACATGAATATGAAGAAAATACTACTGAACAGCATTCAAAAGCACCTCCTCATATTTATTTGCATTATCGCCGGTGCAATAGAAATAATAGTTGCCCTTCTTGAGCAGAAGCGCATTCTTCAACTGCTTAACCTGCGCTGGCCCATAGCTGTCATAGGCCTTAATCTGTGATTTAATTCTTGAATTTACAGCATCCTCAACGCCGCTGAGCTGGCTCTCGTCCTTCGCCTTGACAATCAAGAGCTCTTCTACGGCAAGAGCTGTGGTATTCCGGTAATATATCACCTGCTCGTAGCTTGTCGCGTCAAGTCCCATGAATTGCATCAGGTCTCTGTCGCTCGACTCGGTCATGAGTGTTGCTATGTCGGTTGTTCCGATAAGCTGTGCTTCCACATCTTCCAGATTGACATCCTTAGCGCTTGCTCGCGAGTAAACGAATACAAGGAAGGCCGCCAGTATCGCGATGAAAACAAGCTTCATAAGTAGCGCGCCTA
>CAVIGM010000011.1:9674-14470 GCA_963642455.1 Anaerovoracaceae bacterium | reverse complement strand
TTTTGATTTTTCCTGAATTTCTTCTTTCATTCTTTTCTTATTTAACCCTTAGTAATAATTTCTGAATTTGCCCATGCAGGCCTGCGCTTACATTCCCGCCGCTTCAATCATTCTATCCATCCAAATAGGATAATAGCTTGGGTCCGCATG
Organism: Anaerovoracaceae bacterium; assembly: GCA_963642455.1. Lineage (GTDB taxonomy): Bacteria > Bacillota > Clostridia > Peptostreptococcales > Anaerovoracaceae > Crickella. Next base: position 14,320 of record CAVIGM010000011.1, on the reverse strand, counting down.
GATTCCATCGCCGGCATACAGCTCCGGATTCGACGGAAGAATATCCGCTATGTCAATATAGGTGTAATTGTTGTCCTTGCACATCTGCTTGATAGCTTCGTTGAACTCGTTATAAGGAGCGATTGAGGAATTATCCTTGATTGCATCCGCGGTAGGGGTGCTGATTGAATTAACAAGAATTCTTGTCTTCGGAGACGTCTTCAAGAAATCCTGAAGCAGCTTGTTGTATTTCTCTATGAAGCCCGCAGCATCGCCACTGTAATTTCCCATATCGTTCATGCCGAAGGCGAAGAACGCATATTTAGGATAGGTTGAAGCCGCTTTCTGGAAGGTCTCTTCTCCGTAAACGACCGAGCCGCCGACCTGTGCAAAAACAGTTGCCTCGGTAAGCCAGTTATATACCGTAAGTCCCTCGGTCACGGAGTCGCCCAAGATTACGCTCGAGCTGAACATTCTCTGGTATCTTATTCTCTGGCTCGCACTCGCATCGACTTCATTTGCCTTATCAAGCGCCGCAACCGCCGCCTCGACATCCGCTACAACAGCGGTCTGAAGCTCTTTCACAGTGGCCTTGTTCTGCTTCATTTCCTTCTCGTCAAGTCCTGCGCTCGCATAGGTCTTGCAGCAGTTGAAGATGACGGCTATCGCAAATAGCATAGCCGCGCCGACAATGATAAGGCTCTTGATATTGTTTTCTTTCTTTGCAATTTCTTTCATGTCTAATTCACTTCTTATTCGCTTATTCTGATTCTTGCTCTTGTTCGAATTTCGGTTCCTGAACGAATTTGAATTCTGGTTTCAATTCCGATTCTGATTCTTGCTCTTTTTCTAACTTAAGTTCGTGGGTGCTGATTCTGATATTTAATATAGAACATGCAGGCACTCTCGAAATCATCGAGCTTGCCGGATTTGACCGTCTTCAAGATTTTCTCAAGGTCCTTGCTGTCCCAACCTGGATTTGCTGTTGGTAAAAGTCCCGGGTAAAGGATGTTGTCTATCCTTTCGATCATCGCCTTTGCCTCGGACACAATCTCGTTGTCGCTGGTTGTGTCTGTGGCCGTGTCGGTGCCGGTCGCGGCGGTGCCAGTGGCAGCGGCGCTCGCTTCCTGTTTCTTAAGTTCGCCCTGCCTTCTCAGGTTCTCCTTATAAAGGGCAAAGACTTCATTCTTGTAAGCCTCGTATTCTGCTTGGTAATTCTCGTTAACCACCACCTCAGTCTCAGTGACTTCTTCGGTTGTTGGTGCCTGCTTGCTAAGCCCAATAATGAGTTGTCTTTCTCTCCATGCGTGTGCTATTCCTACCGCAAGAAGCAGGACTCCAAGTCCGAGCATCACCCATACGAAGCCATTTCGCACGCCGCCCTCAATCAGCTGAACGATGAGAGTCTGAAGGCCCGCCAAGCTTATTATTCCTCCAAAAATCACAAACCACAAAGATGCTCCCTTCAGAAGTTCCTTGAGTGTCGGCTCATTGATCTTGGCTTCTTGCAAATTGGCTTCTTTCGAATTTGCTTCTTGAGCTATGCTCTCCTTGACTACTGTTTGCGTATACTCCTTTAGCGGATGCTTAGGGAATGTCTCTTTTCCAAGAAAATCACATCTTAAGCTGTCATAAAGCTCGGCATCCTTGCTTCTGATAGCCTTCTCCTCGTCCTTCAGGAGCTTAAGATTAGCCTCGCGCTCGCGCCTTTGCTCTTCTTCTGCGGCGAGCTGTTTAGCGAGAACTTCCTCCTGCTCGCGCTTTTGCTCTTCGCCTGCGGCAAGCTGCTTTGCTATGATTTCTTCTTGCTCGCGCCTTTTCTCTATTAAAGATTCGATGATTCCTGTCTTGTCTCTCATCTGATATTCGTTTCCTTATCTTTTAATGTTTATTCCCTAATCATATTTCAGAATATTGAGCCTCAGCGCATTCATGCATACCGTGAAACTCGAAATACTCATAGCCGCCGCTGCAAGCATAGGCGACATTGTCCATCCCGACAGAAGCGCCGTGAAGGCTCCCGCCGCGAGCGGAATCAGAAGCGCATTATAGAAAAACGCCCAGAAAAGATTCTGCTTAATTACCCTAAGCGTCTTGTTGCCTATCCTGCAAGCCGTTACAAGATCGGATATGCTGCTTCCCTCAAGAACAACATCCGCGGCATCTATCGCAACATCCGTGCCCGCTCCGATAGCAACACCAAGATCCGCAATCGTAAGCGCCGGCGCATCATTGATGCCGTCTCCGACCATAGCCACGCGGCCTTGCTTCTTAAGCTCCGATACCGCCATCGCTTTTCCATCAGGCTTAATATCCGAAATATAATCATCGACGCCCGATAACTCCGCTATATGAGAAGCGACACGAGAATTGTCGCCAGTGAGCATGACAAGCTTCTTGCCCATAGCCTTGAGTGCGGCTATCGCCTTGACGCTGTCTTCCTTAATCTCGTCAGCGACTGCAATTATTCCAAGGCATCTATTTCCTTTCGAGAAAAACATCACGGTCTTTCCCTGCAGGGTCAGCTCTTCCGACTTGGCCTCGAGCCTTGCAAGTTCCTCGCCGCAACATTCTCTTATGAATTCAAGCTTGCCTCCCGCAAGAAGCAGAGCTTTGCTTCCTTCTGTTACAAAAGCCTTAATTCCTTTGCCCGGAACAGCCTCGAAATCCGAAAGCCTTATATTTGTATTTGTTGTCAATGCAGCAACCGCATTTGCAAGAGGATGCTCGCTCCTTCCCTCAAGCGCCGCCGCATAATCTATCAGCTCGTCCTTAGAGGTGCCGATTGCAGGAACAATATCTGTAACGACAGGTCTGCCCTTTGTGATAGTGCCGGTCTTGTCGAGCGCAATGATGTCGATATTTCCCATCTGCTCGAGCGCCGCCGCGGTCTTGAAGAGTATGCCTTTTCTCGCTCCTATGCCGTTTCCGACCATAATCGCAACGGGCGTCGCAAGTCCAAGTGCGCAAGGGCAGCTGATAACAAGAACAGCCACGCCTCTAATCAGCGCTGTCTCAAGGCCATAGCCAAGAAGCAGCCAGATCACCGTAACAAGCAAGGCAATAATCAGCACCGCTGGTACAAAAATCGCCGCAACCCTATCCGCAGTTCTCGCAATAGGTGCCTTGGTCGCCGCCGCGTTGCTTACAAGCTGGATAATTTGCGCAAGACTTGTGTCCTGCCCGACCTTTGTCGCCCTCGCTGTGAAATATCCTTGTCTGTTAATCGTCGCCGCACAGACAGTATCCCCTGGGCCCTTGTCCACAGGTATGCTCTCTCCTGTGAGCATCGACTCATCGACACTCGTCGTGCCCTCGAGAATGACACCGTCTACTGGGATTTTGCCCCCTGGTTTTACCACGAAAACAACTCCTGCCGACATTCTTTTGACAGGAATCTCTTCCTCTTCATCGTCCTCTATGATAATCGCCGTCTCAGGCGTGAGATTGACAAGTGCCTTAAGCGCGTCCGTCGTTCGCCCCTTTGCCATCGACTCAAGCGTTTTGCCCACGGTGATAAGAGTGAGAATCATTGCCGAGGTCTCGAAATAAAGGTGCTGCGTCGTCCCTTCCGAGAAAAGCATATAAATGCTCCAGATGTAAGACACGAAGGAACCCATGGCTACGAGGGTGTCCATGTTCGGGCTTTTGTGACGTATGCCCTTCCAGCCGCTTATGAAAAAATTCCTGTTAATCAGCATCACGAGGGTGCAGAGCGCAAGCTGAACCAAGCCGCCCGTCATTCCGTCAAGAATGTGGCCCATGGAAATGCTCATCAAAACGGCAAGGACAATTAGAGATTCTATAAGGCGCTTGCGAAGCTTAGGTGTCTCGGTGTCCTGCAGAAGCTCTTCTGCTCCAATCTCGCCCTCCTTCTTAAGCCTTGCTCCATAGCCTGCCGCTTCAACTGCCGCAATGATATCTTCACTTTTTGCAGGTCCTGTAACAGACATGGAATTTGTAAGCAGGCTAACTGCGCAGTCCTCTACACCCGGTACTGCTCTTGTTGCCGCCTCAACGCTTGCCGCACATGCGGCGCATCCCATTCCGCTTATGTGAAAATCCATTTGTCCTCCTACTATATATATGTGTATATGTAATCTGTATATGTGTATGTCCGCGCGCCTTTGCGTGCCGTCACGCAAAAACCCAATCTATTGTAACGCATTTCAACTCAGAATGTGTGAATTTTTGTGAATTTCGCGATAATTTCTTGCCGCCATAAATTTGTCGTCTTATGGTCTTATGCTATAATCGAAACATGATTGAAAGAAATAACGGCAAGAAATACAATGCAATAATCATCGGTGCCGGAGCATCTGGGCTGATGTGCGCAGCTAATCTCAAAGTCGCGCATGGCCTTATTGTAGAAAAAGGAAGCCTGCCAGGTCGCAAGCTTCTTCTTTCTGGTGGTGGCCGATGCAATATTACACATGGCGGTTCCATCAAGGATTTCGTTAATTGCTATGGCGACAACGGCAAGAAGATTAGGAGTTGTCTATACAAGCACAGCAATATTTCGATGATGGATTTCTTCCATGCTAATGGGCTTGAGCTTGTGGAGGATGAGAAAGAACTTGTCCATCCTGCTTCCATGAAGGCCGAGGATGTTCTCAATCTGCTCCTTAAGAAAGCGTCAGATAACGGCTGGACGATAAGTACAGATT
>CAVIGM010000011.1:2356-9634 GCA_963642455.1 Anaerovoracaceae bacterium | reverse complement strand
AAGACTCAAAAAACTTAGCGACAACATAATAATCGCCTGCGGTGGCATAACTTATCCTGCGAGCGGCTCCGACGGATCCCTCTATCCTTTTCTTAGAGAAGAGCTTGGGCTTGAATTCACAGAGCCTCGCTCGGCACTCGCTCCGATCAATGTAATGGATTATCCTTACGGAGAGCTCTCCGGCATATCCGTTTCCGATGTCGAGCTGTGCATTGGAACAGGCAAGAATTCTCACAGGCAGAAAGGCGACATACTTCTCACTCACAAGAATCTGTCCGGACCTGTCGTATTGAATATTTCAAGGTATGCAGATAAAGGCGAGCAGCTGAGGATTAACTGGCTTCCGGGTTCGGCGGATCCTATCGGAGATGCGGAGGGCAAGTTGCCTAAGCGTCTCTACCGTCTTATCGCCAATCGTGCCATGACCGACAAAGGCTTCATTTCGACGAAGAAGCTCGCGTCACTTCTTGTGGCAGATACTTTTATAGTAGAGGGCTGCGAGCCAGGCGGAATGGTCACAAGCGGAGGCATCAAGCTCTCTTGCGTTGACCTCAGAACCATGGAACTTAAGGCGCATCCTGGCATATATGCAATCGGCGAGGTCCTCGATGTCGACGGAAATACGGGCGGCTATAATCTGCAATTCTGCTGGTCCTCGGCCTGCGCGGCGGCGGATGCAATCAGGGAGAAGTTGCAGGACTGAAACTGTAAATACGAAAGATACGAAAGGTGCGAAAGATATGAACGAGGCAAAAGGTGCAAAGGCAAACCGCAAGGGCGGCGGCTTCAAGAGCTTCCTCAAGAGAAAGAACATCGAGATTTCCGCAAAGCGCTACGGAATTGATGCGCTAAGCGCAATGGCGCAGGGACTCTTCTGCTCGCTGCTTGTCGGAACAATCATCAACACAATCGGAACGCAGTTCCACGTAAGCTGGCTTACAACTCCTGTGGCTACAATTTCCGGCGTCGACTATACGGTTGGTGGACTTTGCATGGCCATGGTCGGCCCCGCAATGGCTGTAGCTATCGGCTATGCGCTCAAATGCCCTCCAATGGTTCTTTTCTCGCTTGTGCCTGTGGGCTTTGCGGCCAATGGGCTCGGCGGAGCAGGCGGGCCACTTGCTGTATTATTTGTAGCGATCATCGCGGCGGAGGTCGGCAAAATGGTCGCAGGCGAAACAAAAATCGACCTTCTTGTGACGCCACTTGTAACGATAGCTGTCGGCGTTGGGCTTTCGGCTTGGTGGGCTCCAGCACTCGGAGCAGCCGCTATGAAGGTCGGAACAATAATCATGTGGGCTACAGAGCTTAGACCTTTCCTTATGGGAGTCATCGTCTCGGTAGTTGTCGGCGTTGCACTCACACTTCCTATCTCGTCTGCTGCAATTTGCGCCGCACTTGGTCTTACCGGTCTTGCCGGCGGTGCCGCCGTTGCTGGCTGCTGCGCTCAAATGGTCGGCTTTGCAGTAATGTCTTTCAAAGAAAACAGCTGGGGCGGCCTCGTCTCGCAGGGCATCGGCACGTCAATGCTTCAAATGGGAAATATAATCAAAAACCCTCGAATCTGGATTGCCCCTACTCTTACCTCGGCCATCACAGGCCCAATCGCAACCTGCGTTTTCCATCTTGAAATGAACGGAGCGCCTATTTCGTCAGGCATGGGCACCTGTGGATTGGTCGGTCAGATTGGCGTCTACTCAGGCTGGTGCGCAGACATCGCCGCAGGCCTTAGAGGTGCAATCACGGGAATGGACTGGCTCGGACTCATTCTTATATCATTTGTACTTCCTGCAATTCTTGCTCCTGCCATCAATGCTGTATGCAGAAAACTCGGCTGGGTCAAGGATGGAGATTTGACTTTGTAGACTTTATTTGCACGATTGTGCTAATATCAGAAACGAAATAAGCACGAAAGTTAATTTTTCTATTTTCTTTCGTGCTTATTTGGATTATAATATAAGCACGAAAGGATGGTGGTTGCAATGAGTGAAATGGACACATTACTTCAGGACCATAATTATCTAACGCCGAGTATAGCTGCTGAATCTGGTGTTACTAAATCCGAATTTTATAAATATGTTCGTGAGAACAGCTTGGAGCAAGTCGGACATGGCATTTATGTAGCTGAGAACAGTTGGACCGACGAGCTTCTTTTGCTTCACATGAGATGTCCGAGCGCCGTTTTCTCTCACGACGAGGCTTTTTACTATCATAATCTGACGGATCGAGAGCCCATTTTACATACGTTGACCACGTACTCTGGCTACAATTCTCACAGGATTGTTGCTAATGGCAAGTGCAAGGTATATACCGTCAAAAGAGAGCTTCTGGAAGTTGGAAAGATTATGGTGATTGATAATTATGGTAACGAGATACCAATGTACGACTTGGAACGGACAATCTGTGATTTAATACGCTGTAGGAATTCTATCGAAGCCCAGGATTTTAAATCCGCCCTTAAGTCCTATGTGTCGAGACGAGATAAAGATTTGAACCGACTGATGGACTATGCAAAACTTTTTAAGATAGACAACGTAATACGCAAGTATATGGAGGTGTTGTTATAATGTCGCTTACGCCAGAGCAGGTAAAAGGCCGCATCAAAAGTGTTGCCCAGAAGAACAAGGCAGATGCTAGAGCGTTAATGCGAATTTATATGATGGAGCGCTTCTTAGAAAGAGTATCTCTCTCAGATTATAGAGATAATTTTATAATTAAAGGCGGAATGCTTGTGACTGATTACCGAACGAAGAAAGAGCGCGCCTTCAGGCTCGCTCTTTAACGCTCTTTCTATTTACATCTATTTGCACCTTGCAAGCAGGGCTTCCCACCTTCTATCGACCTCCGCCTGCGCATTTGCGATGAGCTCATCTCCGCCCTCTTCGAAGAGGTGCTTGAATCTGCCCTGCGGTCTTAGGTAGTCCTCAAGCGGCAGCTTAACCTTAGGTTCATAGCTTAAATGCCACTCACCTTCAATTACCTCAAAGAGCGGCCACAGGCAAGTATCCACCGCAAGCTTGCTGACCTTCATAATATCCGAAGCCTCATATCTCCAACCTCTTGGGCATGGAGCGAGTACATTCAGAAAAGCCGCACCCGGTGTATAGATGGCTTTCTCCGCCTTTATATGCAAGTCCTTGAAATTCTGCACGAAGGCAGTCTGCGCAACATAAGGAATGTTGTGTGCCGCCATGATAGCCGCGAGATCCTTTCGATTCTGCTGCTTACCTTTTATAACTGTGCCCGCAGGTGTCGTTGTAGTATCAGCATAGATAGGTGTCGCGGATGACCTTTGAATGCCGGTATTCATATAAGCATTATTGTCATAGCAAACGTAGACCATGTCCTGATTTCTTTCCATTGCTCCAGAAAGCGACTGCAGACCTATATCGTAGGTTCCGCCGTCTCCACCGAAGGCGATGAATTTGTATGTTTCGTCGACTTTGCCTTTTTTCTTAAGAACATTATAAGCCGCATTTATTCCGCTCATGCCCGCGCCGGCATTCTCGAAAGCCGAATGGAACCAGCTATCCTCCCACGCGGAATATGGGTATATCGAAGTAGATACCTCAAGGCAGCCTGTCGCATTGCAGATGACAGCCTTGTCCTCTTCATGAAGAGCTCTAAGCACATTTCTAACTGCAATCGTTCCGCCGCAGCCTGCGCACATTCTGTGTCCCGGAGCCAGTCTCTCGGGTCTATTCATTATTTCCTTGAAATCATATCCCATAGCTGCCTCCTATTCTCTCACGCCAAGATATCTGTAGGTCTGACCGACAAGCGACTCGCCAGTCTTTCCATTGGTCTGCTCGCCAGCCTTTCCGTCGGTCTGCTCGCCAGCCTCGTCTTCAGCGACGATTTCCGCGAGATCAGCATAGACCTTCTTAATGTCCTTTGTTGTAACATCTCTTCCGCCAAGGCCGTAAATATAATCCACGGCTTTTGCCTTTGAGCCTGCCCTGAAGAGTGCCGCCATTGTCTCCGCGCCGAGAGGCCCGCCGTTGCCATTGAAGCCCTCGCTTCTATCCATGATGGCAAGAGCTTTTACATTGCTAAGAGCCGCAGCGATTTCTTCTCCTGGAAAAGGACGGAAAAATCTTATCTTCACGAGTCCGACTTTCTCGCCAGCATCTCGGAGCTCATCCACCGCGTCTTTGGCGGTTCCTGCAGCCGAGCCGATTATTACGATTGCCCTTTCGGCATCCTCCATGCGGTATTCCTCAATCAGGTCATAATAGCGACCTGTCAAATCCCCGAATTCCTTGCAAATCCCCCGTGCTACTTTTGAGACATTGCAAAGAGCCTCTGCCTGCGCCCTTCTCGCTTCAATATAGTAGCTCGATGTCGAATAATTGCCGACCGAGACCACCTCGTCTTTGTTGAGAAGATAGTGCTCTGGCTCGTATTCGCCTACGAATTTTCTGACCTCTTCATCCGAAAGGAGCTCGATATTCTGCACGGCATGGCTTGTGATGAAGCCGTCCTGACAGATCATAATAGGCAGCCTTACGTCTTTGTGCTCGGCAATTCTGTATGCCATAACCATGTTGTCGTAGGCCTCCTGATTGTTCTCGGCATAGAGCTGAATCCAGCCCGCATCCCTTGCGCCCATCGAATCTGAGTGGTCGCCGTTAATATTTATCGGTGCGGAAAGCGCTCTTGTCACAAGCGTCAACGCCACCGGCAGTCTGTCAGCTGCGGCTATCGGAAGTACCTCCCACATAAAAGCAAGCCCCGCCGATGAAGTTGCGGTAACGGATCTTGCGCCTGCTGCCTCAGCGGCAATAGTCGCGGACATCGAGCTGTGCTCGGATTCAACTGTGATAAATTCTGTATCTACAAGTCCGTCAGCAACATAGCTTGCGAAATACTGTGGGATTTCGGTTGACGGTGTTATTGGAAAAGCAGGGAAAACGTCTGGATTTATCTGCCTCAGAGCATATGCTACGGCCTCGTTTCCCGATAAGCTTAATCTTGTTGCCATTATATATGCCTCCTATTTTCCTTCTTTTGTAATTCCATCCATTTCGATTGCGCCGAATGGGCACGCCTTAACGCAGATGCCGCAACCCTTGCAATGGTCGAGGTCAAAAGCGAGCCTTTTCTTGTCTTTGACAGGTATGCAGCTGTCAGGGCAAACAGGAACGCAGAGCAGGCAGTGCGTGCATTTATCTTCTACAAAAGTAGGTTGGACCGAAGCCCACTCGCCCGTCTTGAAGTCCGCGGAAGTTCCGCCGCCGCTTATTATAAAGCCCTCTGTTAAATCCTGCCACTTAACATCAACGCCATATTTGCTTGTATCCATTTTCATTACTGCACCTCCTTGAGAGCCATTTCAAGCGCCTTCATATTGCCATCGATTACCTCAGGCTTGCTTGCAAATTTGTGCTCGAAAGAAGCTCTCATCTTGCTCATGAAAAGCTCCTCGTCCATTATATCCGCAATCTTGATGATTGCTGCAAGAAGTGGCGTATTCGGTATGTTCTTGCCAAGAGTTTCGAGGGAAATCCTTCCCGCATCTATGACATGAACGCGGCCGTTATAATTTCTTATCATCGCGGCAACCTCGGCTGCGGGCCTGCTTGAATTTACAAGAATTGCGCCGTCCTCTTTGAGGCCTGCCGCCACGTCAATATCCTTGAGCAGTGTTTCGTCGACTACTACCACATAATCTGGCTCGTAAATATTCGAATGCGTTCGGATTTCCTTATCGCTGATTCTGTCGTATGCGGTGATAGGTGCGCCCATTCGCTCAGGGCCATATTCAGGAAAACCCTGTACGAATTTGCCAGTCTGGAAAGCTACCTCTGCAAGCAGAAGCGCCGCTGTCTTTGCGCCCTGTCCCCCTCTTCCGTGCCATCTGATTTCAATTGTTCTTGCCATTTGTCTATTCTCTCTTCTCTATTAAAATTTCTTGTCCGTCTCTCGTGCGGCCTCGTGCGCGGTTTCGCTCGCCGCCGCTTTACTTCTCTGCGGTTTCGCTGGCCGTCTCGTCCGCGGGCTCGCTTGCCGCATCATCCGACATTTTGCCCTCCGCGGCGTCGATCTCAATTCGATTCTTGCTCTCAAGCTCCGACTTGATATTGTGCCTTCGAATCCACTCGCTTATCTCTTGATTTACCCTGTCGATTTCTTTTCTAAAATCCGACGCCCAGATAGGCTGAGCGTTATTTCCGAGCGCGATTATCTGCTCCGCATAATCCGAAGTCGCAACCTTGACGCGATATTTCTTCTTCATGCCATAGGATAGCTTCTCGATATACGTATCAGCCGACTCGGCCTCCTCGGTATAGACAACATAAATATTGCCATGCCTCTCGGTTCGCCTGTGCCCTCCTTTTATCTTATACGCATCAAAGACCAGAACGATTTCCGAGCTGACCCACGAGCGATAATTGCACAGCATGTCGATAAGCGCGTCCCTTGCCGAGCCGATATTCAGCTTCGCAAGCTCCTTCAAATCTTCCCAAGCATATATTATATTATACCCGTCAACCAGCAAATATTCGGTCGTCGGCTCCGCCTTCTTGGTCTTGGTCGTTTCGAGCACCTCAGCCGCCTTATACAATTTCTTAGGCTGCCTTCCGTAGGTTCTCTCAAAAATCTTGCGCAGCTCCTCATCGTCGCCCGCGCCCGGTCCTCCGGCATTTCCCGAGGAAAGCCAGCGAGCGTTAAGGTCGGGCCTTTCGTCGACCTGCTCGAGTTCTTCCTCTTCATCGGGTATCTCAATTTCTATCGGAACATAATCTTCGATTGTCGCCTCGACATCAAATCTATTCCTTAGAATATTCAGAATAACTTCGTTCTGCACGCTGCCCATAATTCGCAGCAACACGAGTTTGCCATTTTGCCTGCCCTCGGCACTTGCCTCATATTCGCTGTTCTCGACATAGAGTTGCAGCTCTGGAAGCTCCTCTTCAAGCTCGGCAAGTTGCCTTATGAATTTGAATTCATTTGTACCCGCAGGATAGCTCAGCTTGCATAGCCTTCCTATTTCAAGTGCGCTTATTCTGCCTGCAGGCTCGATGCCAAGGCTCTGTCCCGCGTAGGTATTCTCAAGGCCCGTGACCGCTACCACCATTCCCGGTACAGCTTCGTCAATATTCTGCGCCCTGCCTCCGTTGAGTATGCGAATCTGATTAACTTTCTCCGCGTCCTCGCCTGTCAGTATTACGTCCTTCGGCTTAAGGGTGCCGCTCGTTATCTTCATATGAGAAAGCCGGTTGCCTTTCTCGTCTCTTGAAATCTTATATACTATGGCTCCAAAAGCGCCGCCGC
>CAVIGM010000011.1:0-2228 GCA_963642455.1 Anaerovoracaceae bacterium | reverse complement strand
AGGTCAAGCATATCAACCAGCTGTTCTATGCCCTGCAGCTTAAGAGCCGAGCCGAAGAAGCAAGGCACGAGCTTGCGCTCCTTGATTGCAAGGGCTATGCTCTCGCGGCAGATCTTTCCTGTATCAAGTAGCTCCGCAAGCAGTTTCTCGTCTTGCATAGCTATCTCTTCATACAAGACATCCTCGCTCAAATTCATATCTATACAGCAGTCGCCGAAGCTTGCTCGAATATTCTTGTACAGCGCTTCGTAATCAGCTGCTTGAAGGTCCATTTTGTTAATCCAGACTATCCCCGGGAGCTTATACTCCTCTTGCAGTTCCCAAAGGGCAAGGCTATGGTCGGAGACGCCCGTTCGGGCGTCCACGATTGAAATAGATAGGTCGAGAACCCGCAGGGTTCTCTCCATCTCAGCCGAGAAATCCACATGCCCCGGAGTATCCAGCAAAGTCCAATTGGCAGCACCTGTCTCGAAGAGGGCCTGTTTTGCGAATATGGTAATCCCTCGCTCCCTCTCCTGCACATCCGTATCGAGGAACGAATCCCTGTGGTCAACTCGCCCGAGCTTCTTGATTGCGCCACACGAAAAGAGCAACGCCTCGCTAAGCGTCGTTTTCCCCGCGTCTACATGCGCCAGAATTCCTAATACGAGATTTTTTTTGCCATTTTTTCCCATCATATTCGAATTATACACTAAATCATCTCTTGACGCATAAGTTATAATGATATAGTTATAAAAAAGGAGGGTTCTTTATGAAGAAAATTAAGCGCAAGAAGCTAATAGTAATCATACTTGCTGTTGCACTTGTCATCGTCGGCGGAATTGCCGTATATACAATCGGCCTCGGACCGGTTGACTCTACCAACACAAAGGAAGTCATTGTTAACATCCCTAACGGAACAGGGGCTTCGGCGATCATCGAAACACTCGATGATGCGGGGCTTGTCAAGAACAAGACTTTTGCGAAGATCCACATCAAGCTTCACAACTACGATTCGCTCCAGGCTAACACCTATGTTTTCAACAAGAGCATGTCTTTGAAGAAAATCATGCAGGCGATTAACACGGGCGATTTCGACTACATCTCGAAGGCGAGCGTCAATATTATCGCGGGAGACAGGCTGAGCCAGATTGCGGACAAGATGGCCGAGCAGCTTCCATATACAGCTGACGAGTTCCTCGCAAAATGGGCTGATGAGTCGTACCTCAAGGAGCTTATCGACAAGTATTGGTTCCTCACAGACGAGATTCTCGATTCGGACATTCTCTATCCACTCGAGGGCTACTTCTATGCGGACACGTATTTTATCACCAACACGGACGAGAGCATCGAAGAGGCAACGACCATGTTCCTCGACAGAATGGACAAGGAGCTTACATCCCGCAAGAAGGCCATCAACAAGTCGGGCTTTACGGTTCACGAGTTCCTGACCTTGACTTCTATAGTTACAAAAGAGGGTGGCAGCCTTGAGGATGAACTCCCTACGGTTGCAGGCGTCTTCATCAACAGACTCAATTCCGGCATGTCGCTCGGCTCCGATGTAACAGTCAACTATATTTATCAGGAGGACAAGGTCAACCTTAAGCAAAGCCAGCTTAACAACGATTCGCCTTACAACACACGTAAGCATGCTGGCCTTCCACCAAGCCCAATCTGCTCAATGCTTGGTTCAAGAATGGACGCCGTCCTGAATTACAAAGAGACCGATTATCTCTTCTTCTATGGCTGCCCTGACGGAACCGTGATTTTCTCGAAGACGGTTGAAGAACACAACAAAGCCGCCGCCGAGAATCCTTGGCCAGACGAAGCATAATACAACAAACAAGGCTCATCCAGAATCGTTAATGGGTGAGCCTTAATTTATAAGAAAGGAAGAAATATATGTCGAGCCTCTTAGGAAACAAAAGTTCATTTGCCGAGGATGTGTATGCCGCAGTGAGGCAAATTCCAGAAGGACATGTTGCAACCTACGGCCAAATCGCCGAGATAGCCGGCTACCCCGGCGCCGCAAGAGCCGTTGGAAACGCGCTGCATGTCAACCCAGATCCTGATCACACGCCTTGCTTCCGCATAGTTAATTCCAATGGTATGCTTGCAAGAAATTTCGGCTTCGGCGGGAAATTTGCACAACGCGCCCTTCTCGAAGAGGACGGCATCGAAGTCATCAACTTCCGCGTTGACCTTGATAAATATCAGTGGAAGCGTTAAAAGCGTTAGAAGCATTAGAA
>CAVIGM010000010.1:30839-33195 GCA_963642455.1 Anaerovoracaceae bacterium | reverse complement strand
CCTAATTCCGCTTTTACATACATAGACATACGATGATATAATATGCCTACACAATTATGAATTTGGGGGATAAACCGCATATTGGTGTTGAACCTAGATATAAAGTGCTTAAGCGCCAAGGATATCAAGTTCTTATCTTAGAAAAGAACTTGGTATTTTACAAGGTAGATGATAATATGAAACAGGTTATGGTCTACGCAGTAGTAGATCATAGACAAGATTATTTAAGTATTATAAAAGGATTATAGATAGGAGGCACATAATGGCATTTGACAGACGACCAGAGGACATGCTTAGAATTACAACTCCCGAGCTTGCGAAGACTTTCATCGACGAGCAGATTGAGGACATTCGCGCACAGGTAGGCGACAAGAAAGTTCTTCTTGCGCTTTCGGGCGGCGTAGATTCGTCAGTTGTTGCGGCACTTTTGATTAAGGCAATCGGCAAGCAACTCGTATGCGTGCACGTCAACCACGGTCTTCTCAGAAAAGGCGAGCCGGAGCAGGTTATAGAGGTATTCAGAAATCAAATGGACGCCAACCTCATTTACGTTGATGCGGTTGACAGATTCCTCGACAAGCTCGCAGGCGTAGACGACCCTGAGACCAAGCGCAAAATTATCGGAAAAGAATTCATCGAGGTTTTCGCAGAGGAAGCGAGAAAACTCGACGGCATAGAGTTCCTTGCACAGGGCACGATCTGGCCAGACATTCTTGAATCAGAGGGCGGCATCAAGGCGCACCACAATGCAGGCGGACTTCCTGAGGACATGGATTTCGACCTTGTTGAGCCTGTTAGAATTCTCTTCAAAGACGAAGTTAGAGTGATAGGAGAGCAGCTTGGACTCCCACACGGGATGGTCTATCGTCAGCCATTCCCAGGACCTGGCCTTGGCGTACGTTGCCCAGGCGCAATCACTCGTGACCGCCTCGAGGCAGTAAGAGAGTCGGATGCAATTCTCCGTGAGGAGTTCGCAAAGAACGGCCTTTCCGAGAAAGTATGGCAGTATTTCACGGTCGTTCCTGATTTCAAATCGACAGGAATCAAGGATGGCAAAAGAGCTTTCGAGTGGTGCTGCATCGTCCGCGCAATCAACACGACAGACGTAATGAGCTGCACAGTCGAGAACGTTCCATACGAGCTCATGTGCCATATCACAGACAGAATCACCCACGAGGTACCGGGCATCAACAGAGTGCTGTATGATTTCACACCGAAGCCAACCGGAACCGTGGAGTTCGAATAAGATGAAAAGCCGAGGGAATCAGTATTCGCTGATTCCCTCTTTTTTTTAACTGAACCTGCCCTTTATCCTTGAATCAATAAGAGAAATTTGCTACTATTAGTATGAATATTTATGTTAAAAGGATAAGTGGCTGAATTGAAACAGAACGCTAAGTGCAAGAGCAAATCGAATATCGGAATTAAGTCTCAGAGCGGCTTCACGCTTCTTGAGATTCTGGCTGTGCTTGCAGTAATGATAATTCTGATGTCACTTAGCGTACCTGCAATTGTTCGAATTAACCGCAACCTCGATATGACCAAGGCCGACGGCATGGCGAAGGAGATATATATTGCCGCACAGAACAAGCTGTATTACGAGAAGGCATCCGGCTATCTAAGTAATTTTCAAGCTGCGCTTGAGGACAAGTCCACACAGACAGGAGTCTGCCTTAAGGACTTCAATAAGTGCCCATCGGACTATGAGATGAAGGACGGCGAAGCGAAGAATTCGAATTGGGAGAACCTTTATTACGGTTCGTCTACTGACACATCCCTCAAATTCATGTCCTATGTTCTTCCTTCCGCAACTGTAATACAGATAAGCGGCGACTATATCATCGAAGCCAATCCATATACCGCCGAGGTCTATGGCGTTTTCTACAAAGAAAAGGCAAGCAAGAACGATAACGGAATGACACTCGAGCAAATTTACAAGACTCTCTATTCAAATCGAGACAAGCAGAGCAGAGAGGCTTATTTGGTCGGATATTACGGAGGCTCCGAGACTGGCAAGGCATATAGAGACCTTAGCAATGTCGATGTCGAAGTGGTAAATGGCGAGCAGCTTGCAATTGAGGCGACCTACAAGAGCGATGCCGAGATTATAACAGGCACGCCAGTATTGTGCGTTGAGCTTACAGACGAAAGCGGGCATGTTTTCGAGGACGAGATTGGCTTCACAAGCACAGGCGGAATAGATACAAGCAATAAAGGCGAGACGTCTTTCAGAATCGACGACGGCACTGGCAATAATAGTATTAGAACGAACACTGACGGCTCCAAGACAATCAGATACGTTCTCGATTCGCTTGAAGATACTTACAGATTCAACTATACAGGCACAGGCGTAGGT
>CAVIGM010000010.1:0-30821 GCA_963642455.1 Anaerovoracaceae bacterium | reverse complement strand
TTCGGGCTTGTTGCGGGCGAGAATATCACCGCAAAAGTCAAGCTTGTAATCAAAGACAGCGAAGGGCAGCTTCGTACAGACCTCGAAAGTGCTTCCAAGTCAATTACTTTTAACAGCCTTTATGCTGACGGAAGCGACACATCGACGATTATGATCGCTAACAATCGCCACCTCAACAACCTGAGAAGCGACAGAGTTAACGAGGCTCCTTATGTTGAGGCATACAATCAGCGTGCAAATGCAGGGCAGGATGACGCAAGTCTTAAGATTATTCAGACCGGCGACATCGACTTCAATAGCAAGGAGAAGACAGGCGTAAGCCCTGACTTTGATGAATTTACTGCTATCAGCAATTCATATTTCTTTACCGGCACAACTGGTACAACAGGAAGCAGCACAGCGATTGCAAGCTTCGACGGACAGGGCAACGAAATAAGAAATTACAATATAGTTGCAGAGAAAGGCGACGGAGCTTCTCTTGAGACGGGACTTTTCTCGCGTACAAGCTGCGATATTTCGAATGTTCGCCTTGTAAATACTACTGTTGAAGGCAAAGGCAATGCCGGAACAGGAACACTTGTCGGATTAGTATCCGGCGGCAAGATTGATCACTGCGGCGCTTATCTTCTCAGCGACATAGACAAGCACGAGACAAAGAATGTTGATGCTAATATGCGCAGCAAGTATTCTGTCAAGGGTACAGGCACTAAGAACATAGGTGGCCTTATCGGAAAGGCAGAAGGAAGTGCAAATATCGTTAATTGCTTCGCGGCTGTTGATGCTAAGCCAGGCGTAGGTAGCACGAATGTCGGCGGCCTGATTGGATCTGTCGCAGGCTCTGCATCCATAGAACAGTGCTACTCATCAGGCGACATCGAGGCAGGCGAAAATGCAGGCGGCCTTATCGGTTATCTCGAGCAAGGAAAGGTTAAGGATTGCTACTCGACCGCTGATGTTGTGGAGAAGACCGCAAATAGCAGCAAGGCAGGAAGCTTCGTCGGATATGCAAGCGGCGGCAAGATTACATCCTGCAAGTCCTACGGAACTGTAAATTATGGCAACACAACAACCACGAATAGCAATGCCTGCGCTTTCGGTAATACCGCAAGCAATGCCACGAATTTGATATTCACAGATTGCAAATATTTCTGCTTCGCTAAGGGACACAATGGCGATAAGGAATATAAGGAATACAATACGCAGTTCAGCGGAAAAGCAAATGGAGCAGAGGCAACTGCGGAGCCTGAGCTTGGCGACGGTACTGCCGCGGCAAGAAAAGCTAACTCGCATCCATACAAATCTCTCGATGTAAATACTACTGACTACTTCCCATTCAAGGATTTCGTGCAAGCAGGAGAGGGTGCAATAGTATCTCATTACGGCGACTGGTTCTATGCAACGGCAGACCAAGTTCAGCAAAGCGCATACCTCGTATACTACGAGAAGTACGAAGATAATAGCTACGGCTACTACAGCGAAGAGCTCGGAATAGATACCCTTAGAAATTACGAGCCAAATGATATATCCAAAGACAAGTATCTTGTCGAGGACGGCTATGCTGTTCTGAGCGATGAGGGCAACGAGTGGAAAAACAATATATCATATAAAATCAATGATAAAGAATATAATAATGTCAATGTAAACAACGGCAATCAGCCCGAAGTATTTACACCTAACGGCACAGTAACGGCTTCAGGAAAGACTTATAATGTATACCTTCTGCCATTCAGCCTGCAATACAACTGCATTACTGAAGACCGCGGTGGTAATTATAGCTTCAGCAAGTCAGGCAACTTCTATGATGAGCTTGTAATTACCAAGGTAAATGGCGAGGAAGTAAAGGAGCCTGTGACATACTTCTATAATCCTCATTTCGCTAAATGTATCAGCGATAAGCATACATCAGATGAGGCTAATAAGAATGTTCCTGAAACCTTGATTATTCGTTCTGCACGCCAGTTCAATCTGCTCGGCAAGCTGAGCTACTACTGGAACAGCGACAATAATGGCGGTAATGGCGGCAAGCTGCCAAGCGGCCTGACTTACAAGCAGGAGCTTGACATAGACTTCAGCACATACAATACGCAAAGCTACAGAAATAAGAACATCAGCTTCGATAGCGGCAACTTTGCTAACGAAATGATAGGTAATGACAATACACCATTTAAGTACACCTATGATGGAGACAGCTTCGTTATAGCCGACTATAAGCTTAGCGAAACAAGGAATAGTAGTTCAGACAACTTCATCGGAATGTTCGGAACCGTAACTGGCGGCAAGCTCCAGAATATTAACTTGCTCGCCAAGACCACTGGAACTGGTGAAGCTGATTCTTCCGGAAAAATTTATGTATCGTTCGTAGGGAATGGTGGTAATGGCTTTGCGGTCGGTGCCCTTGCAGGCAGCTTAAACGGTAGCGTTACGGTAAGCAATTGTAGTATTTCAGACTATGTCGTACAGGTTGATGGTAAAGATGGCACTTGGCTTACTGAGGAAATGGCAGTAGGCGGCCTTGTCGGAATGGTCGGCAAAGACGCAAAGGTAGAGAAGTCATATTCTGTATGTAAATATGTAGGCTTCGATAATATACTTGTATCTATTGGTTGGTTTATCCGCAGACCGACAGTGGCTACGAGTGGTCTTGCCGGTGTAAATTATGGAGCGATAGATACATCCTATTCAGGCTCACATCTTTATGCAAATTTCAATAAAGGTTGGGGATATGGAATTGTTAGATGTGCTGGAATCGCTAATGTAATTGAGCTTGCAGGAAATAAGAAAGATGGCTCTTGCACTAATTGCTATTCATATTCTAAGGTTGAGAATTCTTCAACTGCTTACTTTGGTAATGATGTCAAGAAATACGGAATATCGCCGGCTAATAATACAAATTCATACTATTATTCCAGCAATATGAGCGACGCAGTAACTGGCAGCGGAACCGCATATAACTACGACCAGATGAAGGGCCTTAAGGATAACAAGGACTTCCAAGACGCAGGCTATGGCTCAGTTGAAGGCTACGACCTTCCTCTGATAGTCAAGAATAGAGCGGGAACTTATATCCACTACGCAGAAAAGCCACAGAAATAGAGGCGCAGAAGAATTGATGAGAGACATATTCAAGAAACTGAATAGCAAGCAGGGAGCATCTTTTCTAATTGCCCTTGTCTATTTCCTCGTGGCGATGGTCGTTGCGGGCTTGATTATAGCTTCTGCCGTTACGAATTCTTCAAGAATTCAGAACAGAGAAGGCGACGAGCAGGCGTATCTTATCGCAAGCTCGGCAGCTCAGCTGATGAAGGAAGACCTTAAGAGCATGGAATGTGTTCTGACAAAGGAGGGCGCCAAGGATAGCGGCACGTGGAACTTAAGCCAAGCAAGCGATGCAAATTACTTCCTGTCTGCCTACGTCAATAAATATGTTCCGGATATTTGTAACGGCAACGTGGGTAGCGCAGACGGCAGCTCGGATGGTAGCTCAGATGGTAGCACCAGCGACAGCGAAGCGGGTAGCAACGTAGCCGCAGACGCCCAGATATACACATTTAGTTTTGCCGAGAGCACAGACAAGCCTGAGGATACCTCGGTGAGAGCTGTAGCCCGTATAAGAGGCGGAGCTTCCAGCGACGAGGACAGTTATACGATAGACTGCCTCATTGAAGGCATATGCAGAGAAAGAAAGTATTATATGACTTTGACGGCGACCGCAAGCAAGACGGATGTGACCAACAAAGCTGTGGAACACGACAATCAAAAGCAGGATGACGGCTCCTATGGCGACAAGACAACGACAAAGAAGACAAGAACTATTAAGTGGAGCGGCTGTTCGATTACCAAGGGCGATTCCAAGAAGATGAAAAGTCTGCTTGCGAGCTTGACTTAAATTGCACATGCTTGACTTAAAGAAATAGGATTATCATAATAGGATCATAATATGACTCGCAAATTTACAAGCTTATTCCTTAATAAAAGCCTTGATAAGAAGGGCGAGACGCTGGTAGAGGCACTCATTGCAATTCTTATTATTGCAATTGCTTCTGTCGTGCTGCTTTCGGCGATTCTTAATGCAAGCGAAATAGACAAGCAGGTCAGAGTAAGCGACGAGAAATATAGCAGAGAGGTAGTTGCTACAGAGGCTTATGATAATAAGCTTGGATCGTCCACTGTTTCGGTATATCCTGTAAATGCTACTGGCGGTCGCACAGATGAGGAACCGACAGAATATAAAATAAATTATTACGGAAGTGACGACGGAACACTGAGGGCTTTCCAAAGAGCCACAAATTAGCTTAAGAAGTCGACGAAATTCGACACGATTCGACAAGAACCGACAAGAACCGACATGAGAAGACAGACGAAATTTTTCCAAAAGAATAATAACAAAGGTTTCACCCTCGTTGAGACTCTCGCGGCGGTGACGGTGCTCTTGCTGATGACGGCGGGCCTTGCGATAGGAGTTTCGGCGGCTGCTAAGACGTACAGGCAGATGACCTTCACCAATAACAGCGAGACTCTGAGAGATACTATAAATACGGCTTTCTCGGATGTGCTAAGATATGCACGAGACGTCGAGGCATCAGGGGACGCAGACGGACACGTATATTTCTCCACTAACGACTATCAGGCGGCGGTGATAAGCGGATATGTGACGCTTGATAAAGATGGCAAGCTGATTGTTGTGAACAGCAAGGATAGAAGCATACAGAATCCATTCTTGAACGATAAGGCCTATGCCGGTATGCATCTTGAGGATTTCAAGCTTGTATATACAGAGGATAATGGAAAAGGAATTTTCACAGGGCGATATACTATCACGGACAAGAGCGAGGAGTATAACAAGTCAGGAACTTTCAAATACAGCGTCATAAATTAGTTAAGTCAACAATAGCAAGATACACAAGAAACGTAAGCACACAAGTAACACAAGTAAAGGATGGCTCCAAATGGCATACAAAAGATTAGGTGACATTTTATTAGCAGCTAAGGCAATTACAAATGAGCAGCTCGAGAATGCGCTCCTTGAGAGCAAGGAGGCAGGCTTAAGGCTTGGAGAATATCTCATTCAGAAGGGCCTTCTCACAGAGCACCAGCTGATTGATGTACTTAGGCTCCAGCTCGGAGTTGATTTCGTCGACCTTAACGACACCAAGATTCCAATGGAAATGGCAAGGCTCGTTCCTAAGAATATAGCAAGAACAGAGAGCGTCGTGCCAGTTAAGACCGAAGGGAATAATGTATATCTTGCCATGAAGGACCCTCTGAATTTCAGAGCCATCAACAATGTAAGAAAGCTCACCGGCAAGCGAGTAATTCCAATGATTGCAGAGGACGAAGCCCTGCAGAAATCCATCGCTACCCTATACGGCAACGAGAGCGTAGCAAGAGCGATTACGGATTTACAGGAATCTATTTCGGATTCGGGCATGATGGAGGAGACTCTGAGCGAGGCTGTTAGATATAACGCAAGCGATGAAGAGGCGGCGCCTACAATCAGACTTGTTAATTCTTTCCTCGAGAGAGCGATTGCCGAGAAGGCATCCGATGTCCATGTCGAGCCAAGAGCAGACGGGCTGTGCATAAGAATGAGAATCGACGGAGTTCTCCATACTATGCTTACAATACCTACAAGCCTTCAGAATGCTGTAATTTCCCGTATCAAGATTATGGGAGATATGGACATAGCCGAAAGAAGAATTCCGCAGGACGGAAGAGCGCAGCTTCGCATCAAGGATAGAGACTACGATATGAGAATTTCCACTCTCCCGAATATTTACGGAGAGAAGGTCGTAATAAGATTCCTCGAGAAATCCGCTTCGCTTCTGACAAGTGCCGGCATCGGTCTTGTAGGCGAGCATTTGAAGGATTACGAGAGCCTCATTCATAATGCAAACGGAGTAATTCTTATTTCTGGCCCTACGGGTTCAGGTAAATCCACGACAATGTATACCATGATTGCCGAGCTTGCAAATGATGAGATTAACGTAACCACACTTGAGGATCCTATCGAATATAATATAAGTGGAGTAAATCAAGTTCAGGTTAACGAGAAGGCGGGCATGAATTTCGCAAATGGCCTAAGAGCTATCTTGAGGCAGGACCCGGACATCATCGGCGTCGGAGAAATCCGTGACGAGGAGACGGCCGAGATTGCGATGAGAGCCGCTATCACAGGACACCTTGTGCTTAGTACAATTCATACCAACAGCGCAATAGCGACGCTCGACAGACTTATGGATATCGGAATCGAGCCATATCTGATTGCAAGTGCTCTTAAGGGCGTAGTTTCCCAGAGGCTTGTTAGAAAAATTTGTCCGAACTGCCGAGAGGCTTATAAGCCAAGCAACGAAGAGCTTGCGGCCCTTGATATTACACCAGAGCAGGGCAAAGACCTTACTTTCTACAGAGGCTGCGGCTGCTCGGAATGTCTTAACACAGGCTACAGAGGTCGTACAGGTGTCTTCGAAATCCTGACACTCACCAAGGATGTTAAGGAGCTCTTCAGAGACCGCGCACCGCATAAGGAGATTGTCGAGGAGATAATGAGATCCAACTTCAAGCCTATGCTTGTTGACGCAAGGAAGCTCGTGCTTAACGGCATAACAACAGCTGCAGAGGCACAGAAGATTCTCCATACAACTGACGACTAACAGAGATATAATCCTGCATACAAGCGACGACTAATAGGACTAATAGGGACGAAAGAATGAGTACTATCGATATAAGACAGGTTATTCAAACAGCACAAGGCTACGGAGCATCCGACATCCATGTAATTTATGGCAAGCCAATCAGAATTAGAATTGACGGCTCACTGAGGAATTACGACGAGCATATACTCGACGATGACGACTGCACCAAGATTGCGCGCAATATGGCAGGCGACAAGCTCGACGCGATTAAAGACATCGGAGAGATAGATTTCGCTTCGACTATAGGCGGCAGCATCAGATGCAGATTCAATGTCTTCAAGCAGCAGGGGCATTATTCCTCGGCGATAAGAATCTTGAACGACAAGATTCCGCAGCTTGACAAGCTCGGCCTTCCACCGATTGTATCGGATTTCGCCAAATACCCAAGAGGCATTGTTCTTGTAACAGGTGAAACGGGTTCAGGTAAGTCAACGACACTCGCCGCACTCATCGACCAGATTAACCAGACAAGGCACGAGCATATTATTACGCTTGAGGACCCTATCGAATATGTATATGAGCAGAAGCTCTGCTCGATTAACCAGAGAGAAATAGGGCAGGATACTAAGAGCTATCAGAACGGACTTAGAGCCATACTCAGAGAAGATCCGGACATCATATTGATAGGAGAGCTTCGAGAGCTCGAAACCATCGAGATAGCCCTGACAGCCGCAGAAACGGGACACCTTGTTTTTGCAACCGTACATACCAACTCGGCGGCCGACACCATCGACCGTGTAGTAAATGTTTTCCCGGGCGAAAAACAGCAGCAGATAAGACTTCAGCTCAGCATGACGCTCAAGGCGGTTCTCTGCCAGCAACTTTTGCCACATGCGAGCGGCAAGGGAAGAGCACTTGCTTGCGAGGTAATGACCACCAACAGTGCCATTAAGAACCTCATACGAGAGGGCAAAACCCCTCAGATTATGAACGCGATAGCGACGAGCGCCGCTGAGGGCAACATAAGCATGGACAATTTCATTTTGAATTTGTATAAGAACAATCAAATCACAGCACAGACAGCGATAGATGCGGCCCATGATGCCGACTATGTTAAGCAGGCGATAGCCGCAAGCACTTACAGATCTGATAGGATGAGATAGACAATGAAGCAGTACAAATACAGAGTCAAGAATAACAAGGGCATTATAATGGACGGCTTGACGAATGCCATGTCTCCGGAAGAGGCAATGGCTAAGCTCAAGCAGGACTATCCCGTTGTTGTTTCCTTGAAGGAACATCACGAGAAGGAGGATTTCCGAGATACCCTGCACATCCGCAGAATCAACGAGAAGAATCTCTCCCTTGTATGCGAGCAATTTGCGATTATCCTTAAGTCGGGACTTCCTATTCTTAGGGCGGTCGAAATGGTCGCACAGCAGACCTCGGACGGTTTTCTCAAAGAAATACTCTGGGGAGTTGCAGAGGATGTTGCCGGCGGTAAAAGAATGGCGGACAGCTTCGAGGAGCGCGGGCCTAAGTTACCTCTTACCTTCATCGAGACCATAAGGGCGGGCGAGGAATCAGGCTCCCTCGATATGGCTTTCGAGAGACTGAGCCATTTCTTCAAGAAGAAATCAGACACAAGATCGAAGGTAATCTCGGCTCTGACCTATCCTGCGATGGTAGTCGGAGTTGCAATCGTGGTAATCGTCATAATAATGGTTGTAGCTGTGCCGCAGTTCACCGAAGCCTTCGAATCAATGGGAACGGAGCTTCCGCTTCCGACAAGAATAGTAATCGGAGTATCGGATTTCTTCGTTAACTGGTTCTGGCTTATAGCACTTGTTATCATTGCGCTGATTGTGGCGCTTAAGATATATGAAAGAAAACCCGAGAACAAGATTCTCACAGACAGTTACAGGCTAAGGCTCCCACTGCTTGGAAGAGTCCACAGAATGAACGCCTGCAGTCAGTTCTCACACACACTGTCGACGATGCTCTACGCGGGACTTCCTGTTGTAAGAGCCCTCGAGATTACGGGTAGGTCCATGTCGAATAGATTCATGGGTAACACCGTCATGCAGACCGTCGATGATGTCAAGCAGGGTTTTCGCATAGGCCAGAGCCTCAAGAGCAAAAAGGCCTTCCCGGATCTTCTTACGGAAATGACAGCCGTAGGTGAGGAGACGGGTTCCATGGAGCAGACACTTGACGTTATCGGAGAATATTACGATAATGAAGTGGATGTTGTAACGACAAGAGCGATGAAGATACTCGAGCCTACGATAATATGCATACTTGCGGTAGTCGTTCTTGTTATACTTCTTGCGGTAT
This sequence comes from Anaerovoracaceae bacterium, assembly GCA_963642455.1. Taxonomy (GTDB): domain Bacteria; phylum Bacillota; class Clostridia; order Peptostreptococcales; family Anaerovoracaceae; genus Crickella. Next base: position 21,852 of record CAVIGM010000010.1, on the reverse strand, counting down.
ACGCACCAATGTTCTCGATGTACGACAACGTTGATTCGCTCGCAGGATAATGACCAAGGTTCCAGCGGGGATAACCCCCATCCCCGTTGAAATACACCCCAAGGGCGACATCGCCCAGAAGATAATTAATTCAAATTCAAATTTTACACAAAGGAGAAACTAAGATGAAGAAGAATAATAAAGGTTTCACACTCATGGAGCTCCTGATTGTTATCGCAATCATCGTAGTTCTTGTTGCAATCGCTATTCCTGTATTCAACGCTCAGCTTGAGAAGGCAAGAGAGGCTACAGACATGGCTAATATCAGAGCTGCTTACGCTGAGGTATCAGTAGACCTTATCTCAAACGATGCGTCAACAGCAACAAAGGATGTTGCTGCTACTCAGACAAAGGATGCTTGGCAGACAAAGGACGATGCAGAAACTGTTAAAATCGGCGGACAGGATGTTGCTGCTTCAACAACAGGTTGGACTGTTGCTGTAAACGATACTAGTGACGCAGTAACTATTACAGCTAATACTGCTGCAGGTAACTAATCTGCCAATCTAACATTCTTACAATAATAATTTAAGAATTTATCTCCAAGCAGAAGGTGACCTAGGATAGCGCCGTCTGCGCGGAAAGTGTACGGGCTAAGGCTGGTGGGGTGCAGCCTTATCCTAAGTACCTTTGATGAGATAGGATAAGATTCGAATTTGAATCAGATCAGGTTGAATTAGATTGAATTGAATTGAATTGGATCGAATTAGATTGAATTGAATCGAATCGAATTAGCGTAATATCCTTGTAACTTGAGAACTAACACAAACAGAAATACAAATACAGATATAGCTATAAATAATGAGTATAAGTGAATTAGGTGTAGGTCTTGCAGTATATGCTTGCGTGGTCGCCGCTCTGTTAGGGCTTGTGATGGGAAGCTTCCTCAACTGCATGGCAATCAGAATTGTCAATGGAGAATCAATATCGAGAGGAAGATCGCACTGCATGTCTTGCGGGCATGTCCTTGGAGTCAAGGACCTCGTTCCGCTATTCAGCTGGCTATCGACCAAAGGCAAGTGCAGATACTGCGGTGAGGCAATCAGCATAAGATATCCAATAACAGAGCTCGTCTCTGCTCTTTGCTATGTTGCGGTCGTCCTAAGATTCGGACTCTCTTTTCAGACCATCGAATTTCTTATACTAACAAGCCTCATGCTTGTTATAAGCTTCTGTGATATTGAAGATTATATAATTCCAGACCGCTTCATCATCGCCGGCATTCTTGTAAGAGTCGCATATCTTACATTCGAATCCGTAATGGGCATAATGTATGGCAACGAGTGGTTGGACAGCTTAATCGGCGGACTTTCGGTATCTCTGCCGATACTTATCATAGCACTCGTGATGGAGCGAATCCTCAAGCGTGATGCAATGGGAGGAGGAGACATCAAGCTTCTCTTCATGATAGGAACTTATTTCTCTTGGCCTGTCAATCTTCTGTCGGTGCTGATTTCGTGCATACTTGGCATAATCATAGGCGCAATACTAATGAAGAAGAACGAAAGGCTTATACCGTTCGGACCTGCAATCTGCGCAGGCTCCTTTATCGGAATGATTTTCGGATTGGATATAATAACTGCCTACTTGGGCATGTTTTGATATAACGAAAGGAACAACATATGGGAAAAGATTTAATCGGACTTACAGTTGAAAGCAGCGGCCTTGCAATGTACCAAGAGCAAGGCGACGATTTGCTCCTCTCCTTCGAGGCAATCCCGGAGGGTGTGTTCAAATCAGGACGCATCATGAATGCCGAGGCACTTTCGAAGCTCATCGGCGACATCGTCCAAAGAGACGAATTCTCGGGCAAGGAGATCGCCCTTGTTCTTCCTGAAGAGGGCGTGCATTTTCTTAACCTTGAACTTTTTCCTATGAACAAGAACGAGCTTAAGATGAACCTTCCTTACGAATTCAGGGACATCACTGGCGGCAACCAGAATGACTACGTCTTCGACTATGCGATGGATGAGGTCATCTATGACGCGGAGGATAATCCGGTGCAGATGAAGATAAATGCTGCGGCGGCAAGAAAAGAGCTTGTCCTTGAGTGGGCGAACATGCTCAAGCTTGCTGACCTTAAGCTAAATACTGCAGTTCCGAGGGAAATGGTTCTTGTGACGCTTTTCCGCAAGGCAATTGAAAGAGGGCTTGATAGCGAGAAGGAATTTGTTGTTATCAACCTTGATGCCGACAGAACGGGCCTTTATGTTGTTTCTGATGCAAGGGTAAGAAGCTCGGTTCAGCTTGAAATTGGTTCCTTTGATTTCGAGCAGCTCTGCGTTGAACTGCGTAAGACCTTGAACTTCTACTCCTACGAGAACCAGGGCAGCGAAGCTACGGACGTTTATTTTTGCGGGAATAACTCCAACAGCAAGAAGCTGTGCGACTATATTTCCGACTACCTCGGCCTAACGCAAAGACCGATCGCGGAGATACTTCCGGAATACTTAGATAACCTTACTAACGACTCCTGCGGACTTTTTTCCATAGGTGTAACTCTGTAAAGGAGGATGAGAAAAGTGGCAGATATGAAATTGGAACTAAATACGAAGCTTAAGCTTCCTGAGAAAACCACGATGAACCTTTATCAGCCGGTTGAGCTCGGCGTTAAAGGCGCGAAGAGCACTAAGGATGTTGTAATTAAGTGGCTTATTATTGCTGCGGCGGTTCTTGTGCTTGTGTTCGGCGTGGGCTTAAGATACTGGAATCTTCATGTTATTAAGGTGCAGACACAGCAGGCCCAGCAGGAGCTTGAGGCGGCAAGCGTGCAGCTTAAGGATTATGATAAAACGAAGGCTAAATACGATAGATATGCAAGAGGTTTTATGACGGCTGACGAGAGAGCTGTCGAGACAAGAACGCTGATTATAAGGACGGTCAACGAAGCTTGCGGCAGCCTTGCGGATGTCTCCTCGATTTCGATTGTAAATAATCAGGCCTCCGTCGAAATCGTTGTCGGCAACCTCGACAGCGTTGCTGAGGTAAGAGCACGCCTTGAGGACGATTCCAAAATCGACGAGGTAAGAGTATATACAGCCGACAAGGGTTCGTCACGCAGCTCAAGCAACTCCAGCAACATCAAGGCATCGCTGGTATTTAATTACGGCGAAGTAATCTCAACGGACGAGGAGGGACAATAGCAATGAAATTATTCGGTAAGAACGACAACACTAAGAATAATAAGGCTTCCTCGATGGCAAATTCCGAGAATGGTGCAAACGCAAATGCGAATGCTATGGCTGGAAGCGGACGCGGCTTCGGAAGCGGCAAGGGCAATGGCAAAGGCTCGAAGAGCGCTTCGGAAAAGCTCGCCGCACTCAAGGCGAGCTTCAATGCACACTCGCTTCGCGAAAGAATTCTGCTCGTCATTTTGCTGCTGATAGTCGTATATTATTTCGGCGTTCAGCTCCCTGTATCCAAAATTCAGACTAAGAGGCAGGCCGAGCTTACGACCGTTCAGAGCGAACTTGACATAGCAAACGCTAAGCTCTACGAGCTTGTCAACATGAAGAAGGAAATCAAGAAATACGAGAGCGGCGAGGTCAAGGTCAAGACACCTAACTACGACAATACCAACGAAATCATCCTTGAGATGAATGCCATCTTCGGAGGCGCCGACAACTACACTATCTCGTTCGGCGAAGAAGAAGTAGAAGGCAAGATTGTCAGAAGGCCAATCATGCTCCAGTTCAGCGCTGATGATTACAGCGAGGCGGTAAGCAGAATCAACGCCCTCGAAACAAGTCAGAACGGCTACCTTCTGAACGAAACAGCCGTCTCGAGCGCGGTGACCAGGACCAACGCCAGCGCGGCCTCCGTCACCATCAACATGACAAGCTTCGAGATTAAAGAATAAATATTAAATAGTGAATAGTAAATAACCGCTCATAGCCCGCAGCTATGGCGGTTATTTTCATTTCTCTAAATTCAATCCATATTGCACAGAAAAAACACAATCCGCAGGCCGAAAAAGTCTTATAATATCTTCAAAAGTATTCTAATGCGAACTTGAATAAATATTTAACTATCAAGTTTTGCGGTTGTTAGAAGGATTTTGTGAATGGTATAATGAACCAGTTAAGCAATGGTGGATTGAACCAAGAATTCACAGGTTAGGAGGTAAATTTTCTATGGAATTGCAAATTCAGGATTTGGTTACTTCGATACAGAAAGAAGGTATTGATGTTGCCAATGAGAAGGCCGAGAAGATTATCGAGGATGCCAATAAGAAGGCGGCCGAGATAGTTGCAAAGGCCAAGGATGATGCAAAGTCTGCAATGGATTCCGCGTCCAGGGAGATAGCTATTCTCAAGGACAGCGCTATCGTAAGTGCAGACCAAGCGAAGCGAGACGCAATGCTCGCGTTCAAGACCGAGGTAAAAGCGGAATTTGAGAAGATTCTCGCGGCGGAGGTTAAGGAAGCTCTCAAGGGTGACGCGCTTGGCAAGCTGATTAAGGCTGTTGTTACAGGCGAGGATGTCTCCAAGTATGAGGTGGAAGTTGCCGAGGTTTCCGATGCATTGAAGAAATCACTCGCCGACGAGATCAGTAATGGGCTCGAGATTAAGCCGGTTAAGGGCGTTAGTGCAGGCTTCAAGCTTGCGGCCAAGGACGGCTCGGGTTATTTTGACTGTTCTGACGAGGAGATCATGGAACTTCTGATGCCATATTTCAGAGACCTCGATTTCTAAAGGTCGTCGACGGAGTCAACGACGACAGTCAACAAGAATCAAAGAGAGCCAATAATAGGAGGTAGAGTATGGCTTCATATTATTATTTGATATCCAGCCTACCGGACATTAGCTCAGATGGAGAAGCCCCAATCACATACGACGAATTTCTGCTTATGTGTGAGTCAAATATCAGCGAGAAGAAATACGAGTATCTCAAGAATTTGACACTTGATTCGGAGGAAGGTCCTATCATGAAGGACTGGGGCGAATTTTACCGAAATCTGACAAGAGAACTGAATGCTCAGAGAAGCGCTGTGCTCGGCAAAGCATACAGCAAAGAGTACGACAAGGATTCAGTTAATGCGCAGATTGCACAGGCTGCAATCAGTGCGAAGAACCCTTTGGAGGCAGAGCGAATGCTTCTTGCTTATCAGTTCGATGCAATTGATACACTGATAGGATTACATTCATTCGATGATGTGTATCTGTTCGGATATGCAATCAAACTTAAACTTTTAGAGCGCCAATCCTGCTTTGTTAAGGCAAAAGGCGAGGAGGAATTCCACCGCCTTTTCGAGACCGTGCAGGAGAGCGTATATAGCTTATAACAGGAGATAGACAATGGAAACAGTAACAGGACGTGTGACTGGAATTAACGGCAACCTGGCCAATGTTGAATTCGACAGCGCGGTTCGTAAGAACGAGGTAGCATATATCATCGTTGACGGCAAGCGCCTGAAGGGCGAGGTTATTCGTGTTAACAATGGAATTGCCGGCATACAGATCTACGAGATGTCCAACGGCATCAAGGTTGGAGACCCTGTAGAATTTACCGGCGAGCTGATGAGCGTAGAGCTCGGACCTGGACTTCTCACACAGGTATTTGATGGACTGCAGAACCCACTGCCTGAACTTGCTGAGAAGTGCGGCTTTTTCCTTGAAAGAGGTGTATATCTTGATCCTATTCCTGATCGTGAATGGGACTTCACACCTTGCGTAGAGGTAGGCGACAGCGTTGAAGCCGGCAGCATCATAGGCAGCGTTCCAGAATTTCAATTTACCAACCAGATCATGGTTCCTTTCACACTTAAGGGAAATGACTGGAAGGTTAAATCAATAGTAGCTAAGGGACTTCATCATGTAAGATCCACTATTTGCGTAATCGAGAATTCAAAGGGCGAGGAGATGAACCTCAGCATGGTAATTACACAGCCTATCAAGCAGGCTAATAAATGCTATGCCGAAAGACTTCGTCCAGACGAGCCACTCGTAACGCAGATTCGTTGTATCGACACATTCCTTCCTGTAGCAAAAGGCGGAACCTTCTGCATACCGGGACCTTTTGGCGCTGGTAAGACGGTACTTCAGCACATGGAAGCTAAGAACGGAGAGGCAGACGTGGTAATCGTTGCTGCTTGCGGAGAGCGTGCCGGTGAGGTAGTAGAGATTCTTAAGGAGTTCCCTGAACTTGACGACCCAAGAACAGGCCGTTCAATGATGGAAAGAACTATTATCATTTGCAACACATCCTCAATGCCGGTAGCTGCAAGAGAGGCTTCCTGCTATACAGCAGTAACACTTGCAGAATACTACAGACAGATGGGCTTGAACGTACTTCTTCTTGCCGACTCAACAAGCCGTTGGGCTCAGGCGATGAGAGAAATGTCAGGTCGTCTTGAGGAAATCCCTGGAGAAGAGGCTTTCCCTGCATACCTTGAGTCGACTATAGCAGCCTTCTACGAGAGAGCAGGTAAGGTTAGACTTAGAGACGGCAGAATCGCTTCTGTAACTATCGGCGGCTCGGTTTCACCTGCCGGCGGTAACTTCGAAGAGCCTGTAACACAGGCAACACTTAAGGTAGTAGGAGCTTTCCACGGACTTTCAAGAGAGAGATCCGATGCTCGTAAATACCCATCAATCCATCCAATCGATTCATGGTCCAAATATAAGGGCGTAGTAGATATGGATAGAGTAGAGACCGCAAGAGATTATCTGAGAAGAGGCACGGAAGTTAACCAGATGATGAAGGTAGTCGGCGAGGAAGGAACCTCCGCTGAGGACTATACAATTTATCAGAAGGGCGAGCTTCTTGATGCGATTTTCCTGCAGCAGAACTCCTTCGACCCTGTCGACGCGGCTTGCCCACCTGAGAGACAGCAGGCAGTATTTGATGTTTTATATGAAATACTCACAAGCAAATTCGCAATCGACGACAAGAAGGACATCAGAGGCTTCTTCAACCAACTCAGACAGGAATTTGTAGACTGGCACGGAACAACTTTCAATACACCTGAATTTGAAGCCGGAAAGCAAAGGATTATTGATTTCTATAGCGCTAAGCTGACTAACTAGGAGGACAGTAAGATGCAAAAAGTATATACAAAGATTGAATCTATTGTCGGTAACGTAGTTACAGTAAGAGCAGAAGGCGTTAGAAACGGAGATCTTGCTCTTGTTGGTGACAGTTACGCAACAGTAATTAAATTAGATAAGGACGTCGTATCGCTTCAGGTTTTCGCGGGAGCACAGGGCGTTGGAACTAAGGACGAGGTTAGATTCCTCGGAAGACCTATGATGGTATCCTTCTCGGAGAATCTTCTCGGAAGAATTTTCGACGGTGCCGGAGTTCCAAGAGATAACGGACCTGCTCTCACAGAGAACATGATTCCTATCGGCGGACCTTCATTCAACCCTGCTAAGCGTATTCTTCCTAAGAATATGATTAGAACAGGTATTCCGATGATTGACGTATTCAACACTCTGGTTGAGAGCCAGAAGTTGCCTATTTTCTCAATCTCAGGCGAGCCTTACAACGAGCTTCTTTCGCGTATCGCTCTTCAGGCTGAGGTAGACGTAATCGTACTCGGAGGAATGGGCCTCAAATACGACGATTATCTTTCATTCCGTGATACCCTTGAGAAGGGCGGCGCAATGAGCCACACGGTAATGTTCATTCATACGGCGTCGGACCCTATCGTAGAGTGCACTCTCGTACCGGACATGTCTCTTGCAGTTGCAGAGCAGTTCGCACTTGAGGGCAAGAAGGTTCTTGTTTTACTTACAGACATGACCAACTTCGCCGATGCTCAGAAGGAAATGGCAATCACTATGGAACAGGTACCATCCAACCGTGGTTATCCTGGAGACCTCTACAGCTCACTCGCTTCGCGTTATGAGAAGGCTGTAGATATCGAAGGTGCAGGTTCCATTACTATCCTTGGTGTAACAACAATGCCGGGCGACGACGTAACTCATCCGGTTCCTGACAACACAGGATATATCACCGAGGGACAGTATTATTTGAAAAACGGACATATTGAGCCATTTGGTTCACTCTCGAGACTTAAGCAGAACGTTAATGGCAAGACAAGAGACGACCACCGTGCAATCATGGACGGTATGATCAGACTCTATGCTCAGTACAAAGAAAGTCTTGAGAAGAAATCAATGGGATTCATGATGACAGAGTGGGACGACAAGCTGCTCAAATTCGGAGAGCTTTTCGAAGCTAAGCTCATGGATCTTAGTGTAAATATTCCTCTTGAAGAGGCGCTCGACCTCGGTTGGGCTATTCTGGCAGAGTGCTTTGAGCCTAACGAGACAGGTCTCAAGACAAGTCTGATTAAGGACAGATGGCCTGATAAGGAAGCGCTGGCAAAACTTGCATAAAAGGAGCAAACAGTGGCTATCAAACTTACGAAAAATGAACAGAAGGTGCAGAAGGACCGCCTGAAACAGTATCAGCGCTATCTGCCAACCCTGCAGCTGAAGAAACAGCAGCTACAGCAGGTGATTATGGCAGCGCAAGCTGAGCTGGAGCAGCGGGAAGCTGAACGCGTTCGTATGATAGGCGACCTTGACGACTGGATTGCAGTTTTTGCAGAAAACACAATCTTCGATGAGGATAAGCGTATCGAGAACCTGATTCAACCGGACACAGTCATTTGCAAGCTTGAGAATATCGCCGGCGTTAACGTTCCTGCCTTTGAGGAACTGACTTTCAAAGATATTTCTTATGATGTTGATGACTACCCGCTCTGGGTTGATACTGCACTTATCAAGCTCCGCGAGATTGCAAGACTTGACGCACTGGTTTCTGTAATTCGCAAGAAGGTGACACTCCTCGAAAGAGAGCTTCGCTCGACCTCGCAGAGAGTTAATCTTTTCGAAAAAGTTAAGATTCCAGAGGCCAAGGAGAATATCCGAGTAATCGGAGTATATCTCGGAGACCAGCAGACAGCTGCGGTTGTTCGCGGAAAGATTTCAAAGAAGAAATTAGTGGAGGCGACAAAATGATAGAAAAAATGAAGAATGTCTACGTCGTTTCATCGCTTTCACAGAAAGAAGAGATGCTCGACGGACTAAAGGCTCTTGGCATCATGCATTTAGCAGAGAAAAAGGGCGCGAGCCGTGAGGTTTCGGACTATTGCCAATCTCTTGCTAAGACGGTTTCGGCGCTTTCCGAATACACGCCAGGCAAGAAGGAGAAGAAGGCTCTTAAGGGGCAGCCTGCTAAGCCTGTCCTGAGAGGTGAGGATTTCACCAAGCTGTATGAGGATACGACGGGAGCGCTCGAGCAGATAACAAGCCTCACTCAGAGGAATTCTGCCAACAGAGCGGAAATCGACCGAATCAGCCCTTGGGGAGATTTTATACCCGAAGAGCTCAAGGCTCTGAAGGAGCAAGGCTATGATTTGCATTTCTATCGTCTCGGCAAGAACGAATACAAGCTTGTTATGGAAGACGAGAATATCAAGGCAATCAAGCTTGCGTCTGTTGAGAAACAGGCGACGGTGGCTGTAATAGGCACACTTCCTTCGGAGATCACGGCAACAGAATTTACACTTCCTGAGAAGGGAGTTGGACAGCTTGAAGCAGAGATTGAAGCTAATGAGAAGCAGATTGCAGATTGCAAGGAGTCTCTAAGGGATTCGGCACTGTATCTTGAGAGCTTCAATGCGGAAATGCTAAGAGCTAAGGATGTGGAGACATATTCATCCGCAAGCCATACAGCCGACAATGACGAGAATTTCGTGTGGCTGACAGGCTATATTCCTGAAGAGGACCTTGATAATTTCAAGGCGGCCGCTTCTAAGAATGCTTGGGCTTGGGCGATTGATGATGTTGAAGAAGATGATGACAAGATTCCGACTAAGCTCAAATTCGGCAAAGTCTCCGGACTTATCAAGCCGGTATTCGATATTCTCGGAATTCTGCCAGGCTACAGAGAGACCGATATTTCGCTGTGGTTCTTCCTGTTCTTCACGCTGTTCTTTGCGATGATCGTCGGTGATGGCGGCTACGGCATACTGATACTCGTAGCAACAATTGCCTTCGTAGCAAAGACCAAGAAGCAGAACACGGCCACATATTTGCTATTTGTACTATCAATAGCGACGATAATATGGGGTGCCGTTACGGGAACTTGGTTCGGAATGGAGAGCGCAATGAAAGTGCCTTTCCTCAAGGCTATGGTAATTCCAAGCTTCGCGAACTATCCTGAATACTTCGGAGTAACGGCAACCGAGCAGCAGAACATGATAATGAAGTTCTCGTTCTCGATTGGAGCAATCCAAATGGCCCTCGGAAGCCTTATCGCAATCAAGAAGAAGATTGCCGAGAAGAATCTGAGCTGGCTTGCGGACCTCGGCTGGATGATAGCTGTAATCGCTATGTATCTGCTGTCGCTCTATCTGGTAATCGGAGAGAACGTTCCTATCGTTCCTGTATTTGTGGCAATCGGTATAGCTTTTGCAATGGTACTGCTCTTCGGAGCTATGGAGCCTGGCCTTCCAATCGGCAAAGGCATCAAGGCTGGACTGGCAAATGCATTTACGGTATTCCTTGACACAATCAGCTGCTTCGGTAACGTAATGAGCTACATTCGTCTGTTCGCCGTTGGAATGGCTGGCTTGGCTATCTCGCAGAGCTTCAACGGAATTGCGGCCGACATGACTGGACCGCTCGTCGTTGTGGCAGTCGTGGTAGTTCTCATCGGCCACGCGCTTAATATCGTAATGTGCTTCCTCTCGGTAGTAGTACACGGAGTTCGACTCAACGTACTTGAGTTCTCAGGCCAGGTTGGTCTCGAGTGGACCGGAATCGCATACGAGCCATTCGCCGAAACGCAAGGCGTCCCAAGCGCGACCGCAAGCGAATAAATGCAAGGCGCGAGCGACACGCGCCGCGCGATTCACAGCGAAGCGCCGCACGCCGCACGCGAACACAATTAATTAACTTATAATAAATAACGAAACAATATAAGAAGAAACTTTTTGCAAAGAATTGAATTTTATAAGAAAAGGAGAATTAAAATGAACATCGCATTTCTCGGTATGGCAGCAGCCCTTGGCCTGTCTGCAACAGGTTCAGCATTTGGTGCAGGTTATGCAAGTATGGCTTCAGTAGGAGCATGGAAAAAGTGCTATGCAAGCGGCAAACCAGCTCCATTCATCATGATCGCTTTCTCAGGAGCGCCTCTTACACAGACAATTTACGGCTTCCTCCTGATGAACTTCATCAGCAGCTCTAACTGCGATCCTGCTATGGCACTCGGCGTTGGCCTCTTCGGCGGCCTTGCAATCGGCTGCTCAGCTCTCTTCCAGGGCAAGTGCGCAGCAGGTGCATCAGACGCACTCGGCGCAACAGGCAAAGGTACAGCTAACTACTTCATTGTTATCGGTATCATCGAAACGGTTGCCCTCTTTACACTCGTATTCTGCTTGCTCCTCCTTGGCAAATAATTGGACAGAGCAAGGTTACAATTGGAAGAAATAGCGGTCAATCCCTCGGCTCGTGCGAGCCGGGGGATTGGTTTTTTGTGGAGGCGCCGACAGAGCCGATTATTTCCAAAAACGAACGGAATAATTATTCGGATGCATCTGAGAATCGCCGACAGAGCCGTTTTATTTCAAAAACGAACGGATTTTTGTATGTGACGAAAATTCTTAGGGACTCGCCATCTCTTCGAATACCTTTTTCGGCTGACATAGCGAGAGCTATTTAGCGGTTGACCAGCGAGCGTGAATTCGATAGAATGAGTGTGTAGTTGTATCTACAACTACATCAACTACATCTATAATAGAGCTTGACATGAGATGCTTGTGCCAAGCGGACTAAATAAAGGGGGCTTAATCAAATGAGAACGAAAAGAGCAATTGCGGTTCTGATGATGCTGCTTGTCATGATGGCTTGTGCGCCAGGCGTGATTACAGCGGAACAAAAGACTGTGACAGTGACCGTGGATAATGCCACAAATCTTGCTAAGGTGTTTACTGATCCGTTGGAAGAGGGTGTCACCGCAGTAATAATAAATCTTTCGGGCGATAGTATGTCAGCAGATTCTGTTGTAACGCTTAACACCCAAGCTGGCATTACATATACTATCAAGGGTGCTACTTCAGATTCATACAGCTTCACTGCTCCAATTAAGATAACAGGAGACGGTACTGTTGTTATAGATAATGTATATATCAATGCTTCGGCTACAAGTGTAGATCAGGCATTATGGGTTGGCGATAAGGCTAACGTTACCGTCAATGCCAACATAATTGGGGGGGCCAATCAGACGTATGTTCTTTGGACCCAGGATCAGGCAAAGGTAACTATTAACGGCAGTATAATCGACAACAGACCAGCTGGCGAGAACCCAACTGCTGATACAAGCAGATTCGGTGTGGCAGCAATCGGTGGCAACGCAACACAGAGCGGCTCATCGGTTGTTATTAACGGCGCTGTCAAAGTAACAGATAACGGCATATCGGCATCTGGATATTCAAGTGTAGAGGTGAAGTCGGTTGAAGCACAATTAGCTAATGCTGTTAATGCGAAGGATAATGCGACGGTTAAGGTATGCGGCACTTCCGGCTGCAACAGTTTTACCGCAAAGAATTATGCAATCGCAAGCGAGGGCAACGCCAAGGTTAGCGTTAGCGGTTGTACCGTAATATCTAAGTCTTCCTTCGGAATATATGCAAAAGATAGCTCAACTGTTGAGGTAGAAGGCGATGTTAATGGCGCTGATGCCGAGGCTAAAGGTGAAAGAGTTCTAAATGGTGGCAGCGGCATAAAGGCTGAAAATTCCGCAAATGTTAAGGTAACAGGCAATGTCAGAGGTGGCAAGAGTTTCGGTGATGGAGCAGAAGGCGGAGACGGTATTGTTGCAAGTGATGACTCAAAGGTTGAAGTAACAAAGGACGTTACAGCCGGCGAAAGCTATGGTACTGAAGCAGAAGGCGGAGAGGGCATTGTTGCAAGTGGTAATGCGAATGTTAAGGTGCTTGGAAGTGTTCTTGGTGGCAACTGCTATCAAATGCCCGGCACAAGCCCAGTCGGCTGCAGTGCTGGTTATGGCATTAGGATGAGTGATTACCCAACAATTAGCGTTGGCGGAGATGTATACGGCGGCAGCATGGGAAACAGCGCGGGAGAAAGTGGAGATGGCGGCCACGGTGTATATATCGAGGCAGCGGATAATAGCAACGAAACCAGCAGTCTTACTGTTAAAGGCGCTATAGGCGGTGGAACAGGCGGCAAGGCAACAGGCAGTGTAAGCGGCGATGGAATCAGAATCGTCTTCAGAACACCGAGTGAAGCAAAAGAGAAATGGACTACTGACGATGTACCATCCGTAACACTTTGGAAGCTGCAAGCAGGCAGCAGCAAAAGCGGCAATGCGATATATGTTCACGCTGCGGCAGGAATAAATAAGCCAAGCGCTGAAGATGTAAATAAGACTTTTAATTACATCATCAGAACCGAGAGTGGCGAGAACGGAACACTTTCAGCGGCAGAGACAGGCAATGCAGGACAGAGCGTGAAGCTCAATGTAACACCGAACAGCGGATATGTTGTTTCGGCAGTTGAAGCCGATGCTGGCGAGATAGTGCAAAGCGGTAATCAGTTTTCCATAAAGATGCCAACTTACGGCGGCGTTAATGTGGTTGCAAGATTTGAAGAAGGAGACGAGACTCCGGTAACTCCTGTTACTCCAAGCAAGACAGCTGCAGGCCCATCGACAGGCGACGACAGCAGCATAACGCTCTGGGTTGTTCTCGTACTCGTGTGCGCGGCTGCGATTATAACTTTTGTAATAATCGACAGAAAGAAAAAGAAGAGTTAAGGCCGTCATCGAATAAGCTTGCGGTCAAGATGACTGATAATTGATAATTCAATGATGCAAAAACCGAGGAAATCAGTATTCGCTGGTTTCCTCGCGCTATTTAATAGAACTTTATATATGGAGCAATTTATCTTGCGACCTTGATATTTTTCTAAATTCGTGGCATTCTAACATAGAAGTTAGGGTGGAAGATCAACTCACAACACTATCTTAGTAGGAGAATTGAAATGCCGAGATTTTTCGTAGAGCCAGAGCAGGTAGGCGGCAACAAGATAATAATTGAGGGCAAGGATGTCAACCACATCACCAAAGTCCTGCGCATGAAGATAGGCGACGAGCTCACCGTAAGCGACGGCACGGGCTTCGACTATTACTGCGCGATAGAGAGGATCGAAGGCGACGCGGTCTTTTGCGAGCTGCGCAACAAATGGGAATCCTATTCGGAGCTTCCCGTCAGGCTGACGCTTTTCCAGGGGCTCCCGAAGGCCGACAAGATGGAACTGATCATCCAGAAAACCGTCGAGCTTGGCGTCTATGAAATCGTGCCGGTGGCGATGCAAAGGTCGATTGCGAAGCTTGACGACAAGAAGGCGGGGCGCAAGATCGAGCGCTGGCAGAGCATTTCCGAGAGCGCGGCTAAGCAGGCGGGAAGAGGGATTATTCCGAAGGTCACGGAGCCGATGAGCTTCGCTCAGGCGCTTGAATATGCGAAGGGAATGGACGGCATACTCGTTCCTTACGAGAACGCGAAAGGTATTTCGTATACAAAAGAAGTAATTAAGGAGGCGAAAGAGGCGCTGGTCGCAAAAGAGGCAAATGCCGCAACGAAGGCGAATGCGGCGCTTGAACCAAATTCCTATCCGCGGCTTGCTGTCTTCATCGGGCCGGAAGGCGGTTTTGCCGACAGCGAAATAGAGAAAGCCCAAGAAGCCGGCGCCAAGCTTGTGACGCTTGGCAAAAGAATCCTGCGCACCGAAACCGCAGGCATGGCAACACTGGCGATATTGATGTACGAGTTTGAAGCATAGCTTCAAGCTCGTTTTTTGCATATTGACTTTGAATTAGGTACAAAAGCATAAATAATTATTAACAATAATTCAAAGTCCGCTGATTCGGAGAATTGTTTTCGGCGGATATGCTATAATATGGGAAAAGATAGACGATAGAGATAGATGATAGAGACAGACAATAGAGATAAGCAATAGATATTGCAAGGAACATAGCTGATAGAAAAAGAAGATAGCTGATAGCTGATAGAAAGGGGATGTCTATTCAATGCTGGAATTCATGATATTATTGTTGTTTCTTACCTGGGCTTCAAAGCATTAGCTATGGGAACGATTATTTAATTTGACGGAATGTTTATTGTCACTTAGAATTAAGTTAACAAATTTTGTTAATTGGAATATAGAGACAATTTGATGTGGAGAAGATAATATGTTAGCAAAATTAGACATGAAGCTAAGCGCTAAGGTTGATGAAATCTCATTTCAAATGGCATCGACTTTTCATGGTGCGCTTATGGATTTGCTGCCAGAGGACTATGCGACAGAGTTACATATCTCGAAAAGGCGCCCATATACTCAGCATATAGAAAGGCAAGGGGACGAGTGGCACTGGGTTGTTACAGCGCTAAATGAAGATACAGCTAAGCGCATGATAAATGAAGTGTTAATGCCACTAAGTGAGCTTAATGTAAAAAAGCATCAATTGACACTTCAGATAACAGGCAAGTCATATCAGGAAATTACAGACAAGGAACTTGCTCATGCGTTTTATCAAGAACAGGCCAATAAGTATATTACCATTATGTTTGTAACCCCGACAGCTTTTAAGAGTAATGGAAGGTATGTCAATTATCCAGATATTAGAATGATATTTTCTAATATTATGAATAGCTATGATGCTGCTCGTATGGACGAGACAATGTATGATGAAGATACGTTGGAACAACTTGTGGAGAGGACTGTTCTTAGCCGCTATGACTTACATAGCACAGTTTTTAGTTTGGAGGGCGTTCGTATACCTGCATTTATGGGTAGAATCACTCTTAAGATGACAGGTTCTCAGACAATGACTAATTTCGCGAATATGCTATTCACTTATAGCAGTTATTCTGGAATTGGAATAAAAACAGCTCTTGGAATGGGGGCAATCAGAATTCTTGAAGAAAGGAAGGGGGAAAATGCAAGATAAGCAAATTAAGTTGATAATAGGTAGTTTGCTGCATGATATAGGCAAGGTAGTGTATCGATCTGGTGACGGTAGGCAACATAGCGCCAGTGGATATGATTTCCTAAAGGAAACACGATCTGACCTTGACTGTGATATTTTAAATTGCGTCAGATATCATCATGCTGTCAATCTTAAAGGCGCTAATATTGAAAGCGATGCTCTGGCATACATTACTTATTTTGCAGATAATGTGGCCGCAGCCATGGATAGAAGAGAAAGCCAGGACGGCGAGGACGGATTCAACAAGAGTGTTCCGCTGGATAGTGTTTTCAATATCTTAAATGGAAATAATGGCAAGTCTCATTATAAGCAAAGAATGTTGAATCCAAAGGAGGGAATTAACTTCCCAACAATGGAGCAGAGCGTCATGGATGAAAGCTTCTACGCTGAGGTTGTTGACAGAATCAAGGATAATTTGCGTGGCATCGATATAACAGAAGAGTATATTAATTCGTTACTTTCTGTGCTTGAAGCCACGCTTTGTTATATTCCTTCATCCACAAGCAAACGAGAACTGGCAGACATATCCTTATATGATCATGTAAAGATGACAACGGCCGTTGCTGAATGTTGCTTGCAATACATGGAATCACAGCAAATTGCTAATTATCATGATTTTCTGTATAAGGACATTGATAAGAACCTCTGGGGCGAGCCTATGTTCATGCTCTATTCTATGGATATATCAGGTATACAAAATTTTATCTATACAATAGGAAGCAAAGGGGCTTTAAAAGGCCTCAGGGCCAGAAGCTTTTATCTGGAAATTGTTATGGAGCATATAGTTGATGAGCTGCTTGCGAGCCTTAACTTGTCAAGATCGTGTCTTATCTATACAGGTGGCGGACATTGCTATATGCTATTGCCAAATACAGACAGCACGAGGGAGATAGTAGCTAAGCAATGTCAAGTTGTAAATGACTGGTTCATGGAGCATTTCGATACAGCACTATATATTGCAGATGGCTATGCTGTTTGCTCCGCTAATAATTTGAAAAATGAGCCACATGGTAGCTACCGCGAACTATTCCGAACTGTAACTCGCAATATTTCAGAGCAAAAGAGCCACAGATACACGTCTGCTCAACTTATAGCCTTAAATCACCAACATAGAGAAGGTAAAAGAGAATGTCAGGTATGCCGTAGAAGCGCAGACCTGAATAAGGACGACAGATGCCCTATCTGTGCAGCACTTGAGAAGCTTTCTGGGGCTATCTTGTACAAGGACTACTTTATCACCACCACAGAGTCGGCTGGTGTTGACAGTCTGCCACTTCCTGGCGACAAATTCCTTCGAGCAGGAGACGAGCAGCTGCTTAGAGACCTTATGGAAAGCAAATCTTATGTGCGCAGCTATACTGTGAACGAGTCGTATACTGGCAAGCATGTAACTACAAAGCTGTGGGTAGGAAGACATACAACAGGTGATACCTTCGAAGAACTTGCCAGAAAGTCTGAAGGAATAGAGCGACTTGCTGTTTTGCGAGCCGATGTAGATAACCTCGGTGACGCTTTTCTTAATGGCTTCAAGGATGCTGGAAATGGCATATATGAAACTCTTTCGAGAACAGCCACATTATCAAGACAGTTATCACTTTTCTTTAAATTGTATTTGAATGGCATCTTGGAAAATGGCGAATCGCAGATATTTTCTGCCGGTGGAAATCGTAATGTATGCATAGTCTATTCTGGCGGCGATGACATTTTCTTCGTAGGCGCATGGAATGAAGTGCTTGACAGCTTCATAGATGTGAAAAATGCCTTTGAGAAATTCACGCTTGGAACTCTTACCATATCAGGCGGAATAGGAATCTATGATTCATCGTATCCTATCAATCGTATGGCAATTGAGACGGCTGAGTTGGAAGATTATTCCAAAGATCTGGATGGAAAGAATGCAATTACATTGTTTGATGAGTCGGGTTGCTATAATTGGAATGTATTTATTGAACAGGTGTTAGGTGCTAAATACGCCTGCATAAGTAAGCACATGAATAAAGGCAAGGCATTTTTGTATCATTTACTTGAACTTCTCAGAGGAAGCGAAGGCTCATTTAATAGAGCAAGATTTGTATATTTCTTGTCACGCATGGAACCTGATGCAAGAGATGAAGACAGCAAATCTGAGATGGAAGGATACAAAGAATTTTCAGCTAAGATGTATGAATGGTCACTGAGCGAAGAGGACCGAAGACAGGTAGTAAGTGCTATATACCTGTATGCATACATGAAGAGAGAAAAGGAAGGAGAAAAAGAGAATGCAGATTGATGAGACTAATTATGTAGACAAGGCCGAAAAGGCAATTATAGAACTGCGTAGTAGAACGGATAGGAGGGGTAGGCCTGTACCAATTGTTACCACATCGAAGATTCGTAACCTGCTTGCCATGGTTTCTGATATTTACAATGATGTAAACAACAATAAGGAAGAGACACTGAGCAACGATATAGTAGGACGTATAGAGTATATGAAGCTAAGGTTTTACTATGAGGCAGGTAGAGAACCGAAAGTTAAAGATTTGCTTTCGACAGCGAAGGTTTTTGAGATAATAAACGAGATTGGGAAGAGCCGCAGTAACTATATTCTTTTTAGCAGATATATGGAAGCACTGGTTGCTTTTCGTAAATATTATGGCGGCAAGGACGAGTAAGGGGAGGAATTAATATGTTTGCAAAGATAAAAATCACAGGAATCCTTGAGGTTAAGACAGGTCTTCATATTGGTGGAAATGGAGCTTTTGCTGCAATTGGCGCAGTAGACTCACCAGTTATAAGAGATGTAAGAAGTGATGATCCTATTATTCCGGGCAGTTCACTTAAAGGCAAGATGCGTTCACTCTTGGCGAAAATGTATAACGAGACTACGGCTAAGAATCCAAATGATGACGCAGAATGTTTGACAGGTCTATTTGGCTCAGCAAAGAAGGTTCACGGAAAGGTTCATGTAGGCAGAGTGCTTTTCTCAGATATGTTCCTGCAGAACAAAGAGGAGTTAAAGAAGCAAAATATTTACAGAGCAACAGAAGTCAAGTTCGAGAATTCTATCAATCGTAGTACTGCTGTTGCTAATCCAAGACAACTGGAGCGTGTTATTAGAGGTGCTGAATTTGGTTTGAACTTGGTATATGAGTACAAAGATGATGAGACGATGCTTCAGGACTTTGAAATCCTAAGGGATGGCTTCAAATTGCTTCAATACGACTATTTGGGCGGCAGCGGTTCAAGAGGATATGGCAAGGTTGCCTTTAGGGACTTACATGTTAAAGTCTTAGTGGGCGAAGTAAACGAGGAGATAGTAGACAAGTGTCAAGATTTACTTTCTGAAATATAAGGAGCGTTTGGTATGGATTACAGATTATATAAGCTGTCATTTGACGCTCCGGTGCATTTTGGCACAGGGCTACTAAATGATAGCTCCATAGGCTTTTGTGCAGATACTCTTTTTTCTGCTCTTTATATTGAAGCAATGAAGCTTGATGTGGCAGATGAGCTTTATTCAGCAGTGGATAAGGGACAATTACTATTATCAGATGCGTTCCCCTATATGGATACGCAGTATTTCCTGCCTAAGCCAATGCTTTATATAGAGCCAAAGGAACAGGGGAATTCTACAGATAGGAAGCAATATAAGAAAATCAAATATATACCTTCTGGAGAAATTCAGAACTTCATGTCTGGCGACATTAACCCGAATAATTGCAGCATACAGAATCTTGGCAAAGAATATAGCCAGGTTATGGCGGCTGTTCGTAGAGAGGAGGATACCCTTCCATACAGGGTAGGAAATTATCTTTTCAATGACAAATGCGGATTATATGTTATAGCAGCACTTGGAAATGAGGAAGTAGGGTATTTGTTGGATGAAATATTCGACAGCCTATCTTATTCAGGTATTGGCGGCAAACGCGGCAGTGGTAAGGGCAGGTTCGTTCTTAAACGAGGGAATTTGGACGAAAGTTTACAATCGATGCTTGGCAAGGAAAGCGATAAATATATGCTCATTTCATCAGCTTTACCGACTGAAAATGAACTTGAAGCAGTGCTTGATGGGGCTTCTTATCTTGTTCAAAAGAGATCGGGATTTGTATATTCTGAGAATTATGCAGATAGAGAGATGAAGAAACGTGATTTGTATACAATGCAAGCTGGGTCGTGTTTTACTAAAAAGTTTGCCGGAGACATATATGATGTCAGCGAAGGCGGTAATCATCCAGTATACAGATATGCCAAAGGGCTGTTTTTGGGGGTATAGCTATGCAGAATTATTTAAAGCAATATAATATGAGAATTACAGCCTTGTCCCCTATACACGTGGGAGACGGCAGTTCAATAGGCAAAAAAGAATTTATACAAATGGGTGGTATGCGCAAGCCTGTTATAGTACCAGATGTGAATAAGATGTTTCAGACCTTGTGTGACATGCAAAAGGATAAGGAATATGCTAAGTATATGTTGAACAAAGACGAAAGAAAGGGCTTAGGTCAATGGCTTGTTGAACAGAGGATACCTGAAGATACAATACAAGAATGGAAACGCTATAGCATGGATCCGGGTGATGCTTTTGCCAGAAAAAATGATAGAGAGAAAGTTTCGCCACCTAAAGAAATAGTAGCTTTCATCAAAGATTCGTACGGAAAGCCTTATGTGCCAGGCAGTACTATAAAAGGTATGCTTAGGAATGCTATCCTTTGCTATAGAATTTATAAGAATCCATCTTCTTACAAAAGAATGATAGATGATTTGGCTGATGCTGCTTATAAGGATGGTAAGGGGAAAAGCTTCTTACAAAATGAGACAGGACGGATAGAGAAAGCTGTTTTTAATACCCTTAAAAGAGAGGGAACTCGCCCAGAGGATGAAGTTAATTCAATTATGGCTGGTTTCATCGTAAGTGATAGTAGACCTATAGATGAGAACCAGTTAATGTTGGCTCAGAAGATTGACTATACTTTGGATGGTGAAGAGAAGCCTCTTAATGTGCTTAGGGAAGCATTAAAGCCCGAAACACAAATTGAATTTGAACTAACGATTGATACCAGAATTTGTGATATCACTGTTGATGAGCTTTTCGCAGCGCTAGATTATTTTAATCAGGTATCATATCAATATTTCTATAGTAGATTCGAGCGTGGCAACCAATCCAAGGGAACGGTATGGCTTGGTGGAGGCACAGGCTTCTTATCAAAAACAATGTTATATCCAATATATGGCGACCAAGCTGTTCAAATTGCCGACAAAGCATTTAAGGCAACTATCGGGAAGAATTATAGTGTGCATAAACACGAGCGGGACATTCCTAATGGTGTTGCTCCGCACGTATGTAAGTGCACAAGCTATAATGGCAAGCTCTACGATATGGGCATGGGAAGAATAGAACAGATTGATAAGACTAAGCATTAAGTCTTGCGTATGGCAGTTGTAATTTGACTGCATGTTGCTTTTTGCGCCGCAGGGCTATTTCCAAGGGATAGCTGGCATTTTGAACACTTTGGGTCAGTAATTAATAGCCCAGAAAGCTTTGCGCCGCAAAATGCATGCTGAGCCCAGTAAAATCAAGGGCTCCAAGGAACAGGATTAAGAACAACATTTCCCCGATAGGGGACGGAAACCCGTCCTTGAGATAACCAAGGACTTTTTTGCTGTCGATTAAGAACAACATTTCCCCGATAGGGGACGGAAACAGTTCTTTCAGTGCTTCAAGGGAGCTTGGAGCGGTTATATTAAGAACAACATTTCCCCGATAGGGGACGGAAACCTGATAAGAGCGAAGCAGTCATATGT
>CAVIGM010000009.1:30973-36333 GCA_963642455.1 Anaerovoracaceae bacterium | reverse complement strand
GGCGAAGCAATCGAGTAGAGAAAATAGCGCCATTTCGGGCCGATTTTCTCTATTTTTTGCTGAACCAACGCAATTCACGGCGCGGGCGGAAGGCGCGGAAGGCGCGAGTTCGGAATAGTTTCTTCGCGCTGCAAAATTTGTGTTACAATAGACGAAGTGAGTTCGAAACCATCCTCACTCTAAACAAAACTAAGGAGCAAATATTATGAATAGATCACAAAGCAGCACAACCATCGCTCGAGGCGGTATGGTTGCTGCACTCTACATTATTCTAACGCTTGTAGCAAATGCATTCGGGCTGGCTTCGGGAGTGATACAAATTCGAGTATCTGAAGCGCTATGCATTCTGCCTTGTTTCTTCCCTGAGGCAATACCCGGGCTTTTCCTCGGTTGCCTCTTGTCCAACATCCTCACAGGCGCGGCCCTATGGGACATCATCTTCGGAAGCCTCGCAACGCTTATCGGAGCTGTCGGCACCTATCTTTTGCGGCACAACCGCTGGCTTGCCGCCCTGCCACCTATTCTTGCAAATACCATAATCGTCCCTTTTGTACTCGTCTACACATACGGCGTTGAGAAAGGCCTACTGTTCCTCGCAATCACGGTTGGTTGCGGCGAGTTTCTGTCGGTATTCGTGTTGGGCGAACTCCTTTACAGCGGCTTAGAAAAAAGAAAAGGCTTCTTGAAGTGACGCAGGTGGCCTTCGCCTATAGCAAGACTTTACTGAATAATTTTTCAGTGAAAATATTTTCAGTAAAACAAGAAAGAAAAGCAACACTCTCTGGGTGTTGCTTTCTCTCGTCTTAATTTATTCTTAATTGCTCTGATTCTTGCTTCGATTGCTCGGCTTCTTGCTTCGATTTTACCTCCGACGTTCTCGGCTTTCTCTACTTTGGGCTATCCGTGCGGTATCTCCAGCGCATCCAGCAGCCGAATCACCGTGTCCTGCCCGTCGAGGCAAGTGTCCGTCAGCCAGCCTTTCTCTTTTCGCCACTCTGCGAGCCCGCGATAATAGAAGTTCTTCTTGTCATCCTCAATGATGAAAGGAATAATGCCATGGTGCAGGCACTCCTTCAGCGCCACAAGGCGACCCACACGCCCGTTTCCATCCTGGAAAGGGTGAATGTGCTCAAGTTCGGCATGCAAGGCTATCACATCATTCATGGTGACAGCGTCTTTTGCGTTGTATTCCGACAAAAGTTCTCCCATCTTGGCCGCTACGTCCTGTGGCTTGACGGTCTCCATGCCGCCGACCATATTGGGCCTGCGCTTGTAATCGCCGACCGCGAACCAGCCGAGCGTGGCATCTTTCGTGTCATGCTTAAGGATATAATGAAGATGCTTGATGATGTCCTCCGTCAGTTCCTCCTCCGCAACGTCAATCACATAATCGATTGCGCGAAAATGATGAATCGTTTCCAGAATGTCATCGACCGGCACACCGTCGCCTACATCAATGGTGTTAGTCTCGAAAATCAGCCTCGTCTGCTCCTCCGTGAGCTTGCTACCTTCGATGTGATTGGAGTTGTAGGTCATACGAACCTGAAGCTCATGGTAAAACCCGCCAGACATCCCCGCGTCCTTCTCGTCTCGAAGGATTTGGAGAATCGCATTCGGAGAAATCTCTCTGCACAGGCTGTCCGCATCGCATCCCAGATAGTCAGCAATCTTACCAAGAGTCCTTGCAGACAACTTCTCGCCTTTGGCAAGCTTGGCGATTGTCCGAGAAGATATTCCGAGTTCTGTAGTCAGGTCTTTCTTCTTCAGCCCCTTTCTCTGAAGCTGAGCCTGCAATCCATCATATGATACCAATTCGCAATAACCCCTTTCTGAAGCCCGTTAGTTCGAGTGCCTTCAGCTTTGCTTGCTCCATTGCAAAGTGCAGTACTTTGTTGCGAGCTTTACTTTTCATCATAAAAGTCTTTACTTATTGTATCGAAAGAGGGTTAAAAAGTAAAGATTTTAACATTACTCCGTTCTTCTACGGCGCGGCCTTTCGTTAACCTTTTGTTTATCAATATACATTCTGCAATGTTCAATTTGTTCTTCTGTTAAAGAACAAGCACCGGAATTTGAGCTATCGTCTGGGTCAAATCCAGCAAAAACAACCGTGCCACAGATAACACCCCTATTGTTCTGTGTCCATAAATTGCTTTCTCCAAAGGCGAGATTATATACCGCTGCCCCGTACATATATATGTCTACGCCTTTGCCTATAGGTTCACGAATGTCGGACCCGCCATGATTATAGCCGTTTCCATCTTCATCGATATTTCCTACAATCTTGTTGATTTCGGAAATTCCATTTACTTCACGTATTTCTGGCTCTAAGCCTGGTTCTTTCACTACTACTAACATAGATTTTCTCCTCCTTCCTTCTTATTATCTCTTGAATAATCTACGTAATAATTAAGTGTGCGCTCTTCATATATTTTGCCTACAATATAGAACAAACCGCTTATTATGTTCCCTTCGCTCGGGAGCTTGTTCCCGAGTTCTTCTGGTTTTACAAGAGCGGTAAATCGTACACCGAGGCACTCGACAAGCAGTGCGTAGAACGTTCCAATGTTCTCATCATAATGCTCTTCGGCAATGCGCACCACACCGTTCATAAAAGCATAAGGAGAATCTTCTTCATCGGGGATCGTTCCGTCAGGTCTGAACAATCCACAAGGGATATATGATTCAGCAGCCCTATTGCTGTCTGTCCTCTCATAGTATTCATTTTCGTCGGAATATACTTCTACCTCATTTCCATAAGCCGTAAGCTCAATTGTTACGTCCTCGATAGGGCCCAAATCAAACGGCTCATCTATTTCAACACCTGTCATGAACGTTGTGCTTTCTTCGAACATCAGCGAAATAAATCCAACTTTGCCATCAAAAGGTCTGATAACGTTATCTACGATAGCCTTAATTCTTGTATCCATTGTTTCTAGCATAATTCACCTCTCTACAACTTAAATAGCTCTTGTTCTGCCTGCACCTATCTTTCTATCTTTCTTAGAACCTCTCGAAGAAATCTACATACAGGCTTCCCTATTTCGCCTTTACCCATATAACAGGCCTCAAGCCCAGGCTCTTAATTTCAAGTGACTTCTCACGCTCCGGTCTTTCTTCTGAGAACGCAGCTATGACATCGTTGCCCTTCTCGTCTTTCACAAGACCGCAATAATGAGTTTTATATTGTCTATGGAAAGACTCTACTCTGCCCCTGTCGAATTCGGGGCTTGCTTCGGCAAGAATCTTATTCACCTCAGTTTGCCACTTCTCGTCAGCATAAGCTGTTACATCAACTAATCTTGTATTGCTGCTGTAATTTATATTTCTTATCTTATCGAATGTAGGCAGGAAGACGCTGTCACTAAGCTCATCTTTCAGAAGGCTCTTTCTTTCTTCTTCAGAGAAAACGCTATCAAGGAATTCACCATTCAGCCAGCCTCTCAACTCGCTGCCCTTCCATAGGTGCGCGTTGTTCTTGCCGCCCTCGAAGGCTTCTACATAATCTATGCAGTTCTTGGTAATAAGCTGCACTCTGTCTTTCTTGATTGAAATTGGCAGCCACTCTATTGGCGCAAGTGCTCCGTCTGCAGCTTGTGGATATTTTCCATAGCTAATGTTCATACCCATAATTGCCTTACCCCTCAAGCTGAGATTGGCAAGCAGCGCTTCATCTTCAGACGACAATTCCCTTGCATCCGCATCAGAGTTGAGCTTGACGGCATTCATCAATTCAAGGCTGAGCCACTCCTGCATATTTCTTGGGTTCTCTACAAGTACATTGGTAGGGTTCTGTTTAACGAACTTCTTGAACGCTCTGTAGTTGGCCTTGACGGTAACCTTAATGTCCAAATGCGCATTAGGATTTCTCCTCGCAACATCTTCCATATCGCGCTTGCTTAGCTGGCTGGTCTTTATCTTATCCTCCCCACCGAAGGCCTCTTCCACGCGGTCAATTATTTCTTGGGAAGTCATAAAAGTTATATACTGCTGCTCGATATCTGAAGGAACATCCGTTGCTATCATATCAGCGAACTGCCTGCGCTCAGCCTTATCGAGCTTAGCAACGCCACTATTCTTGCTGCCGTCTCTTATGTTCTGAATATTGTCAACCGGGTAGCAAGGCCAATGCTCGTCAGCTTCTGGCTTGATGCAATACAGATAATATCTATTGTTGACGAACACAATGCACTTAGGAAGTGCATCTACATTCTTATATAGCGTTTTCTTACCCTTGTTGTATTTATATAAATCAAAGATGATGCTGTGGCCATCGTTAATAGCATTGTCGATTGCTTCGATGTTCTCAAAGATATCCTGACGTCTTTCGTCAGATCTTTCGGCCACAACTATATTGTCTGTATGCGGGTCGAAATATGGGCTCACAAGTTCAGCTATCTTATATACAAGGTCAAAAGAAATGCCGTCTTCTATATACCTGTTAGACATGACCGAATCGATAAGGAGCTTAGCCTCGTTAGGCTTGAACTCTCTCGAATTCAGGCAAGTTCCCTTCCTGCCCGTGACGATATCGTAGCCGAATTTTTCTCTTAATTCTTTGCAATATCTATTGACAGCCTTACGGTCCACGCTTAGCCCGTACTCTTTCTTGACAAGGTCCGTTATCTTCTCTTGTGTTAAGCGGTGGTCCTTATCAGTGTATCTCTCAAGCAGGCTGAGTACGCATACCGGGAGCATTGTTTTCTTATCTGCCATTTGTCACCATACCTCTCATTCTGAAGTCATCTGTAGCATCTTTGCCACCCACCGTTATTTGAAACGACATATCACTGCTTGCCAGCTCGCATCTATAATGAATATTGGCCGAGAAGATGGCTTCATTGCCTGGAAGATAAATATCTTTCTCGGATACTATGGACTGAACCGGTGTCCCTGGCTTCAATTGTCCAAATTCTATTTCGTGCTTGCTGTGAACAATCTCTACATCCTTCCACTCAGCTGGCGTACCTTCATAGTAAATGTTCTCAAGATTAACACAGCCTGCGAAAGTGCCTTCTTTAATCAGCCTGACATTTCTTGGGATAGTAACGTTCTTAAGATTAGTACATCCTGCAAAAGCCCTTGCCGGCAGTCTGCTAATATCGGAAGGCAAGATTATATCAGTTACTTGTTCATTCCCCGCAAAGGCTATATTAGAAATCGCAATCACGGGTACGATGTTCTTGTATTTATTCTCTATCATCTCAGGAATCTTGATAACCTTGAGATTCTTGTCACCGATTGTAACAAGACCAACTGGAAGTCTCGCTTGGTTAGGCCACATTATTGCTACATGAAATTCCATTTCACTTGGCGCTTCAACATTCTTAATCTGTTCACAGTAATCTTTATAATTCATG
>CAVIGM010000009.1:25606-30888 GCA_963642455.1 Anaerovoracaceae bacterium | reverse complement strand
ACATGATTATAACATACGAATAGCACTAATTAATTGCGCAAAGGGACAAATTTGGGACATAAAAAAGGCGTAAGCTTAGTTACGCACTCTCTACTTCTTCTCATTATCTTCCTTAATATAAAACCCCAATGACCTTGGCATCTCACTTGAGCATTCATCCCAAAGTCTGGAAACCTCATCGCTGCTCTCTGCTTTTCTGTACGTATCCGACTTGTCGTCATAGAAATAAAAGTCGTCCGCTCTTTTTTCGACAGCCGCATAGTGCTTGAGATATTCTGCGTATTCGCTCTTGGCCTTCTTGGTTTCTTCAATCGTATTATTCTTATTACTCATATAGCCACCTCGTTTCTCTAACAGCGACAACGTGTATCGTGGATTATACACTTTTGAACACCAAAAAAGCAACACCCGAGGGTGTTGCTTTTCTTGTCTTAACTTTGCGTGCGTTCGCGCCTTTATTTCTCTTCCTGTGAAGCCTTGTAAGCTGCGATTACCTTCTCAGCGAGGTTAGGCTGGAGAACATCATATCTTGAGAACTCAAGTGTGAAGGATCCTCTTGCCTGTGTCATCTGTCTCAGCTTGATAGCATAGTCGAAGAGCTCTGACTGTGGAGCCTCTGCGTGAACTACGATCTGGCTTCCTTCCTGATCCTGTCCAAGCATTGTTCCTCTGATTGATGACATTGCGCCAAGTACGTTACCAACATAGTCTGAAGGAACCTTGATGTCGAGCTTCATGATTGGCTCGAGGAGCACTGGGTTAGCCTCAACGATACCCTTCTTGAATGCGAGTGATGCGGCAATCTTGAATGATACTTCGTTGGAGTCTACTTCGTGATATGAACCATCATAGAGAACTGCCTTGATGTTCTGAACCTTGCATCCTGCAAGAGGTCCTTTCTCCATGCACTCGAGAAGTCCCTTCTCTACAGCAGGTACATAGTTCTTAGGAACTGATCCGCCGAAGAGCTCTTCTGAGAATTCAAGTCCTGGCTCCTGTGATGGTGAGAATCTGATATGAACGTCTCCGTACTGTCCTGCACCACCTGACTGCTTCTTATGCTTACCCTGTACATCGGAAGTTCCTCTGATTGTCTCTCTGTAAGCGATCTTCTGTGGAACAACCTTAACAGCAACCTTATATCTATCCTTCAGCTTAGCCTTGATGATATTGATCTGAATATCTCCCTGTCCGCCGAGGAGTGTCTGGTGTGTCTCTGCATTTCTCTCAAGAACGAATGATGGATCCTCTTCCATGAGCTTGATGAGGCCCTGTGCCATCTTCTCGTCCTCGTTCTTATCCTCAGCCTCAACTGCGATGAAGTAGCATGGCTTAGGGAATGTAATTGGCTTGAGCTGCAGGCTCTGGCCCTTCAGGCAAAGTGTGTCGCCTGTCTTTGTATTCTGGAGCTTGCCAAGTGCGCAAATATCTCCGCAGTTAACTGTATCGGTATTCTCCTGTGTTGCGCCTCTCATGAAGAAAACAGAACCGAGCTTCTCGGACTTCTCTGAACGAGCGTTGTATACGTCAGCGCCAGTCTTAAGAGTTCCGCCTACAACCTTTGCGTATGAAATCTTGCCAAGGAATGGGTCTGCGAGTGTCTTAAATACATACAGTGCAAGAGGGCCATTAGGGTCTATCTTGTACTCGCCGCCGTCAGCTGTCTCAAGAACCTTGTTCTCAACAGGTGATGGAAGGTATTTAGCGAAGCATCCGAGAACCTCGTCAATTCCCTCGCCTGTCATGCAAGAAGCCTTGATGATTGGTGTGATGTCTCCGTTAGCGATACCGTTCTTAAGTCCATTGTTGAACTCTTCTTCTGTAAAAGCTTCGCCCTCGAAAAACTTCTCCATCAGTTCCTCATCGGCGCTTGCGATAGCCTCGTTGAGTGCGTCCTCGTCATCGTCGGTTACGCAGCCTGTTCCGAATGCGTCCTGAATGCTTGCGATAACTTCGTCAATCTTGATGTTCTCCTTATCAATCTTGTTGAGCATCATGAAAGTTGGCATATTGTACTCTTTGCAAAGATCCCATGCCTTCTCTGTTCCAACCTGTACGCCTGCTGATGCATCAACTACGATAACTGCAGCATCTGCAACTGCAAGAGCGGATCTTGCCTCTCCTACGAAGTCGAAGAATCCTGGAGTGTCGATGAAGTTAATCTTAGTGCCCTTGTACTCTACAGGTACCATGGTCGCATTGATTGTGTATCCCTTCTCCTTCTCCATCTTCTCATAGTCAGATACTGTGTTCTTGTCCTCAACCTTACCAAGTCTTGTGATGACCTTTGTGTTGAGAAGTGCAGCCTCAAGGAATGTAGTCTTGCCGCTGCCGCCGTGTCCAAGCAGAACGATGTTTCTAATCTTATCGCTTGTGTAACCTTTCATCAATTATTCCTCCTAATTTAATATATTATCGTTAATTAATATCTTTGTTGATCCGAGCCTCTTGTCTTGAATTAGAATTCGGCGTTGCCCGGTGTTCTTGGGAACATCTGAACGTCTCTAATATTTGCCATTCCCGTGAGATACATCAGGATTCTGTCGAAGCCAAGTCCGTAGCCTGAATGCTTAACTCCGCCGTATTTACGAAGGTCGAGATACCATCCGTAATCCTCTTCATTAAGCCCCATTTCCTTGATTCTCTTGACCAGCACGTCGTAGCGCTCTTCTCTCTGGCTTCCGCCGATAATCTCGCCTACGCCTGGAACGAGCATATCCATTGCCGCAACTGTCTTCTGGTCGTCGTTAACTCTCATGTAGAAGGCCTTGCAATCCTTAGGATAGTTGATTACGAAAATCGGCTTCTTATAAACCTTCTCCGTAAGGTATCTCTCGTGCTCTGTCTGAAGCTCAAGTCCCCACTCAACCGGATATTCGAACTTCTCGCCGCTCTTCTGCAGAATCTCAACAGCCTCTGTATATGTGATGCGGCCAAATTCGTTATTCACGATATTGTCGAGTCTCTCAAGCAACCCCTTATCTACGAATTTATTGAAAAATTCCATTTCCATTGGGCAGTTCTTGAGCACATCCTTGATGATGTATTTAATCATCTCTTCGGCAATATCCATATTCCCTTCGAGGTCGCAGAATGCCATCTCAGGCTCCATCATCCAGAATTCGGATGCGTGTCTTGCGGTATTGCTGTTCTCTGCTCTGAACGCAGGTCCGAAGGTGTAAATGTTTCTGAAGGCAAGAGCCATTATCTCGCCCTCGAGCTGTCCCGATACTGTAAGGCTTGTTCTTTTGCCGAAAAAGTCTTGGCTGTAGTCGATGCTTCCGTCCTCTTTGCGTGGAGGGTTCTCCATATCGAGGGTTGTTACTTGGAACATCTCGCCTGCTCCCTCGCAGTCACTTCCCGTAATCAGTGGGGAGTGCACATAGATAAAACCTTTCTCTTGGAAAAATTTATGAATTGCAAAAGCAGCTACGCTTCTAACCCTATAAACAGCCGAGAATGTGTTGCTTCTTGGTCTTAGGTGTGCAATCTCGCGAAGGAACTCCATCGAATGTCTTTTCTTCTGAAGAGGGTAATCCGGATCCGAGTCTGCTTCGATTGTAATCTCGTCTGCCTTGATCTCGAAGGCCTGCTGTGCCTCTGGTGTCAGCTCAAGTGTGCCCTTAACGAGTACGCCGGCTGAGAGATGCGCCTTAGAAATCTCTTCGTAATTCGCAAGCTTCGATGCCTCATATACAACCTGAACCGGTGTGAAATATGTTCCGTCATTCAGCGAAATGAAGCCGAATTGGTTAGATGCTCTATTGCCTCTTATCCAGCCTCTTACTGCAATTTCTTTACCTGCGTATGCTGCAGGATCTTCAAACAATAGTCTGATTTCGATATCGTCTTTCATATGCATTATCCTTTCTGCACATCAGCCTTCAAATTATATCATAGCAGAGGCTCTTTTGCACGATTATTTATTGCGGGATTTGAGCCGAGAATTCAGCAGGAATTCAGCCAAGAATTCAGCGGGATTTCTTCTGCTTGCGCCTCCACTCCTTGATGGACTCGTATCTCTCCTTGTATTTCGCCTCGAGGCCCTGTGTCGTCGGATGATAATATTCTTTTCCAACTAAATTGTCAGGCAGGCACTGCATATCTGCTATCTTGTCCTTGGTATCGTGGGCATATATGTAACCCTTGCCGTAGCCCTCATCCTTCATGAGCTTGGTCGGAGCATTTCGAATATTCATAGGCACAGGCTCTGCGAGCATCTTGTTGGCATCCTCTGCGGCCTCCATATAGGCAACATCCATGGCGTTTGACTTAGGTGCGAGCGCACAGTAGGTTACCGCCTCAGTCAGATGCACGGAACATTCCGGCATACCGATGAGGTGGCAGGCCTGAAAAGCAGCGACACATAGTTCGAGCGCTCTTGGGTCCGCAAGGCCTATGTCCTCTGCTGCAAAACGCGTTACTCTTCTTCCTATGTAAATCGGGTCCTCTCCTGATTCGAGCATTCTCGCCAGCCAGTAAATAGCTGCATCCGCATCGGAGTTACGCATGGATTTGTGCAAGGCAGAAATAAGGTTATAATGCTCCTCACCGTCCTTGTCGTAGAGCAGTGATTTCTTCGAAATGCACTGCTCTATGATTTCATCAGTAATGTGCGCAGAGCCATCTGCCGCTGTCTCTGCGTTCAGAATAATCATCTCCAAGGTAGACAGCGCGGTCCGCGCGTCTCCGTTTGCAAAGCCGGCGAGCACATTAATCTGCTCCTCGCCGATCTCTATCTGTCTGCCGCCATAGCCTCGCTCATCGCTAAGAGCTTTTCTTATAAGCTTAGCAATATCCTCCTGCGTCAGCTGCTTGAGCACGAACACCTTGCACCTCGACAGAAGAGCCCCGTTTATCTCAAATGACGGATTCTCTGTGGTCGCACCAATCAGGATTATGCTTCCTTTCTCAACGAAAGGCAGGAAGGCGTCCTGCTGCGCCTTGTTGAATCTGTGAATCTCGTCCACGAAGACAATGGTCTTAGAGCCGTAAGCGCCGAGTCTGTCCGCCTGCTGCATCACGGTCTTGATGTCCTTGATTCCGCTCGTGACCGCGCTGAAGTTGATGAACTGCGCCTTGGTTCTGCCCGCGATAATCTGCGCCAGCGTTGTCTTGCCGACGCCCGGAGGCCCCCAGAAAATCATCGAATTGATATTGTCCTGCTCGATCATTTTGCGAAGCACCTTGCCCTCAGACAGAAGATGCTCCTGCCCGACAAATTCGCTAAGGTCTCTTGGCCTCATTCTCGCCGCCAGTGGCTGGTTGCTTGCATCGTCCCT
>CAVIGM010000009.1:0-25428 GCA_963642455.1 Anaerovoracaceae bacterium | reverse complement strand
TTCCGCTCGTTTTCTCGAAAAATCGACGAATATTCGGCGAAAGAAAAGCAGAGGCCTAAGCCCCTGCTTCAAATCTTTTTCTTTAATTATTTATTTGCTATCTATTTGCTCGGTCCTATTTGCTTGGTCCTACTTGTTTGGATTGAACATATCAATCTTTGCGATTCTGTCAAATGCCTCGCCGAGCTTATCAACTCCAACTGTGCAAGCAATTCTCAGGAAGCCTTCGCCGCAGTTGCCGAATGCGTCTCCAGGTAGCATCAGTACGTGAGCCTCTTTGAGAATAAGGTCCGAAACCGCTGCCGAAGTAAGTCCTGTATCCTTGATGTTAATCCAAAGATAGAAGCTTCCCTTTGGTGGATAGAGAACGTGCATGTTCTTAAGGCCGTTGATGCGCTCTGCCGCATAGAACATTCTCTTCTTGAATTCATCAACGATAGGTGGCTGAATCTCGTGTCTCATACGAAGTCCGTGAAGAGCTGCTCTCTGCGAAATAGAAGGCGCTGTGAAAACGATGTTCTCCGAAACTCCGAGCATTGCCTTTGTAATCTCAGGAGGCGCGATCATATTTCCTACTCTCCAGCCGCACATAATGAAATTCTTGGAGAAGGAATTGATTGTAATAGTTCTTTCTCTCATTCCAGGAATTGTAATTAAAGGCTGGAATGGATGCTGATAGCTGAACGATGTATATATCTCGTCGGATACAACAATCAGGTCGTACTTGATTGCAATCTCCGCAATCTTCTTCATGGTCTCCTCTGTCATGCAATTTCCTGTTGGATTGCTTGGCGAGTTAACTACGATTGCCTTTGTTCTCTCTGTGATGAGTGACTCAAGTCTCTCTGGAATAACCTGGAAATCTTCCTCTTCGTAGGTTGGAAGCTCCACAGGAATACCGCCGTTAAGCGCAACCTGCTGTGGATATGGGCTGAAAAAAGGTCCCTGAAGAATAACCTCATCATCCTTGTCGAGGAGCGTTGCCATAGCGATATACATTGCTACAGAACCGGATGCCGTAACAAGAACTTCCTTGTCATCAAGCTCAACGTCGTATTCTTCCTTGTAGAAATTAATGATTTCCTGTCTCAGCTCAGGGTCGCCCTGGAAGTTAGGATATTTAGTATAGCCATTGCTTGCATCCTTGAAAGCCGCATCAATAATTCTCTGATCGGTTGTGAAATCTGGATCGCCAAGGCTAAGATTGATACAATCGTTGAAAGATGCAGCAACTACATCTGATCCGCTCATGGCTGTGCTCTTGTCCTTCCACAAATGCTTCGCAATATACTTGTTCTTCATTTCTTTCTTCCTCTCTCATTCAAAAATAAAGACTATAGTGTAGCTGCAGTAAGCTCTCTATGCCAATGTCTAAGCCTTGCCCAAGCTTTTACTGCAAAATAAAAATTGTGTATCTTTAACAAAAAATCCACAATTTTCTTGTTTCAATATTAGCACTTTGGCATTTGCAAGTCCATAGATGCGAATGTTTCTTTATGTTCTTTATTGGTATTGACAAATACTTGTCAGCAGCTGCTGTGGCAACGAAGGGCATTGCTGTTTGGCAGAATTCAAAGAAAAAGCCCTTCCTCAAGAACTGAAGAAGGGCCTTGTATTTAGTCGACTGACTTCAGGGACTCTGTCATGGAAATGTCGCGCAGCCTTTTTCTCATCGCAAGGTTCACAATGAACGCAAAGACGAAGGTAAGAACTATCGCAAGCAAATAATCTACTGTTGTGATTCTCGCCACGAAGAAAATCGAATTGACGCAGATCTTAGATATTACAAAATCGAGCAGCCACTTGCCGAGAGGAATTCCGACAAGAGTTGCGATTGCCGTAAGCACGAGGTTTTCTCTGAAGACATAGCGAGATACTTCTCTGCCGTTGAAGCCGAGAACCTTGATTGTAGCTACTTCTCTTATTCGCTCTGTTATGTTGATATTGGTCAAATTGAAGAGCACGATGAAGGCAAGAAGGCCCGCGCAAAGTATGACAACAAGGACGATGGCATTAAGGCTCTCCATCATCGCATCTACTGTATCAATGGTATCAGCATTTACGACTGTTGCTGCCACGTCATCGTATTTGCCAAGATAAGACGCCTTATCTCTAATAGCCTGTGTGTCTTCCTTGTTCGGCGACCTGACAACTGCCGTCTTAATGGCCGCTTCTTTCTCGAAGCCCTGCTTGTAGCTCTCAGGCGTGATGAAGCAATAGTCGTCAACATAGTTATCGCAAAAACCGCTTACCTTAAGCGTCATTTTGCGGTAGCCGCTCTTAATCGTGAGGTCATCGCCAATCTCGAGGTCGAATTTCTGGCGAAGCTTCTCGCAGGCAACTACTTCCCCGTCCTTTGGATAATCCACATCCTTGCCGTCATAATGAAGGTCGAAATATTTGCGAATATCCTTGGCGTCAGTAGCCACAAGTGTAATCTCGTAAGGGCTCTTGTCTTGCACTACATCGACATTTGCCATATGAAGGAAAAGCATGTCTCCGGCATCCTCTCCTGCATATTCGCGGAATTTGGCCTGCGCCTCTTCATCCATGTCTTTATCAAAGGCGAGTATATAATCGTAGTGAACGATCTCGTCGAACTGGAATTTCGCAACGCCTTTAACGGTGGTGTTGATGCCAAGTCCTGCGATAAGAAGGGCTGTGCAGCCGCTTATTCCGAGTATCATCATGAGGGCGCGCTTCTTGTATCTGAAAATATTTCTAAGGGAGACCTTCCACAGGAAGCTGACTCTCGACCAGATTGGCTTAATTCTCTCAAGCAGAATTCTCTTGCCTGCCTTTGGCGCCTTAGGCCTTATAAGCTCGGCAGGTGCTACCTTGAAATCCGCCGCACAAGAAGCCCATGTTACGCCCGTTGCGCAAAGGAGAGCGGCCGCAGTTGCCGCGATTCCCATTTGCCAATCGATGACGAAGACGCAGTCAGGGTCGAAATTATACATCATCGTATATGCGTGCCATATTACCATAGGGAAAAGCTTCGAGCCGCCGAAGAAGCCAACTACGGCTCCAAGGAAGGCCGAGCTTCCCGAATAGAACATGAATTTGCCGAGTATTGCGGCATTGCCATAGCCGAGGGCCTTAAGAATGCCTATCTGATTCCTCTGCTCGTCGACCATTCTTGTCATAGTCGTCATGCATACAAGCGCCGCAACAAGAAGGAAGAAGGCTGGGAAAATCTTCGCAATATTGTCGACGATCTCGGCGTTCTCCTCGAAAACAGCAAAGGCTGAATTCTCGTATCTTGTGAAGACATAGCTCTTGCCTTTCTCCATATCCTCGATTTCTTCCTGTGCCTCATCGAGCTTGGACTTCGCATCAGCGAGCTTGCTCTCCGCACTGTCGAGCTTGGATTTGCTCTCATCTATCTGCTGCAATCCGCTGTCAATGCTTGCAAGATTAGCTTCAAGGCCCGGAATAGTCGTCTTGTTGATATATTCAAGTTGAGCCTCGTATTGAGCCTTCGTCTGCTCGTCGAGCGCACCCGAAGCAATGGCCTGCTCAAGCTGGGTAGCCTGCGCCTTAGCCTGAGTTATTCCGTCACTTACCTGCTTGCGCTTGCTCTGAAGGTCCGACTTGTTAGAATTTGCTTTATTTAGATTGCTCCTATATTCATAGAGATTATCCTCGTATTCCGCCTTCTTCTCGTCAAGCTCCTCTTGAGCCTTCTTCATCGCAGAATCTCTGCGGGCATCGTTGATATTCGATGCGAGCTGCTTCATCGACTTCTCAGCATCGTCAAGCTTCTTCTCAGCCTCATCCGAGAAAAAATCCTTTATGTTATTGTCACTTGCTTCGTCGCTGCTTGCCGCGTCGCTTCCGTCGCCGCCATCATCCGAGAGCTTAACATAGAGCTGCGTGTAGTAGTCCATGTCGAAGGCCGACTTGTTGACATAGAAAAAGCTCTTAATCGTGCCGTCGCCTATTGTGGTCGAGCCGCGCTGGTAGTCAAGATACAGAGGAGTCGATATAGTTCCTACGACCTTGAACTCCTTGTATTTGAAGGTCTTGAGCGTATCTTCGTCGTTGTTCTCCGAAATCACAAGAGTATCGCCAATCTTGAAGCCAGCCTTGAGTCCATAGTCGTCAACAACGCATTCGTTATCGGCCTTAGGCATGCGGCCGTTCTTAAGCTGAGGCATATTGAGCTTCTCAGGAAGCGAGATTACCTTGTTAACCTCGTCGTCATTCTTGCCTGCCCTTACGATTACATCCTGCTGAATCGAGGCCTCGGCATATTCGACGCCCTTGTAAGCCTTCGCAATCTCCACGCTCTCATCGTCAATTCCGTAGGAAGTCGTCAGCTGATAATCATAGAAATCCGTCTTTGTGAGATACCTGTTGCAGGTCCTAAGCATTGATTCCTTGCAGTCTTTAAGTCCAACAAAAAAACCCACGCCAAGCGCTACGATTGCGAATATCGCAAGGTATCGCCCGAGTGAGTTTCTGATTTCTCTTAAAGTGTTTTTCTTAAGCATATTCTTAGTCCTGCCGCCGCCAACGCTACCACTCGATTTGCTCGATTGGAATTGGATTAGGATTGGTCGTTACCTCATATACCGTTCCCGACTTGACCTTGACAACTCTATCTGCCATTGCGGTAAGTGCGGAATTGTGCGTAATGATGATTACAGTCATGCCGCCTCTTCGGCTCATCGTCTGAAGGAGCTTAAGAATCTGCTTGCCCGTATTGTAATCAAGCGCTCCTGTCGGCTCGTCACAAAGAAGGAGCTTAGGGTTCTTTGCAATCGCTCTTGCTATTGCAACCCTCTGCTGCTCGCCGCCCGAGAGCTGTCCCGGGAAATTATCCATTCTGTCTTCAAGGCCTACAGCCTTAAGAACCTTAGCGGCGTCAAGTGGCTTCTCGCAAATCTGAGTTGCAAGCGAGACATTCTCAAGTGCTGTCAGATTCTGAACAAGATTATAGAACTGGAAAACGAAGCCTATGTCGTGCCGTCTGTACTGTGTAAGCTCCTTGTCGCTAAGATTTGAAATATCTTTGCCACCGAGACTTACGCGTCCGCTTGTGAGCTTGTCCATTCCTCCGAGAATATTAAGCAAGGTAGTCTTGCCGGCGCCTGACGCTCCAACTACAACTACCATTTCGCCTTTTTCGACACTGAAGCTTGCATTACGAAGCGCTTCAATGTCTACCTCTCCCACATGGAAAACTTTGCGGACATTCTCGAATTCAACATAACCCATCAGCGCATCTCCTTAAATTACTCCTCGATAACAATTATTGTCTTAATTACCTGTGGGGTCAAAGGCTTGTCTCGCATATCTCTCTTGCTGTTTACGATCCTGTCCGCAACTTCCATGCCCTCGAGCACTTTGCCGAAGGAAGCATACTGCCCATCAAGATGAGGGCTAGTGCTTGTCATAATAAAAAACTGTGAACCGGCTGAATCAGGATTCATCGCTCTTGCCATCGAAAGAACGCCTCTCTCGTGCTTGAGGTTATTTCTGAAGCCGTTCATTGTGAATTCGCCCGGAATTGTATATCCAGGGCCACCCATTCCAGTGCCATCAGGACAGCCGCCCTGAATCATGAAGCCCGGAATTACTCTATGGAAAATCAGTCCGTCATAGAAGCCCTCGTCTGCGAGCTTCTTGAAATTTGCTACTGTCTTTGGAGCGATATTCTCGTAGAGCTCTCCTGACATTACGCCGCCATCTTCCATTTCAATCTTGAATTTAAGCATTTTTTCTATCCTCCGTTATGTTAATTTATCTCATTCTGTCTTTGATAGCTCTATCAATCTTACGGGCATCGTCTCTCTTTGCGATTGCCTCCCTCTTGTCGTAGAGCTTCTTGCCTCGCGCAAGTCCAATCTCCACCTTGCATCTTCCGTCTTCATTTATATATACCTGAAGAGGAACAAGCGTAAGGCCCGCAAGCTTGAGCTCATTTCCGAGCTTAAGAAGCTCCCTTTTGT
This sequence comes from Anaerovoracaceae bacterium, assembly GCA_963642455.1. Taxonomy (GTDB): domain Bacteria; phylum Bacillota; class Clostridia; order Peptostreptococcales; family Anaerovoracaceae; genus Crickella. Next base: position 19,471 of record CAVIGM010000009.1, on the reverse strand, counting down.
GAAGAAGCAGCTTGCGCTCTCTCAGCGGCTCAACATTATATCTGTTGCCCTGCTCGTATGGAGCGATGTGCATACCGATAATCATAAGCTCGCCATTCTTGTCTATCTTGCAAAAGCTCTCCTTGATGCTGACCTTGCCCGCCCTTACAGACTTAATCTCTGTTCCGGTCAGGACAATTCCCGCCTCGTAGCTCTGCTCGATGAAATAGTCGTGCCGCGCTTTCTTATTATTCGCAACCAGAAGTCTTTTTCTCTTTGCCATTATTCCTCAATCTTTCCAAATTTGCTTAGTGGGAAAAGCCTGAAGACGATCTTGCCCTTGATGTCGTCAAGCGTGATATTGCCAACCTCTTCATATCTCGAATCAAGACTCACAAGCCTGTTGTCTCCCATTACGAAATATTCGCCCTCTGGAACCTCCGTCTTAACCGAGCCCGTCGTATATCCGTCTTTCAGATAATCCTCTTCATATTCCTCGCCATTGATATAGACATCTCCGTCCTTAATCTCAATCTCGTCTCCCGGAAGTCCGATTATTCTCTTAACAAGGAGCTTGCTCTTGCCCTTCTCGTCAACCATAGCTGATTTGAAGACTATGATGTCGCCTCTCTCAGGGGTCTCGTTTGCATAAGCCCTTTTATAAAGGATGAGATAGTCGTTGGGTTGCAAGGTATCCTGCATTGAATTCTGCTTAACAACCGTCGGCCTTATGAAGAAAAGCACAGCAAGCGCGAGCACCGCTGCGATGCAGAAATCTATGATAAATTCCTTCAAGGCTCCTTTGCCATTATTGTTCTTCTTCAATTCAATGCCTCCAAAATTCTTTCAAAATCTTCCGGCAGGGATGCCGCAAGTGTTAGGTCTTCAAGGTACTCAAGTCCCTCCACGCTGCCTGCGAATTCGAGTCTCGCCGCATGCAGAAGCTGTGTGCTAAGTCCGAAGACCTTCTTGCCTCCGTATTTAACATCTCCGATTAGCGGATGCGAAATGCTCGCAAGATGTGCCCTTATCTGATGCGTCCTTCCCGTAACGAGCTCAACCTCGACATAGGTATATTCATTTCGGCCATCTTTGAGAACCTTTATCGGTCTTACGATGGTGATGACCTCTTTCGCCTCGTCATTTGCATTAGCATTTCTGCTTGGATTGGCGGCAGGCTTCTGCTTAACGATTCTTACCTTGTTAGTCTTGTGGTCTTTAATAAGATAGCCGCTAAGACGCATTTCGTGATCGATTCTGCCATGCACTATCGTCATATAGAATTTCCTGACAAGGTCTTTTCTTATCATCTCGTTCAGGCCCTTAAGCGCAGGGCTTGTCTTGCCACAAATCACGATGCCCGTCGTATTGCGGTCGAGCCTGTTTGCCGGAGCCGGCGCAAAGACCTTCTCCAGCCTCGGATTGAATTCGCCTTTCTCGATGAGATAATCCTTGACCTGATTTGCAAGATGATTCTTCTTCTCGCTACTGTCTCCGTGAGTCAGAAGGCCGAAGGGCTTATCCACAGCGAGTATATTCTCATCTTCGTAAATTATCTTGAAATTTCTTCTCGCCTTCTTGTTGCGCGAGCCGTTGCTGCTGGCGTTGCCGTTGCGCTTGCTATCGTCGCTGGCGCTGCGCTTGCTGGCGCTGCTGCTATTGCCGTAGCCGTTGCCGAGCGCGGCTGCATCGAGGTCTGAGCTTGCGCTCGAAGACTCGGCATCTGCACCCCCGCGAAGCCTGCATATCTCTTCATCCGAAAGGTACAAAGATAGGATTTCTCCCTCGCCAAGAATATATTCCTCGCCTCTTCTCTTGCCATCTACCTTGACATCTTTTCTTATTATCTTGTAAATCGAGCCGAGCGAAGCCTGCGGCAGATATTTCCTAAGAAATCTGTCAAGCCTTCTTCCTGCATCGTTAAGTGTAATCTCAATTTGCTTCATTAGGTAATTATAGCATCAATTAGTGTTTCTTGAAGTATAAAAGTGCGCCGCTCTTCCGATATTTGGCCGCCCGAGATCCTCGGATTTAATCCGCGCGGGCTTAGGCTCTCTCGAGCATCGGCTTAAGATATTGGCCAGTGTACGAATTCTCACATTCGGCAATTTCCTCAGGCGTACCCGTTGCGATTACCATGCCGCCTCCATCGCCGCCCTCAGGACCGAGGTCTATGATATAGTCTGCTCTTTTTATCACATCGAGATTATGCTCGATTACAACCACGGTATTCCCCTCATCAACAAGCCTGTCAAGCACATACAGGAGCTTCTCGACATCGGCGAAGTGAAGTCCAGTCGTCGGCTCGTCGAGTATATAAAGTGTTCTTCCTGTTGACCTCTTGCTGAGCTCTGTAGCCAGCTTGATTCTCTGTGCCTCACCGCCGGAAAGCTGAGTCGATGGCTGCCCGAGACTTATGTAGCTAAGGCCTACATCATCGAGCGTCTGCAGGTATCTATGGATTGCAGGCTGATTCTTGAAGAAATCCAAGGCCTCGCCGACAGTCATCGCAAGCACCTCGCTGATGCTCTTGCCTTTATATTTAACCTCGAGAGTTTCCCTGTTATATCTTGCGCCCTTACATTCCTCGCAAGGCACATAGACATCCGGCAGGAAATTCATCTCGACCTTGATTATTCCGTCTCCGTTGCAGCACTCGCAGCGACCGCCTTTGACATTGAAGCTGAAACGCCCAGACTTGTAGCCGCGCATCTTAGCCTCTGGAAGCTCCGCATAAAGGTTCCTTATATGTGTGAACATTCCCGTATAGGTTGCAGGATTCGACCTTGGAGTCTTGCCGATAGGCGACTGGTCTATATTGATGACCTTGTCGAAATTCTCGATTCCACGAATTTCCTTATGCTTGCCGGGCTCCTCTAATGTTCTATTCGTCACCCTCGCAACACCTTTATATAAAATTTCATTTACAAGAGAGGATTTGCCCGAGCCCGATACGCCCGTTACAAGAACAAGCTCTCCCGCGGGAATCCTTACATCTATATTCTTAAGGTTATTCTGGCGCGCCCCTATAATCTCAAGGCAAGCTCCATTGCCTTTTCTTCTCTCCTTAGGAACGGCGATGCTTCTTGCGCCCGAAAGGTACTGACCTGTAATCGATCTTGGGCAGGCCTTGATGTCCTCGATAGTGCCTTGGCAAACAAGCTCGCCTCCGTTTATTCCGGCTCCCGGCCCAATGTCGATGATGTGGTCTGCCGCCTTCATCGTATCCTCGTCATGCTCGACGATAATCAGGGTGTTGCCCATATCCGTAAGCTCGCGAAGAGAAGCAAGCAGCTTGTCGTTATCTCTCTGATGCAGGCCGATTGAAGGCTCGTCGAGAATATACAGGACTCCGACAAGTCCGCTTCCGATCTGTGTTGCAAGTCTGATTCTCTGCGACTCGCCTCCCGAGAGGGTTGATGCCGCTCTCGAAAGCGTAAGGTATCCGAGCCCCACATTCTTGAGGAAGCTTAGCCTTTGCCTTATTTCCTTGAGAATCATAGCGGCTATTTGCTTGTCCCTTGAGGACAGCTTGCCATCGAGCTCTTTGACGAAGCTTAGCGCCTTGTCGACCGACATCTCGGTGAAGTCCATAATATTTATTCCGCCGACCGTAACGGCAAGTATGATCTCCTTGAGCTTTCTTCCCTTGCAACTTGGGCACTCCGTCTCGACCATCATCTCGTTGATTTTCTCTTTAATATATTCCGAATTGGTCTCGCCCCAGCGCCTTGTGAGGCTTGGAATTACACCCTCGAAAGTATGGTTCATGTGCGAAACTCTGCCGCTCTTGCTTGTGTATGTGTATTTGAGCTTGCGAAGGCCCGTTCCGTGCAGAAGCTCTCTTGTAAAAGCCTCCGGCAGGTCTTTATATGGAACGGAAAGGTCCGTATTGTGGTCGATAGCAAGTTGGCTTAGCATCTGCCGGTAGAAGCCCATCGCATCCATGGTCGAGAAAATCTGTCCCATCGCGCCGTTCAGAATGCTCTTGTTAGGATCAAGAACGCAGGCTTCGTCAGGGATGGACAGGGTATAGCCAAGTCCGCTGCACTGCTCGCAGGCACCGTAAGGGCTGTTGAAGGAGAAACTTCTTGGCTCCATTTCTTCGATGCTGATTCCGTGCTCGGGGCAAGCAAGCAAGGTGCTGTAAGTCTCAATTCTGTCTTCTGTCTTGCCGTCTGCCTTGCTGCCTCCAATTATTACATTACAGAGCCCCTCGCCTTCCTTGGTTGCAATCTCAACCGCCTCTGCGAGCCTGCTTCTGTTATCTTCATGAACGACAATTCTGTCGACTACGATTTCGATGGTATGCTTGTTGTTCTTGACGAGATTGATCTCGTCCTCATCGAGCCTATGCATCTCGCCGTCAATTCTCACCCTCGTATAACCGTCTCTTATGATTCTCGACAGCACCGCCTTATGCTCGCCTTTGCGCCCTCTGATTACAGGAGCAAGAATCGTAAGCCTCGTTCCCTCTCCATGTTCTCTCAGCGAGTCCACAATATAGTCGACGGACTGGCTCGTAATCTCTCTTCCGCAGACTGGGCAATGAGGAATGCCGATTCTCGCATACAAAAGTCTCAAATAGTCGTAGATCTCTGTTACGGTTCCGACGGTAGACCTTGGGTTCTTGTTGGTCGTCTTCTGGTCTATGCTTATTGCAGGCGAAAGCCCCTCGATGCTCTCAACATCGGGCTTCTTCATAAGGCCGAGGAACTGTCTTGCGTATGAGCTTAAGCTCTCTACGTATTTCTTCTGTCCTTCCGCGTAGATTGTATCAAAAGCAAGCGAGGACTTTCCCGATCCGCTGAGTCCCGTCATTACGACCATTTGATTTCTTGGAATGGTCACGTCTATTCCTTTGAGGTTGTGCTCGCTTGCGCCTTTAATGATAATGTTGTCCAATTTGATTCGCCTCTTTGTTATCTGTGTTCGTGTCGAGAAATGTCGAATTTTGTCGATTCTTGTCGAGAAATGTCGATTCTTGTCGAATTTTGTCGACAATCATCGACTCCGCGTGCTGCTCCTAAGTTCGAAGAGCAAGTCTCTAAGCTCGGCCGCCCTCTCAAATTCGAGATTTGCCGCAGCCTCCTTCATACTTTTCTCTAATTCCGTAATTGTGCGCTTAAGCTCCGAGACCGTCATTTCCGCAGGATTCTTCGTTGTAATCTCGCCCTTATATTCGCTTGTTACTTCCATTATATCCCTGATAGGCTTGACGATAGTTCTCGGTACGATGCCATGCTCCTCGTTATAAGCCTGCTGAATCGAACGCCTTCTTGCCGTCTCATCAATGGTAGTGCGCATCGCCTTGCTGATATAATCCGCATACATGATGACCTTGCCATTTGCATTACGAGCCGCACGCCCGACAGTCTGTATCAGAGAAGTCTCCGTTCTGAGAAAACCTTCTTTGTCCGCATCGAGTATCGCAATCAGCGACACCTCTGGCAGGTCAAGGCCCTCTCTAAGAAGGTTGATGCCGACGAGGACATCGAATTTGCCCATACGAAGATCCCTTATTATCTCGAGCCTTTCGAAATTATCTATCTCTGAATGTAAATAGCGGCATCTAATTCCATTATTCTCAAGATATTTAGAAAGGTCCTCTGCCATCTTCTTGGTAAGTGTTGTGACAAGAACTCTCTCGTTCTTAGCAACTATGCCGTTAATCTCGCCGATGAGATCGTCAATCTGGCCTTTGATAGGGCGCACCTCAATCTCAGGATCGAGCAGGCCCGTCGGTCTTATCAGCTGCTCTGCTGTTATTCCGCCCGAAGCCTTAAGCTCATAATCCGCAGGAGTTGCGCTCACATATACGGTCTGCCCTGTCAACTCGTTGAACTCCTCGAAACGAAGCGGCCTATTGTCGAAAGCGCTCGGAAGCCTGAAGCCGTACTCTACGAGGCTCTCTTTTCTTGAATGATCCCCATGATACATCGCGCGAAGCTGCGGCAGCATAGCATGAGACTCGTCGATAATCGTCAGAAAATCCCCCTCAGGAAAATAGTCAATCAGCGTATAAGGCCTCTCGCCCGGCTCAAGCAAATTGATATGCCTTGAATAATTCTCTATGCCCTTGCAGGTTCCTATCTCGAGCATCATCTCAAGGTCGTAATTCGTGCGCTGCTCGAGCCTTTGCGCCTCAAGCAGCTTGCCGTTCGCCCTGAACCAATCAAGCCTCTGCGCAAGCTCCGCCCTTATATTCCTTGCAACTATTTCCATAGTTCCCTTGTCCGTAATGTAGTGCGAAGCTGGGAAAATGCTTATGTGATTGCGAACAGCCGTCACCTCTCCAGTCAGTGGATTGATCTCCTTAATCGTCTCAATCTCGTCGCCGAAGAATTCCACCCGAACAGCAGTCTCGCCGCCGGCAGGATAAATGTCCACCGTATCGCCCCTTGCTCTGAAGCTGCCTCTTCGAAAATCTATATCATTTCTCTCGTACTGTATCTCGGTTAGCTCACGAAGAAGCTGATTGCGTTCCTTCTCCTGGCCCGGCCGAAGGCTAATCAGCTGATTGCGGTAGCTTGACGGCGAGCCGAGTCCATATATGCAACTCACCGAAGCCACGACAATAACATCTCTTCTCTCAAGAAGAGCCGCCGTCGCCGAGTGCCTCAGCTTATCTATCTCATCATTTATGTCTGAATCCTTCTCGATATATGTATCAGTGCTTGGAACATAGGCCTCTGGCTGATAATAATCATAGTAGGAGACGAAATATTCCACGGCATTCTCCGGGAAAAATTCTTTGAATTCCCCGTGAAGCTGTGCGGCAAGAGTCTTGTTGTGGCTTATCACAAGGGTCGGCTTGTTGATCTTCTCGATAATCTTAGCCATGCTAAAAGTCTTGCCGGAGCCCGTTACTCCCATGAGAGTCTGGCAGCGATTGCCATTGTTGATGCTCTCAACAATTCTCTCTATTGCCTGCGGCTGATCTCCCGTCGCGTCGAATTCACTTACTAATTTGAATCTATCCATGCGTCAATAATAGCACATCTGTCGGCAATTATCTCAATCTTCACATTTCGATTTCCGTTCGTTTTTGCCATTTTCGAGCTCTGTCGGCGGTTCGTCGGAGGACCGCTTACAAAAATCCGCCTTTTGGCGCTGAATAAATATTCAAGATAGCGAAAGAATATCCACTGATTAAAAAACCCTATTAAATAGTACGAGGAAATCAGCAAATACTGATTTCCTCGACTGTTCATTTCTTGAGTCTTAAGATATGGTGCGCCGAAGTGGAATCGAACCACCGACCTTCTCATTCGGAGTGAGACACTCTATCCCCTGAGCTACCGGCGCACAATAGACCTTAATCCACATAAGAGAATACTATTAAATGTATAAAAACACAAGATTGAAACGTAATCCGAACAAGGCAGTGCTTGGATTGTGCCTATTAGATGCTTCCAGTCATCTTCTGTGTCCACATGTTCATCCATGTCTGTGACGCTTATTTTTCGGATTATACGCTCTCCTATATCGAACAAACAATAACCACAGCGATAATCCATCACACATTCCAAGCTTCCTTTATAGAGTCAGCTACTTTTCTCAATGCTTTATCGGCTACTTCACTTTTGTGCTTAGCAAGCATTGTATTAACAATCTTCAAAGCGTCACTCAAATTATCATTATCGATGCGCTCCTCTTCACAAATGTCAATTATTATTCCAAATTTTTCGTCAAACCTTTGAAACAAGCTTTTAGGTTGTCTTAATACTTCGTATTCCTCTTTGGTAAGTTCAAATGTCTTTACGTTTGGCATTTCCTCTTCGCAATGTTCAAATTCTTCTATTCCATTTTTATTAAGCGGTACATTTATATAATATACAAACATTTTCCCACCTCAAATTCTCTTTTTTATTATAAAATGAGTCACCTTTTGAAACTCTGACTTACTTCTGCCACGTATCTTCCCGTTAGCATCGGTTATATTATGCGCGTCATTACCATACTGATCTAAATACTGTCTCCTTTTGGTCTTTTTCGTCAAATCCTGCACTCGCAAATACCCGCTTACGTCTGCTACAACTGCCTTTGTCTCATCGGCATTATTATATATAATTTCCTTTCTCTACTTATCGCAGGTTAAATTAGGGCGCAAAAAAACACCCGCCAGCAAGTTTCGGTTGAAAACAGTCGCGGATGTGCTATAATGAATCTGCTAATTTTAGTGCATTATAGCACGCGACTAAAGCACATCTCAACTATTGCCGTAGTTCCTGATGTGCTTTTGTTTTGTTCACTTATAACAATAAACTAATTTATCCTATATTGCAACACATACAAAACATAGCCAATGTTTTGGTGCTACTTCGATTAGAATCCGTTGTAAATGAATGCGCCTGCGTCATAGCCGGCGCCATATACGCCAAAGACCACAACCGACAGAATTCCGATTATGAGAACTGTCCATCTAACAACGATATTAGCTTCTGCGAGCTTGTCGCGAATTACTATGCCCTTCTCCTGAACGAGACTGACGCCAAGCAGAACGAGCATAACGACAAATGACATTATAAGGTCGCCAATTCCTATATCAAGCTCAAGCAGACTTGCGAGATAGCCGTCGCCGATGAAGTGCAAGCCATTTGCGAGCATCTGAAGTCCGATGCCCACCGAGAGGGCACGGGTGATACATTTGCCGATAGCCATCAGCGTAAAAGTCCTGAGCACCTGCCATATTTTCCAGAGCTTCGACTCTGTCTTGATTCTGAATTTCGCATTCATGCTATCCCAGATTGGCTGCATCATTTGGGAGGCAACTATGATTATCGCATTATAGAAGCCGAAGACGATGAAGCCCCAGCCTGCTCCGTGCCAAATTCCAATAAGAAAGAAAGTCGTAAAGGTTGGCAGGAAGGTTGGCATCTGCTTACCGATATAGCCCTTGAAGGTTCTTCTTCCCCACTTACCGATTTTGTTAGAGAGCTTAGAAAGTGCAAGCGAATAGAAAACATAGTCTCTCATCCAGTTGGTGAGTGACATGTGCCAACGTCTCCAATAGGTCGCAACTGTATTGCCGAAATATGGTCTTTCGAAGTTTTCTACCATGTCAATTCCCATGCTCTCGGCAGCGCCTCTGATGATATCGATTCCGCCTGAGAAATCGGCATATATCTGAATCGCATAGAAGAAGATTGCAAGCAGTGTCTGCAGTCCGTTGAACTGTGTTACAGCGTAACTATCGAAGACCTGATTAACGAGAACTGCGAGCCTGTCTGCGATAACCATTTTCTTGAAAAAGCCCCATATCATAAGCTGGGCGCCGCGGCAGAATTTGTCGTAGTCGAATCTGTGCTCAGCCGTAAGCTGTGGCGCAAGCTGATTGTATCTGCTGATAGGGCCTTGCACGGCCTGTGGGAAGAAGGCTGTAAAGAGTGCGAATTTGAAGAAATTCTCCTCTGCGTTAATCGTTCCCCTGTATACGTCTATCAGGTATCCTACAGACTGGAACATATAGAAGGAAATTCCCATAGGAAGAAGGATTTCCCAGCCCTCTGTAAGTCCGTTACAGTATTTGAAAATAAATAGAACGCCGAAGATGAGAAACATCGTCGCAACAAGCCAAGGCTTATTCTTAAGCTTGCCTTCCTTCTTGTTTGCGGCAGCCTGTTTCACTTTTTCCATTCTGCGCGCGGATACATAAGCGACGCAGGTGGTTGCAAAAACAAAGATTACAGGAATAATTCCCGCTGCATAGTAGAAGGCGTAGCTCGCGATAAGGAGGACTATCCACTGATACTTTCCTGGTACGGCAAAGTATACAATATATACTGCGGCGAGGAAGGCCAGAAATATTAACGAATTGATTGTCATTTGCTATCTTCCTCCTACCATTCAACTTCCAATTTGCCGTTATTTGCGATGTCTTCCTTGAAGCGCTCTATGTCCTCTTGCCACTGTTTCTTATCGGCATCGCTGATATCGCTCTCGCCAAGACCGTAATGCTCAACAAGATATTGTCCGAGGTGGTCTGTGAACTTGATTGAGCCTCTTACATTCTGATGCTTGTGGTCGTAATAATCTGTCTTCCAGCTCAGTCCGACCTCGTCAACAACAGGCGAAATATTATAATCGATGAAGTCCGCACCGACCTCTTCCGCATATTCTGCAATCACATCGTGCTTGCCCATGGTCCAGCGCATGTCCTTATTGCCGACAAAGAGAACCTTGGTGCCGTTCTCCTCGCACATCTCGAAAATCTTCCCGTACCAATAGCGGGTATTCTCGTCTATGTCGTAGACTTTCTTTGACTTGAGATTTTTTGCAGAAATATCCTCTATTTCGTCATGCTTGAACGACGCGTACTGGCCGTGCATATAGTCATAGCCAGCAAGCTCCCGCCACTTGTCAGGGCCGTTCACAATGACTTCGCCCCATCTTGTGTGAAATCTTCTAAGAGGGAAAAGGAAGCTCAGCGTGTCGTCAACCTCGCTATGCTCAGCAATTCCTCTTGCCGCTGTGATTTTGTCCCAAGACAATTTGCGGTAGTCCATTCCGCGCCTGAGAAAAGGCTCACGAAATTCGTAATCGTAATGTATTACAAGTGCTCCGGCCGCAAGTATGAGTACCTTAGGCTTCTGTGTCTCGAAGGTCTCCCTGACAACCAGCCATGCCTGCTCCGGCGACTGGCAGGAATTTGCCCTGTTGTAAGAGGCTATCCCCGTCTTGTCATATAGTCTAAGCGGCGAGAAGCCTACCATCATGAGGCTCGTTCCGATTGCCGCAACATCTATTGAATTCTCCTCTATTTCGTAGAAAGTCCTGTCCTGATTTGTGTCATATTCGCTGAATGGAAAAAGCAGCCTGTCGCAGCCGACGAGGGCGAGACATAATATTAATATGAAAATCAGGGCACGCTTTGCCTGTGTTTTAGTCATTCTTTATTTCTTTCCTTCTGTGTGCTTAATTCAAAATCAAAGTCGATGCCGAAGCCAATGTCGGAATCAGTGTCGCTGTCTTCGTTGCTATCGACATCAGCGAAGATCCTTGCGGCGGATTTTGCCGTTGAAGGTCCTCGGAATTTCGTCAATAATTTCTATGTATTTAGGCTGCTTGTTAGCGTCTATTATCTCGCCTAAGTAAATCTTGAATTGCTTAAGATCGAAGCTGCCCGCAGCCGCATCCTCGAGTACGATGAAGAGCTTAGGTGCCTGACCTGTAAGCGCATCCTCCACGGGGATGAGAGCACAATCTTTTATCTGCGGATGCTTAACGATGAGAGCCTCAAGCTCCTCGGGGCTTATCTTGATGCCCGCGTAATTGATGACATCATCCTTTCGCCCGAGCATATACACATAGCCCTCTTCATCAATATATCCAAGGTCTTTTGTATAAATATAATCGCCATCCGGCATCGCCTCTTGCGTCAGCTCTGGCGCCTTGAAATATTCCTTCATATTGATCGCACCGGCACTTGCAAGGAAGCCGAGATTGTCCGGAGAGGATTTGATCTCCTGCCTATTCTCGTCAACTACGATGAAGCGCGCATTGACAGCAGGCTTGCCGATACAGCCCTTCTTGCCCGGTGCCTCGTTGAAATCAAGCAGGCACGAGCAGCCAGCCTCCGTACTTCCGTAGAAATTATAGAGCCTTGTCTTAGGCAGCAATCTTGCAAGATGCTGCTTGTCCTCTTCAGGAAGCGGAGCAGAGCCAAGCTGTATATAGTCGAGACGGTCTGCATAATCGCCGATTCTGTCCTTGCTCATTTTGAAGATAATCGAGAGCATGCTCGGTGAGAGGTCCATGCTCGTAGCGCCATATTCGTCCATCATCTGGAACATCTTCTTAAGAAGCGTGATTTTCGAAACGAAGACGACCGAGCTGCCGTTCGCCATATTTGCGTAGGTTCTTCTGAGGCCATGCGAGTGGCTTGTCGGCATCGGAATTACCTCGACATTGTCCTTGCCCATCTTGACACCGCAGCAGACATTCTCGGCTATCGCTACGTCATTACCATGCGTCAGCACTATGCCCTTGCTCTTTCCAGTCGTGCCCGTCGAGAAAAGTATCTCGGCAACGTCGTCAGCCTTCGGGAAGGTGATTTGCTCGAGCGCCGGTGTTTCGACCGAAGCGCCTGCGGCATTCGTTTCGACCGAAGCGCCTGCGGTAAGCGACTCGACATAGGCCGCCACAGTGTCGATATTCATCATAGCCATTTGCGGAAGAAGCCCAAGCTCGTCTCCCGCAAAATCTTTACCAATATATAAAACAGCCTCTGTATCTCTTGCAATTTCCGCAATTCTGCTTATTGCGGCATTTCGCTCGAGCGGAACAAAGATAGCTCCTATAAGCTGTATCGCGAAATCGCAGATCATATATTCAGCGCTCTGATTGCATTCAACAAGAACCATATCCTGCGCCTTAATTCCCTTAGCCTTAAGCTGCTCGGCTAAGCCAAGACTTGCCTGCCATACTTTCGCATAGGACAGAGCCTTCTTCTCATCCGCAAGACAGAGCTTGTCAGGATGCTCTGTCGCATGATGTGCCAAATTCTCAATAATAGATGGATACATATTCTTCTCCTTTTATATCGTACTGAAAGCTGGCCAGTATTCCACAAGTAGCCACGCGACAACAGACATAAGCGGTATAACCATGAGCGTCATTCCGAGGCCTTTTCTGAACATGAATTTAGGTTCGAGGCCGTAGCCAACCGGAATTGCCCTGATGGATGTTGGCAGCATATACGAGAGGTTGACACCGATTGTTGCCACATAGATATACGGAATCGGATTGAGGCCTAAGCCGGACACTATGCTGATTACGATAGGCATAGCAACTGCGGCGGTCGCTGTATTGCTTGTCATGTCGGACATCAGAAGCGTGAACGTAACAATGATAAGAATCAAGACGAAGCTGTTAGGCATATCAATTCTTTCTACGACTTTGGCGATTGAAGTGGCAGCTCCCGTCTCGTTAATAAGCGTTCCCGCAGCGAGGCCTCCTGCAAAAATATATAGCAAATCCCAGATGACCTTAGGCGAAGCCTGTTTCCATGTGATGAGCCTGTGGCCGCTCTTGTCCATTACAACAAAAGCGATTATCGCGCATCCGAGGAAAACGTATGCAGGCTTGAGGCCAGGAAGGTAGGCTTGGTAGAACTGTCTTGTGAAAGCGAGCAAAGTCGCAAGTACGAACAGCCCCAGTGCCCACTTCTCGTCGCGATGCATCTTGCCCATTTTTTTATATTTCTCGGCGAAATAATCCTTAGAGCCACCGAGCGTCTCCTTCTTATCGCAGCAAGCAAGAAGATAAATGATATTGCTTGCCACAAGTATCAGCATCAGTGGAAGGAATCTCACAACCCAGTGCCAATAGATGAATTCAGAGCCGGTTAGCTGCTGCAGATATTGAACGGTTACAAGGTTCATTGCGCCGCCAAGCGGAGTAGCCATTCCGCCGACACCTGCACCGTAGGCGATGGTAAGAAGAACCATCGAGCCTGTTTTGCTTGCGCCTATATCGCTTATGCCGATGAATTTGAGCATGGATACCGCAATTGGTGTAATCGCAGCGCATACAACGGCATTCGGAAGAACCGACGACAGAATAGTCGTAAGAAGGAACCAGAAAACGAGCTGGCTTCTTAGATTGTTACCTATCAGCATCAGAAACATTGAGGCGATACGCTTATCGAGGCCCGTTACTTCCCAGGCCGCCGTAATAAGAGACGCGCCAAGAAGCAATATGATAATCTCGTCCGCATAGTTGGCAACGACAACCTTCATGTCTGCAATCTGGAATAGAGCATTTAGCACAAGTGGCAGAAAAGCTGTAATAGCGAAATCTATTGGACCGCTAATCCACCAATATGCCATCCAGGCGATTGTTCCTATTGCGGCTCTTTCGCTTGCTGCCTCAAATAAAGAGGAAGGAAGCAGGAAATAGCAGAGCAGAAAAAGTGCCGGACCGACAAGAAGATGAACGGTCCGCATTCTGTAATTTATATTGCTTGTATTTGATTTAGTTGAATTGCTCATATTGTGTGTCATATGCATGCAAATGCCTGCAAATTCTTAACTCCTTAAATCGTGTTTATTGGATATCTAACTATTTGATATATTTGACGAGAATCCCAGCGAGCTCATTAAGATCAATCGGCTTAGCTATGTGGTCGTCCATGCCCGCCGCTTTAGACTTTTGTTTATCCTCGGCAAAGGCATTTGCAGTCATGGCTATAATCGGAACTTTCTTGCAATAGTCGCGCTCCATGCCACGGATTGCGTGGGTTGCTTCATGTCCATTCACGCGAGGCATTTGGATATCCATGAAGATGATATTATAGTATCCATCCTCGCACTCATTTATACGCTCTATAGCCTCAGCTCCATCAACTACGTGTTCAACTGCAAGGCCTGTCATTTCGAGAATATCCATTGCAATCTCAGCGTTAAGCATATTATCCTCGACAAGCAATGCTCGGCGTCCTGATAAATCAAGATCGCTAAATTGAGCAATAATATTGTCTTCCTCTTCTTCCTCTCTCTGTCCAAGAAGTTCCTCGAGGTTCCTTACAAGCTTCGATGGGAAGAGCGGCTTGCTGATAAAGGCATTTACGCCGGCATCTCTTGCGTCTTTCTCTATTTCTGACCAGTCATAGGCAGAAATAATAATGATATAAGCGTTCGGACCAAGGGTGCGGCGAATCCTCTTTACAACAGCAACTCCATCCATATCCGGCATCTTCCAGTCGATAAGGCAAGCGAAATAATCCTGCTTGTCCTTATGATGCTGCAGCACCTTCTCTACTGTCTCTGCACCATTTCGCGCTGGATCCGCTTTCATTCCGAGCTTGTCTATGACTCCGCAGCAGGCTTCAAGGCTCATCTCGTCATCATCCGCTACAAGAACCTGCATTCCTTCAAACTGCGTGCAATCAATAGGCGTCTTATCTTGAAGCTTAAGATACATGCTTACCGTGAACTTCGAGCCGACTCCCTCTTTGCTCTCTATTTGGATGTCGCCGCCTAACATGCGAACTATATTCCTCGAGATAGGCATACCAAGGCCTGTTCCTTGTGTTGTCCTAACCAAGCTCTGGCTCGCCCTTGCAAAAGGCTCAAAGATTGTCTCGATGAATTCAGGGCTCATGCCGATTCCGTTATCCTCGAAGATAAATTCGTAGCAACCTATCGTATCAGTATCAGAAGGCTTCTCTGTAATGGTAATACGAATCAGTCCGCCGCTTGGTGTATATTTAACCGCGTTGCTGAGGAGATTGTTGAACACCTTCTGAATCTGAAGGCTGTCTCCGATTACATCCTCATGCTCGATATTCGATACGCTTGTAATCAGCTTATGCTTATGGTCATTAATAAAAGGTTCGTTGACGACAAGAAGGTTCTCTATCAGGTCGGACAGATTGAATTCCTCTTCGACAAGGTCAATCTTGCCCGATTCAATCTTGTTCATATCAAGGACTTCGTTAATAAGATTAAGAAGTTGACTGCTTGCGCCTGAAATCTTCTGGAGGCAGTCATCTACCTTATCCCTGTCATCAATATTAGCGCTTGCGATAGCCGTCATTCCTATAATTCCGTTCATCGGCGTGCGCATCTCGTGAGACATGCTCGAAAGGAAGACTGATTTAGCTTGGCTAGCCGACTCCGCCAACTCATAAGCTTCGCGAAGAGCATCATTCTGAGCTATCTCGCGTAATTTGAGGCCATGGATAGAACGAGCAGTGAAAATTGCATGTGTGACATTGCCGTCCTCATCATAGTCGCCGGCCATGAAGGAGCATTCATGCCACATGCCGCCAGTATCCTCGAAACCTTCCCAGTTCAAGCTGCGATATTGAGCCGAGACTATTTTGAATTTATGAAGTCTCTCTCTAAGCGTTGACAGGTCAACGAATTCAACCATGTATTCTACGCACTCTGGTGCGACCATAGCCTTGGCAAAGTATTCGAGCTTATCCTTAGCATTTCCTTCCGTGCCGACCTTATCTCTTATCGTATCTACGGAATATACTTCAATATAGTCTCCTTTTATTAAATCGAAATAATATACACAGGTATATATTTCGCTCATCGACTTGATAATATGATCCTTCAAGGCGAGCTTTCTGTCGGATTCTGCCTTTACATGATGGAAAAATTCCCTATTGGTAATTTCGCTATAGGCAGTAGCGGCCACAACTACAAGAAGAAGCATGTCGTCAATATTATCTCTCGGATTGTCTACGCCAAGATAGCCTTTAATAGCACCTTCAACGTAAATAGGAGCCACCATTAGACTTTCGATATTCTGATCATCAAGAACCTTATATGTCGGATCCTCTGGATCATATTCTTCAGATAGGGAAGATATATAGAACTCGCCCTCTTCCTCGAAGGCATCTATCCAGCCTTGAACTAACGATAGCGGAAGATTCTGCAAATTATCGATTTCCGGTGTTACACCTTCATCGCACCATTCATAAGTATTGCTTGTTGTCTGTTCCTCTTCATTTATCTCGAAGATATAGGCTCTGTCTGCCTTGTAGTATCCTCCTAAATCCTCAAGGAGCAAATTAAGAGTATCCTCCCTCTTAGGCCTATCAAGATAGAATTTGAAATAAGTCTTTACTGAGTCACTTTGCCTTATTGCGCTCTCAAGCTTCTTCTTAACCCTACCCTCATCCAAATCTGCGATGTCATCAAGTTGCAGCTTCGATGAGGCGTTCTTCAATGCCTTCTGCTGGTACATCTTGGTGTCAAGCTCTCGCAGGAAATGCTCAGGGTCCTTCTCAGCCACATCATATTCTGCGCGACCTAATGAAACGAAGAGTTTATAAGGCTTATCGTTGTCGTCGTTGAAGGACTTAAATTCACGCCGAATGTCTTCCGTAAGTCTGTTGGCACTTGCCTCGGTGCCGTTGGTATCAAGAACGATGAATTCGTCTCCTCCATATCGGAAAGCCATTCTGTCATGCTTAGAAATATTTGAAAGGAGCCTTCCGATTTGCGCAATCGCATCGTCTCCCATAGAATGTCCGAACTTGTCATTGATTTCCTTGAAGGAATCGACGTCCATATACACACCGTACACCCGGCGTTTACTCGAAGAACTCGACAGCTTATTTATAACTAAGTTGAAATATTTTCTATTATATAGTCCAGAAAGCTCATCCTCATAAGCATCCTGATTCGCAAGATGCATCTGTATGAAGAGTATGGATAGAGCAACGCATAGCCATCCTACCGAAATTCCGTAGAATCGGCCTTGTATGATTGTTCCTACAACGCATGGAATTACGAAGAAATGAACAGGGAAGAATTTTGCGTAGCAGTCTTTTATAATTGACATAACGGCAATTGCTGCCGATAGCAAATATGCAATGAAGATGAAAATATATGAAATAATAACGAGATTGCCTCTCTCATATGCGTTGGCATCGTTCACCGAGAAAATAAAGCCTGTTTTGCCGAAAATATCGCAGGCAAGAAGCACTACGATGAGAAGGAAAGGTGCTATAAGAACGCAGAAGAATGTCTTGATGCGCTTCGTGCTATGGAAAATTCGTGAGTCAACGAAGAGCACCCAGAGAAAAGCAACTCCGCTTGAAGCGACAAAGGTGTACGCATTTAGGATGTACTGAAATGCGTTAACAAGAGCTCCCGGCTGTCCGTCAATCAGAGAGGCTACGGTCTCCGCAATCAACGCAAGCATCGTCAGCCATATCATGCCCTCGAAGGCATAAGCGTCGAAATGCTTTTCTCTCCTGTTCTCGAATCTTGACATCAAGCATACTATCAGCACCAAGATGCCGGTACAATTCGCTACCAAGATTTCCTGTATTACAACCATAATAAAGCTCCTTTGTCTATAGGAAATAGTGTTGTTGTAGATTTCTGTTGTGGATTTGCGGAATTACTTGCTGTTCTTAATTGCGGTAACAGGAATCCACTCATCGAAATCAACGGTGAAGGTCTTTGAATTATTAACTCCGACCTTGCCCCAGGTAAGATTGCCTTCTCTGATTCCGAGCACGAGATATTCAGGCATTCCGCCCTCAGTCTTAGAACACTCGGCAATTAAATATTGATATGCCTTGAAGCTTGTCTTGCTTATAGGCGCATTCAAATTCGTCTTCGTCTGAACAAGATATCTGCATTTGCCGATTTGCTCGTATAGATCCGCAACACCTGAGCTCTGTGCCAGATAGGTCTTGAGCTCATCATCGCCAACAACGGACTTAGCATTTACATAATATTTCTTGGATGCAGCACCATATTTGAGAGTCGACAGGCCTGCGACAATCTGCTCGTTGTCCGCATTCTCGATTATCGCCTTACCTACGCATGGCACCTCAGTAACATCCCAATCCGGTCTGTGCGGCCACTTGAAATCTAAACTTTTCTCATTTAGCTTAAGACCTTGATCGTTCAACATGCCATAGAGTTCCTTCGCCTTAACCAGCAAATCCTCTTCATAAAGAACATAGTGCTCCTCGCTGAATACCAGAATTCTCTCGCCGTTCTGATATTTAACATAAGCGATTCCGCCCTTCTTCGGCTCCTTGTCGATATTTCCCTCAACCTTGTCGAAGAGGCTCAGGACATTCTTCTTGAGCTCCTTGTTCTGCCATCCGTTCTTCTTCTGCAGCAGTACAACTCTATCCCTGTATCTTGAAATATCTCCGTCATACATTATGGCGTCTGCCATTACCTCGGCATACTGCGCCCTGATATTCGCCGCATCCGTTGCGTCTCTGGCATCCTCGAGCTTATTCAGAAAAACAGGAATTATTATTCCGAGGAGTATTATGATTATCGCAATTACAAAAAGCATCTCGACCAGCGTGAAGCCGCGATTCTTATTCTTGCTCATAATAAATCCTCCTTTCTGAATTCGGTCTTTGGAATTCGCCGGCGCTGTTGGTCTCCGAATTCGTCGGCGCTGTTCTCTCAAAGAAAAAGCACAGATTATGCTTCTATCTTCTTAATCTGTGCCATTACATCATTGTAAGCGGCATCGACTGCTTGGAAGTAGTCATCTGCCGGAAAATTCTGCTTAGGACGAAGCTCCTCTGTCAGCCTTGAAGCTGCTTCAGTAAGAGTCTTAAATCCAAGATTTGCAGCAACGCCCTTTAAGGTGTGTGCCGCAACAAAAGCTGCCTCAACATCGTTGTCAGCCTTTGCTTTTACCAAGCTATCGTAAGATGGATCTGCAGGGAATTTAAGTACAAACTTCTTCAGAATCTCTTCTGACGGAATTCTCTTCATTGCATCTTCGTAACCGCCACCAATTGTATCGTAGAACTGTTTCATATTGTCCTTCTCTTTCTCTATAAATATAGTAATTGCTTATATGTGTATCGTGTTGTTTTAAGTATCGTGTTTGAGGTTGTAACGTGTTGTTTCGGAGGCCCTCTTGCGAGGCCGATTCGGTGTTCTCCGCAGCTAAAGTGCGGCGCTCTTCGCGGCTAAAGCGCGGAGACAAATATACATAATAAGAATACTACCAATTGGGGCTTGGTGCAAGCAACTTCAAG
>CAVIGM010000008.1:14449-37311 GCA_963642455.1 Anaerovoracaceae bacterium | reverse complement strand
TGAGTAGAGAAAATCGGCTCGAAAACACGCGATTTTCTCTATTTTTGTGAATCCCAAGCCCGAGAGGGCTTACCTTTGAGCAACTTCTTCGTCACTTGGCGCGGCAACTGCTTCTTGAAGGGCCTTTGCGCGCCCTTTATTTGAAGACCAGCTTGCCATCGACGACGTCGCCTTTGATGGTCGAATCATCGACGATTTCGCCCTTGATAATGCCGCTTGCGATTGCCGTCTCAACGTTCTTTTGCAAGAAACGATTGATAGGTCTTGCGCCATATTGAGGTTCGTAGGCCTCATCCGCAATGAAGTTAAGCGCCGCATCCGTCATTTCAAGCTCGATATTTCTATCAGCAAGTCTCTTCTTAATTCCGCCAAGCGACAGCTTGATTATATCCACGATATTCGCCTTGGTCAGAGGGCTAAATACGATTATATCGTCAATACGATTGATGAACTCCGGTCTGAAATACGAATTCAGCTGGGCCACTACCCTATCCTTAACCTCGGCATCAATGCTGCCATCCTCGCTCATCGAATCAATAAGATCCGAGCTTCCGATATTCGATGTCATTATTACAATCGTATTCTTGAAATCAACCGTTCTGCCCTGATTGTCAGTAAGTCTTCCATCATCAAGAAGCTGCAGCAGAATATTGAAAACATCAGGATGTGCCTTTTCGATTTCGTCAAAGAGGATTACACTATATGGTTTTCTCCTTACCGCCTCGGTGAGCTGTCCGCCCTCATCGTAGCCTACATAGCCCGGAGGCGCTCCTACAAGACGGGAAACTGAATGCTTTTCCATGTACTCAGACATGTCTATACGAATCAGGTTCCTCTCTGAATCAAAGAGCGTCTCGGACAGGGCTTTTGCAAGCTCGGTCTTACCAACTCCTGTAGGTCCAAGGAAAATAAAAGATCCTATCGGTCTGTTCTCGTCCTTGAGTCCGGCTCTTGCACGAAGAATGGCCTCTGATACAGCCTGAACACCCTCGTCCTGGCCTATTACTCTCTTGTGAAGTATTTCAGGCAATTTGATAAGCTTATCTCTTTCGCTTTCAACAAGCTTGCTTACAGGAATTCCCGTCCATGCCGAAATAACCTCGGCAATCTCTTCTTCGGTAACTTCTTCCTTAAGAAGCCTTTCTTCTTTATTATTCTCAGCAGCCTGCTTCTGCTCCTCGAGCTTCTTCTCAAGCTCAGGAAGCGTTCCGTATTTAAGCTTAGCAAGCTTCTCGAGATCGTAATTTCTCTCAGCGTCTTCAATCTCAAGACGGATATTCTCGATCTGGCTCTTGGTATTCTTGATATCTACAATTGCGGACTTCTCGTTATCCCACTGAGCCTTCATCTTCGCGCTCTCATCTTTGAGCTCGGCAAGTTCTTTCTCAAGAGCCTCAAGCCTTGCGGCACTTCCCTTGTCTGTTTCCTTGCTAAGAGCCTGCTTCTCGATTTCAATCTGCATGATTTTGCGAGAGATCTCATCAAGTTCGGTTGGCATGCTGTCGATTTCTGTTCTTATTCTTGCTGCGGCCTCGTCCATCAAGTCAATCGCTTTATCAGGGAGAAAACGGTCGCTTATGTATCGGTCAGATAAGGTTGCGCAAGAGATCAATGCGCCGTCGGTAATTCTTACGCCGTGGTGAATCTCGAATCTTTCCTTCAAGCCACGAAGAATCGAAATGGTATCTTCAACTGTAGGCTGGTCAACCATAACCTTCTGGAACCTTCTCTCAAGGGCCGCATCTTTCTCGATATATTTGCGATATTCGTCAAGAGTTGTTGCTCCTATGCAGTGCAGCTCACCTCTTGCAAGCTTAGGCTTAAGAAGATTGCCCGCATCCATTGATCCCTCGGTTCTTCCGGCTCCGACGATATTGTGTATCTCATCTATGAAGAGAATTATTCTTCCGTCGGACTTTTCTATTTCGTTAAGTACAGCCTTGAGCCTTTCTTCGAATTCGCCACGGAATTTGGCACCTGCAATAAGTGATCCCATATCAAGTGCATAAATGGTCTTGTCCTTCAAGCCCTCAGGAACATCGCCGCTTAGAATTCTCTGAGCAAGTCCCTCTACAACGGCTGTCTTACCAACGCCTGGCTCACCTATAAGCACAGGATTGTTCTTGGTTCTTCTCGAAAGAATCTGAATGGCATGTCTGATCTCCGCATCTCTTCCGATTACAGGATCGAGCTTGCCGTCCCTCGCCATCTCGACAAGGTCCCTGCCGTATTTAGATAGAGCCTCATAATTATCCTCAGGATTCTGGGATGTAATTCTCTGATTGCCTCTAACCTTAGAAAGTGCCTCAAGAAAAGTCTCACGACTTATTCCATATTTCGCGAGGATTCTGCTCGATGGAGTGTTTTTCTCTAAGAGAAGCGCAAGGAATATATGCTCAACACTTACATATTCGTCCTTGAATTGCTCTGCATTGTTCTCGGCGTCCATGAATATCTTGTTGAATCTTCTTGAGCTATACATATTATCTGCGCCGCCGCTTACCTTAGGAAGCTTATTAAGCTCAGCATCTACATCAGCCATTAGGGATTCAAGATTGACATTCATATTCTTAAGGAGCTTAGGAATAAGACCGTCATTCTGCTTCAAAAGAGCCATCAGAATATGTTCGCCGTCAAGCATCTGATGTCCGTATTCAATTGCAAGGTTCTGCGAATCGATTATTGCTCCTTGAGCATTCTGTGTATATTTCTCGATGTTCATAATTTAACACCTCCTATATCTACATTTTCTATAAATAAAATTAGCACTCATCTGTGAAGAGTGCTAATAACTATTGTGACGATTGTGTGATGAATTGCTCTAAAATAGCAGGCCCATGAAGAAATTCACTACAGGCGAAATTATAAGGTCAGTAACATTGGTTATAATCAGCAGCAGAAGTATCATTGAGCCGTATCTATACAGCTGTGACCACCAATTGTATTTCTTCAAATTGAAGAGCTCTGTTACAATGCCAAATCCGTCAAGTGGCGGACATGGAATGAGATTGAAGACCATCAGTACAAGGTTAATTGCTACTGTGTAATAGAAAACATAGAAGGCAATCTCAAGAAGCTCCGAGCCGCTTGCTTGCATTCCGTAATAAAGCAGCTTGGTTGGAATCGCAAAGAGAACAGCTAACATAAGGTTGCAAGCCACTCCTGCTATTGATACGAGGAATTCGTCTCTTCTTGGCTTCTTATAATAATATGGGTCGATTTCTACAGGCTTACCCCAGCCAAAGCCGCAGAGTATAAGCGCTACGAAGCCTACTATATCAATATGAGCCATAGGATTAAGCGTAAGTCTCCCCTGCCTTTGCGGTGTTGGGTCGCCGAGCTTATTTGACATCCATGCGTGTGCGAATTCGTGGAATGAAAGCGCGACGATTATTCCTGGCAAGCTTAGTAATTTAGTAAATATAATTCCACTCATATATATTTATTCCCTTTTATCTATTTCTATATATTTTATAAAACCTCGGTTAGAAGTCTCGATATTGATTCGGCCATTCTCTCGTATATCGAAATATTAGCTCTGTCCTCGGCTGTATATCTCCTGCTGAGCTTAATATCCTCATGGAACTGATTGACCATAATCTGCGCAAATCTTCTGTCATACACAAAGGCATTTGTCTCGAAATTAAGCCTGAAGCTTCTTATATCGAAATTGCATGAGCCTATTGTTGCAACCTCGTCATCTACAACCAAGGTCTTCGCATGCATGAAGCCGTTCTCGTAAATATAAATATTAGCTCCGTTTTCGATAAGAGTGCCGGCATTTAGAAGCGTAGTTCTGTATACGAAAGGATGATCCGGCATGCAAGGGATCATTATATTTATTTCGACACCTGAATTTGCCGCAAGTATCAAGGCGTTGATTATGCTCTCGTCAGGCACGAAATACGGAGTCTGAATGTAAATGCTATCTTTTGCATTTACTATCATCTTCATCATTGCCATTTTGATCTGCTCTTTAGGCGAACTTGGGCCGCAGGATACGATCTGAGCAAGTATATCTCCAGCGAATTCCTTGTTCAAATCCTCCGCATACGCTTCCTTAGTGTAATCAGTCTTCTCACCGCTCGCATAATCCCAGTCAAGCAGCATATTGAGATTGAGCATAGCTACAGCTGTACCCTTAACTCGTATCGCAGAGTCTCTCCAATAGCCGAATTTCTTCTTTGCACCAAGATATTCTTTTGCGATATTGAAACCGCCTGTATAAGCGACTTTCTTATCTATAATAACGATTTTTCTGTGGTTACGGTAATTGATTCTAAGATAGATGTTCCTAATCTTAGGCTCAAAGAAAAAAGCATATTTGCCGCCGGCTTCTTCGAACTCCCTTAGCTTGCGCTTGTTCATCTCCTTGCTTCCAAGAGCATCCATTAGGAGTCTGACCTCTACGCCCTCTCTCGCCTTTTTTGTCAGAGCCTTAAGGAATTTCTTTCCAACGAAATCGTCCTTGACGACGAAGAAAATGACATTGATGCTCTCTTTTGCATTCTCGATATCCTCAAGAACCCTGTCGAACCACTCGGTTCCGTCAGTGATAAGCTCAAGCTCTTCATTATGCGTTATAAAAGAATCAGCATAGCTTAGATTGAAGGCAGCAAGTTCCTTCCATTTACCGACTACGGTGTTATAGTGGATCCACGGATTATCCTCGAGCCTTTCGGCCTGAAGCCTTAGCTTCTCCATACCTATTTGCATCTCGTTATCGCTCATCTTATATATCTTAAGTCTGGCGATATGCTGCGAGAAAATTATATATAGGACGATGCCTATGACAGGCAGTAGGAAGAGCACCATCACCCACGCGAGCGTTGCTACAGGCGTTTTTTTGTCAAAGAAAATAATACCTATTGCTAACAAGAAGTTAACAGTATAGAAAATCAGCAGGATATTACTAACTGTAAAAAAACCCGAAACATTGTCAACTGGCATAACTAACACTCCTGCAATTCGCCATCAAGGCTAAAGGTCTTATAGTCTATTATCTTAACTGAAACGATCTTCCCGATAATATCTGTATCGCGATCTACGGTAAAGTTGACAAGCTTGAAGCCGTCAGTCCTTCCGCTGAATGTGTTCTCGTTGTTCTTGCTTCTGCCCTCCACAAGAACATCCAAGGTCTGTCCAAGGTAGTGCGAATTCTTCTCAAGGGAAATCTCGTTAACAACATCAACTAATCTGTCGAATCTTTGGTGCTTGACTTCCTCTGGAATCTGGTCTTCGAATTTCGCAGCTGGTGTTCCCTCTCTTGGCGAATATATAAATGTAAAAGCAGAGTCGTATCCGACTTCCTTTACGATAGAAAGTGTGTCCTCGAACTGTTCTTCTGTCTCGCCAGGAAAGCCGACTATTATATCCGTCGAAATCGTAATGTCTGGGCAGGTCTTGCGAAGCTTCTCTACGATTCCGAGATACTTAGCTCTATCATAATGGCGATTCATTCGCTTAAGGATTACATCATTTCCCGATTGAACCGGAAGATGTATATTGTGGCAGAGCTTGTCACAGCTTGCGAAGCAGGAAATCATATCATCAGAAATATCCTTTGGATGTGAGGTCATGAATCTGATTCTTTCGATTCCATCAATTTCGTTAATGGCTCTTATTAAATCAGGGAATTTCTGATTATTGCTTGGGTCCTTAAATGAATCGACATTCTGTCCAAGCAGCATTACTTCCTTAACGCCGTCCTTGACAAGACATTCTATTTCCGAGCAAATGCTATCTATTGTTCTGCTCTTCTCTCTGCCTCTTGTGTAAGGCACTATGCAATATGTGCAGAAATTGTTGCAGCCATAGGTAATATTTACAAGAGCTTTGTGTCTATGCAGCCTCTTAGCCTTCATATCCTCTTGAATATCCGGGCTGTTATCTATTATCGCTATCTGCTTCTTGCCGGTCTTAATTCTCGCCTCAAGAAGACTTGGAAATTGTGCAATATTCTGTGTTCCGAAGATTACATCAACCCAAGAGAAATGTGCCTTAATCTCCTTAATTATCCTTGGTTGTTGCGGCATACATCCGCATATACAAAGAACGAAATTAGGATTAGTCTTCTTAAGCTTCTTGAAGGTACCAAGAATTCCGAAGAAGCGCTTATCCGCATTCTCTCTTATGCTGCAGGTATTGATTACTACAACATCCGCATCATAAGGCTCTTGAACATATTCGTAGCCCATTGCTTCAAGCAGGCCCGCCATGTTCTCCGAGTCATGTTCATTCATTTGACAACCATAAGTGATAATATGATATTTAAGCATTATTCCTTTTCGTCCTTCTTAGGTCTTGCCATCAAGGTCTCGAAGGCCTCGCTAATCTCGAGTTCGCCCTTAAGAACCTTATTTGTAAGCTGGCAGATTGGCATATCTATATTCTCTTTATCTGCAAGCTCGCAGACTGCTTCTGCTGTGAAGAAGCCCTCTACTGTTGAGCCGACTTTCTTAACGGCCTCATCTACATCAAGTCCGAAGCCTATGAAGAGTCCGCATCTTCTGTTTCTTGAAAGATTTGTTGTGCAAGTTACCATCAGGTCGCCGATGCCCGCTAAGCCGGCAAAAGTCTGTTCCTTAGCACCAAGCACTTTTCCCATTCTCTCGATTTCGTGGATAGCGCGTGTCATAAGAGCAGCTCTTGCGTTTGCGCCGAACTTCATTCCATCGCATATACCTGTAGCAATGGCAATTACGTTCTTGAGAGCTCCTGCAAGCTCAACTCCAACCAAATCATCCTGAGTATATACTCTGAGTCTGTCATTCATAAATACATCCTGAACAAGCTTAGCAGCCTTAGCATCTGTTGATGCGGCAACAATGCTTGAAGGATAATTTCTTACTATTTCTTCAGCATGGGTAGGTCCTGAGAGAGCTACATAAGCTTGCTTAGGAAGAACCTCGTCGGCAATCTGCGAGAGTCTATCTGTTGAGCCCTGCTCAATACCCTTTGCAAGGTTAACGACAATAGTATCCTTCTCTATATATTTAGCAACCTTCTTAGCTACAGCTCTAAATTGCTGAGTAGGAACAGCCATTACGACAAACTTTCTTCCCTTAACAGCAGTGCTGATATTATTCGTATATTTGATTTTGCTACTTAAGAGAACATATGGGAGATATTTCTCGTTCATATTGGTCTCTTTCATCTTCTCGATTGCTTCTTTATCTCGTCCATAGAGCATAACATCATAGCCGTTATGAACAAGAAGATTAGCCATTGCTGTACCGAAAGAACCATTACCGATTACGCCGATTTTGAATTTCTTATCCTTAGGGAGCTTAGGGATCTTAACACCATCATAATAATCCATTGGCTCAGGCTCTCCGCTTGCTTCATTATTGCTATCATTAACTTCAACATGCTGAGCAAAAGGAGAATCTGTACTTTTATCAGAGTTAGCCTTCGCAGGATTGATTCTCAAATAATCAGTAGAAAGGAGTTTCTCTCTTACATTGATTGTAATGTCAGGCTCAGCCCTCTTGAGAAGTCTCTTGATTGCAGACACATTCATCAGCATTACAAAGGCAGCAACTCCAAGCGCGAAATATATGATTATATGCTGATTAGGAAGATAGATACAAATCAACATAGGATAAGCAAGGGCTGCAGATAATGCACCAATCGACATCTTCATAGTCGAAAGCATAACTATGAATCCGACCATCAATACAAGCATTGCACTTGGGAAATTAAGTGCAAAGGCCGCACCGAATGCCACGGCAACTACATTTCCGCCCTTGAATTTGTAGAAAGCAGGAAAAGCATGTCCGATAAGAACAAGCGCGAAGGCAACCATAGTGCCCATATAGCCTTCCATTTGTTTACCCAGAATAGCGGCTAAGTATCCTATCAGAACCTCTGATGTTACAGTAATCAGAGCAGCCTTCCAGCCCATTACTCTAAGCACATTTGATGCACCCGGATTGCAGCTTCCTTCCTTTCTGATGTCAATATTTGTAATATTGCCGATAATAATCGCTGGATTTATGCAACCAATCAAGTATGCAATTACTCCAATAATAAGCATCATCTCCATAATCAATTGTCTCCCTTCTTCTCATTGAAAAGAAATTTCAATGATGTCCCCTCAAACTTATATGCTTCACGAATTTTGTTCTCTAAATATCTCGCATAAGAGAAATGCATCAATTTGCGATCATTTATATTAAATGAGAAAAGCGGTGGCTCAGTGCCGATCTGCGTTGCGTAGTAAATCTTGAGTCTTCTGCCCTTATCCTGAGGCGGCTGTCTCATCATTATCGCATCTTCGATTATGCTATTCAGCCTTCCTGTCGGAATTCTCATCGAGCGAACCTCAGCTATATGTCCGCATTTCTCTATAACATCAAAGATTCTCTTATTTGTAAGAACTGATGTAAATATCACAGGTGCGTATGATGCGAAAAGAAGCTCTGCTTTGATTTTCCTCTCATAGTCTCTCATGGTATTTGTTTCTTTCGCTATCAAATCCCACTTATTGACTACAATTAGAAGTCCCTTGCCAGCTTCGTGAGCAATTCCTGCGATTTTCTTGTCCTGCTCAGTAAGCCCTTCCACAGCATCTATCATAAGCACGCAGACATCGCATCTTTCGACTGCGGCAACCGCTCTTACAACGCTATATTTCTCGATATTGTCGTTGACCTTGCTCTTACGTCTTAGGCCTGCGGTATCTATTAAGGTATACTCTTTGTCGTTATATGTAAAAGGAGTATCTATAGAGTCGCGCGTCGTTCCGGCTATCGGAGATACTATTACCCTGTTCTCCTTTGTCAGAGCATTTACAAGGGAGGATTTGCCTACATTCGGCTTTCCGATAATGGCAATCTTGGTCCTGTCGTCGTCAAGCTCATATAATTCATCCGGGAAGCCATCAACGATTCTATCAAGAAGATCACCGAAATTAAGCATATTCGCAGAGCTGATGCCTATAGGCTCACCGAAGCCGAGTTCATAGAAATCATAGATCTTATCATAGATTCTGTCAGGAACATCGACCTTATTAACGACGAGTATTACCTCTTTGCCTGTTCTGCGCAGAATATTTGCAACATCTCTATCAGCGGTAGTAAGGCCTTCCTTGCCATCAACCATGAAGAGTATTACATCTGCCATATCCATAGCGATTACAGCCTGATCTCGCATTTGCGAAAGTATTGTATCGTCAGTCTTAGCTTCAATTCCGCCTGTATCGATTATGCCAAATTCCTTGCCATTCCACTCGGCCTCAGCATAAATTCTGTCGCGAGTAACGCCAGGAATGTCCTCGACTATCGCCCTTCTCTCACCTATTATTCTGTTAAAGAAAGTGGATTTACCAACATTTGGTCGTCCAACTACTGCCAAAATCGGCTTACTCATCGAAAATTCCTCCTGCGAACTCGTGTGCGTCGAATTCTAATAAATCATTTATTCCCTCGCCCATTCCAATGAATTTGATTGGAAGGTCGTATTTATCTGTAAGTGTAATCGAAATGCCTCCATGAGCTGTTCCGTCAAGCTTAGTGAGAACTATGCCGGTAATATCCGTAATCTGTCCGAATTCCTCGGCCTGACTTACGGCATTCTTGCCTGTTGTGGCATCGAGAACAAGAAGATTCTCCCTTGTTGCCTCAGGGAATTCTCTTGAAATAACCTTGCTCATTTTCTCAAGCTCTCTCATGAGGCCCTGCTTATTCTGGAGTCTGCCCGCTGTGTCGCAAATAAGAACATCTATATTATTTGCTTTTGCAGCCTGAATAGAATCAAAGAGAACCGCTGTTGGATCGGTGCCTTCCTGATGTCTTATAACCCTGCAGCCGACTCTTTCGCCCCATTGTGCAAGCTGCTCTGCCGCCGCCGCTCTGAAGGTATCTGCTGCTGCAAGCATTACCGTCTTGCCCTCGGATTTGAGCTTATATGCAATCTTTCCAATCGAAGTGGTCTTGCCGCCGCCGTTAATTCCTATCATAAGAATGATAAGCGGTGTATTATCCGATAGCTTATTTCTGTCGCCCTTATCCATCATTTCTTCGATGACAGCTGCGAGTTCTTCCTTAATCTTGTCGGCGGTTCTGATGCCTTTCTTGTTAATCCTCTTGTTGAGCTTCTGTATGATATTCTCAGATGTCTCAATATCAACGTCTGCGATAATCAAGCCCTCCTGCAGCTCGTCAAGGAATTCCATTCCAAGTTCTGGATTATCCTCAAGAACATTTGTAATGCTGTCAATGAATTTTCTGAAGGTGCTTCTCTCTTTAAATAAACCCATTATTCTAATCCTTCCACGTCGAATTCATCACCTATCTTAAGCGAGAGCATCTTCGAAATACCCTGCTCAGGCATTGTTACGCCGTATAGAACATCCGCATGCTCCATAGTAGCCTTCTGGTGAGTGATAAGTGCAAATTGTACATCCTCGAACTGATGCAAATAATTCGAGAATCTCTCAATATTAACCTCGTCAAGTGCAGCCTCAACCTCGTCGAGAATGCAGAAAGGTGTTGGCTTAGCCTTCAAGACAGCGAACATAAGCGCGATAGCCGTTAGAGTTTTCTCTCCACCGGAGAGCAGGTTAATATTCTTAAGCTTCTTTCCAGGTGGCTGAGCTGTAATCTCGATACCAGACTCCAAAGGTCTTGTTTCGTCCTCAAGTCTTAATTCAGCATAGCCTCCACCGAAGAGTTCCTTGAAGGTCTCCTCGAAGAGAACAACAACCTTGTCGAAATTCTCTTTGAACTTCACTTTGATTGTATGGTCCATATTGCTGATGATTTCCTGTAGCTCCTTCATAGCCTTGCTTGTGTCGGCTTCTTGAGCTGTAAGGAATTCATATCTTGAGCTTACCTTGCTATATTCTTCAATCGAGCTTATGTTGACATCGCCAAGCTCTGCCATTCTAAGCTTGATTTCTTTGGATTCTCTATTGCCTTGTGTGATTGAGAAATTCTCATCTCTCATATCAAGCGCTTCGGCATAGGATACCTCGAATTCATCCCAGAGCTTATCCTTCTGTGTTTCGAGCAAGGTCTCGTTCTTGCTAAGTCTAAGCTCGAGGCGGAATTTATCATCTCTAAGCTGGTCAAGCTTCCTTGAGGACTCTCGCTGAGTCTTAATTGCCTCATCATGCTCGAGCTTATTCTGATCAATCTGCATGCCAAGCTCTGCAATCTCTTTCTCAAGGGACATTTTCTCTTCCTTGAGCTCCGTCTCCTTCTCTGTCGATTCAACACCCGTCGAGCTAAGAAGATTTCTTGTAATTTCAAGCTCCTGCTTCGCTTCGTTATTCTCATCAAGCTCGGATTGTATATCGTAAATGGTGTCTTTGATTCGTTCTACCATTTCGTTCTGAGCATAGATCTTTGTTTCCTGCTCTGTCAGCTGCATCTTGTAAGATACGATGCTCTCGTTATCGTTCTCGCAAATGCTCTTGAGCTTCTCAAGTTCTTCGAGCTTAAGCGCAATATCCTCTTCGAGCTTGCTTGCCTCTGCCTCTGCAGCTGTAATTGCTTCCTGATATTTCGAGACCATAGCTTCGGCATCAGCTATATCGCCTTCAATGACCTTGAGCTCATTGTCGTATTTGCTTGATGCTGTCTTTGCCTCATCGACAAGTGCCTTAGCATGCTCCTTGTCAGCTAAGAGCACATTGTATTCTATATTCTGCTGTTGGAGCTTGTCGTTTAATTCGGTCTTATTTCTTAATATATCGATATTCTCTTTATTAAGAGCTTCTTTCTTCTCCTTGAGACTCTTAATGGAAGCCTCATATTCGCTAATCTTCAAGCTTAATTCTTGAATTTCCTTCTTTCTATCAAGAAGATTAGCAGACTTATTGGCGTATTTACCGCCCGTAATTGCACCGAAGGAATTAACGACCTCGCCATCGAGCGTAACTATTCTGAAGCCTGATGCTTTTAACTTCGAAATTGCAACAGCATTATCCATATTCTCTGCAAGAATTACTCTGCAAAGGAGATATTCAAGGATTTGCTTATATTTGCTATCACAGCTTACAATTTCACTTGCTATTCCGATGAAACCCTTCGCATTCTTGATTGAGCTATCAAGGCTTAATCTATCTGCATGAACAGACTCAATTGGAAGGAATGTTGCCCTGCCTGCCTTTGCTGACTTAAGCCATGCAATTGCAGATTTCGCATCAGAATCAGACTTACATACTATGTTCTGAAGGTTGCTGCCAAGGGCTGTTTCGATTGCAATCTCATAGCCTGCTGGAACGTCAATGAGATCGGATACTGTTCCGATAATTCCGCTGAAGGATTTGTGCATAATCTGACGAACCGCATTATTGTAGCCCTCATAATTATGCTCCATTTCTTCGATTGTGCTCTTTCTTGCGCTTGCCATATTCAGCTTGGCAGTGAAATTATCAATCTCCTTTGATGAATCTGCCGCAAGAAGATTATTTGATTCTATCTTGCTCTCGATATCTGAGAGCTTAAGTTTGATATCCTCAAGCTCGTTTGATTTGGCTTCGAGCTTAGTACAAATATCCGCAAGTTGGCTCTTGTTAAGAGCATCCTTCTCGTCTCTTCCAAGAAATTCCTCAGCCAAGGATTCTTTGCGATCAGAAAGAGTCTTAACATAATTATCAAGTGTCGTAATCTCGGCTCTTGTCTTAACATTAGAATTATTGAGCTCGATGATTCGCTCCTTGGAATTCTCAATCTCGGATGACAAATTATTATACTTAGCAGTATCCTCGTTGAGCTTAATTACAGCCTCTCTATGCGCATTATCTGCGCTATCCTTATCTGCCTTAAGCTCATTATCCTTCTTGATAAGTTCGTTAAGCTCAGACTTGGTATCAGATAGCTTGCTTGTGTCTTCTTCGATTTCGGAATTGATTCTTGTAAGTTCCTTCTCGATATTTGCAAGCTTCTCAGCATTTAGCTGACCGCTATTGCTGATTGTGTTAAGCTCTTCAATCTTAGCAAGGAGCTTCTCGTTTGCATTATTTAATTTATCATTGAGCTCGGCATCGGATATTCTCTTCTGCTCGATTGTATCCTCAAGATTGTTGCAGCTAATTTGCAAATCCTCGAAGGTCTTACCAAGTTCTTCAAGATCGGTCTTGCCAGCTTCAACGCTCTTAGCAAGGCCATCAAGATTATGGATGATGATATTTATGCCAAGCTTCTTATATTTGTCACGAAGCACGATATATTCGGCTGCCTTCTCGGATTCTTCCTTGAGGCCACCGATTCTGCTCTCGATTTCGGCGATGATATCCCTGATTCTTTCGAGATTGTCGCTTGCTGCCTTGAGCTTATTCTCTGCGTCTGACTTTCTGCTCTTATATAAAACAACGCCTGCCGCTTCTTCGAAGATCTGTCTTCTGTTCTCAGGCTTGGTGCTTACGATTTCGGCAATCTTGCCCTGGCCGATTATCGAATATCCATCGACACCGATTCCGGTATCCATGAAGAGCTCTTTGATGTCCTTAAGTCTGCACTGGTTGCCATTGATTAGATATTCGCTCTCACCTGAACGATACATCCTTCTTGTTACAGCAACCTCGGTATATTCGATAGGCAGAATTCCTGTGGTATTGTCAATTACAAGAGTAACCTCCGCCATTCCCTTAGGCTTTCTTGCGTTAGTTCCTGCAAAAATTACATCCTGCATCTTTCCGCCACGAAGCTGCTTGGAGCTCTGTTCTCCAAGAACCCATCTCAAGGCATCACTGATATTACTCTTACCACTTCCGTTAGGTCCGATAATACAGGTTACTCCCTTATTAAATTCTATTGATACAGGGTCTGCAAAAGACTTGAAGCCCTGCATTTCTATTCTCTTGAAGTACAAACTATATTTCTCCCTTCGTGATAACTTCCATGGCGGCAGCCTGTTCAGCCTTAGCCTTGCTCTTGCCTATACCCTTTGCAAGCACTCTTCCTTTGAAGCAAACTTCTGCTGTAAAAGTTCTATCGTGCGCAGGTCCGCTCTCGTCTATAATCCGATATTTAATCTCATTATTTCGATACTTCTTCTGTATCATTTCCTGCAGCTTAGATTTGTAATCGTTGTCGAGGCGACCTTGAACCGCATCTCTAATCTTCTGTTCGAAGAGATTAAGCACGACGCGCTTGCCTTCGGTAAAGCCTCCGTCAATTATTACAGCACCGATTAGGGCCTCAAGCGCATCTGCAAGCATTGATTCTCTGTCTCTGCCGCCTGTCAGCTCTTCTCCATTACCGAGAAGAAGATAGCTGCCAAGCTCGAGCTCCCTTGCTATCTCCGCAAGCGAAGTCTCGCATACGATCTCGGCTCTTTTTCTACTGAGAACACCTTCTTTGCTGTCTCTTAGGATATCGTAAATCTTATGTCCTATTATTGCGTCAAGATATGCATCTCCGATGAATTCGAGTCTTTCGTTATTGCTGCTATATGACTTGCCGTGCTCAGATGTGTATGAGCTATGCGTCAAGGCTGTCCTTAGCAAATTCTCATTATTGAAGCTATATCCTATTACATTCTGGATAGTGCTTAAATCATTCATAGTGAATTGTTCCTTAACTGACCGCAGGCTGCATCTATGTCTTGGCCTAATGTTCTTCTTACTGTAACTGCAATATTGTATTTCTCAAGGGTGGCCTTGAATTCTTGAATTCGCTTGCTATTAGCGGTATTGAAATTGCGCCCGTCAACCTTATTCAAAGGAATGAGATTGATATGTGCAAGCCAGCCCTTCGTATGCTTAGCAAGCTCTTCGGCACATTCTATGCTGTCATTTACGCCATCAATCATCGAATATTCGAAGCTTATTCTGCGTCCTGTCTTTACCGTATATGCCTTGCAAGCCTTCAAAAGTGTGTCGTAATCGTACTTTGAGGCAATCGGCATTGTCTTAGTCCTTATCTCGTCATTTGGTGCATGAAGAGAAACAGCCAGGTTGACCTGTGGAAAATCGTCTCCGAAGCGTTCAATCATCGGAACGATTCCGCAAGTCGAGACTGTAATATTTCTCATGCCGAGATTGTATCCATCCTTGTGATTAACAAGTCTGAGGAATTGCGAGACATTGTCATAATTGTCGAAGGGCTCTCCTATTCCCATTATTACGATATGTCTTATCTCCTCGCCTGTGTAATTTCTCATTGCAAGGATTTGGCCGAGCATTTCTCCAGCTTCGAGATTTCTTGTAAGGCCGTTCATTGTAGATGCGCAGAATTTGCAACCCATACGGCAGCCGACCTGCGAGGAAATACATATCGAATTGCCATAGCTATATTTCATAAATACAGCCTCAACTCTCGCTCCGTCTTGAAATTCAAAGAGACATTTAACAGTACCGTCTTCCTTTGATCTCTGAGCTCTGGCGATGACAGGCAGTCCGATATAGTAATCCTTTGCTAAGCTGCTTCTAAGATCTATCGGCACATTCGTCATCTCGTCGAAGCTACTTATTCCCTTGGAAAGCCAAGTGAAAATCTGTTTGCCACGAAATGACGGTTGGCCGTAGGTCTTAGCTATGCCCGAGAGCTCCTCGGGACATAGGCTCATTATATTTATCTTATTTGACATTTATCTTCTTTCTACTGCAATTCCGGTCTTGTGGCCGTTGATATCGAATTGCTCAAGATCGCTTCCATCTACGATAGCCTCAGCAAGAGTCTCCTCCATAATGAAGTCCTTAGCATCTTCAACGGTTGCCTTAATCTCTTCATCCGCATCAAGATAAATCGTTATATGATCCATCATCTCGAAGCCCGACTGCTTGCGGAGCTGCTGAATCTTCGAAATTACTTCACGAACATAACCTTGCTTGATAAGCTCAGGTGTAAGTGTTGTATCGAGAATTACGAAGACGTTGTTCTCCATGCCCACAACGAAGCCTTCCTTGGCATTGATTCTTACATCGAGAAGCTCATCTGTGATGCTGTATGTCTCGCCACCAAATTCCATCTCGATAGGTCCGTTTGCAAGCTCCGAAACAAGTGCTTTTGCATCCATTGAAGCAAGCTTCTGGCCAAATTCCTTGATGTTCTTGCCAAGAACAGGACCTGCAGCTCTGAAGTTAGGCTTAGCTTGGAAGTTCATGTATTTGTCGAGGTCGTTCTCAAATACTACGTTCTTAACATTAAGCTCCTCGGTGATGAGGTCTGTAAGATCCTTGATGATTGGCTCGTATTTGCCGTCAACGAGAACCTCGGAGAGTGGCTGTCTAACCTTAAGCTTCTCCTGCTCTCTAACGCCTCTTCCAAGGTTAACAAGAGTTTTTACAAGATCCATTCTCTCTTCAACCTTCTCGTCGATGAGAGCCTCATTGCACTCAGGGAAAAATTCTGTATGAACAGTTGTCTTGCCCGTGAGCTTAGTGAAGATTTCGTCTGAGATAAATGGAGCAATAGGTGCCATCATCTTAACAAGTCCGAGAAGAACTTCGTAGCTTGTCGCATATACGGCCTTCTTGTCATCATCAAGTCCCTCAGCATAGAATCTTCTTCTTGCTCTTCTGATATACCAGTTGGAAAGATCCTCGTTGATGAAATCTCCGATTGCGCGAACTGTTCTCATGTGGTCGTAAGCGTCCATGCTCTCAGTTACGTTCTTGATAAGCTTGTTGTATTTGGAGATTATCCATCTATCAAGCTCAGGTCTGCTCTCATAAGGAACATCAAGGCTCTCAACATCGATATCGTCGATATTCGAATAGAGAACGAAGAAATTATATGTATTTCTGAGTGTTCCAAATACCTTGCTTACAACGTCCTTAACGCCTTCCTCGTCAAATTTGGTAGGTGTCCAAGCAGGTGAAACAGATACAAGATACCATCTAAGCGCATCTGCTCCGTATTTATCGAGAAGTTCGAATGGCGATACTGTGTTGCCTCTCGACTTCGACATCTTCTTGCCGTCCTTATCAAGGATGAGGTCGTTAACAAGTACGTTCCTGTAAGGTGCGCAGCCCATTACTATAGTGGATACTGCCATCAATGAATAGAACCAGCCTCTCGTCTGATCGATTCCCTCGCAAATGAAATCAGCAGGGAAAAGTTCATCGAAATGATCTTTGTTCTCGAATGGGAAGTGCCACTGTGCGAAAGGCATTGCGCCTGAGTCGAACCAGCAATCCATTACATCAGGAATTCTGTGCATTGTCTTGCCACATTCTGGACACTTCATAGTAATATCGTCAACATAAGGTCTATGAAGTTCTATGCTCTCGTCGATGTCTTGCTCTGCAAGCTCAACAAGCTCTGCTCTTGAACCAACGCAGTGAACATGTCCGCATTCGCATCTCCAGATTGGAATTGGAGTACCCCAATATCTTGATCTTGAAATTGCCCAGTCCTTAACATCTGCAATCCAGTTGCCGAATCTCTTCTCTCCGATGTAATCTGGATACCAATTAACAGTGTTGTTGTTCTCAACGAGCTGATCCTTGAGCTTGCTCATTTCGATATACCAGGATTTCTTTGCATAATATACAAGCGGAGTTCCGCATCTCCAGCAGTGTGGATAATTATGAACCATCTTCTGCTTAGCATAGATCTTATCGTCTGCAGCCAGATATTTGATGATCTCGACATCAAGGCCGTCTTCCATTACGAAGTGACCCTTCCATGGAGTGTCTGTATAGCAGCCCTTATCGTCTACAGGCTGGAATACCGAAAGATTGTATTTTCTTCCGCACTGATAGTCGTCTTCACCAAAAGCAGGAGCGGTATGAACGATTCCCGTACCGTCTTCTGTTGATACGTAATCCATGCATGTTACGATGAAGGCGTTCTTGTTCTTCTCAGGTGTGAGGAAAGGCATAAGCTGCTCATATTCCCAGCCTTCCATGTCCTTGCCCTTGAGCTCTTCTATAATCTCATATTTCTCAGCAAGAACTGTATCTGCAAGATCTTTACCGAGATAGAAAATATTACCCTCGTTGCTTCCCTCAAGCATTCTTACCTTAACGTAGTCGATATTAGGGCCTACTGTAAGAGCGATATTTGATGCAAGAGTCCATGGTGTTGTTGTCCATGCAAGGAAATATTCGTTATCTGTGCCCTTCTTCTTGAATTTGCAAGTAAGGGTATTTACCTTAACCTCTTTGTACCCCTGCGCTACTTCGTGGGAAGCCAGTCCGGTTCCGCAGCGTGGGCAATAAGGGAGAATTTTATAACCTTCATAGACAAGGCCCATGTCAAATGCCTTCCTGAGAATCCACCAACCGGTCTCAATATAGTCATTCTTGTAAGTTATATATGGGTCCTTCATATCAGCGAGATATGCCATGCGCTCGGACATATCAGTCCACATCTTTGTATATTTGAATACTGACTCGCGGCACTTCTCGTTGAATTCCTTAATTCCGTATTTCTCAATATCCTGCTTACCCGTCATTCCGAGAGTCTTCTCAACCTCGATCTCTACAGGCAGTCCATGAGTATCCCAGCCTCCTTTTCTCTTAACCTGGAAGCCTTTCATAGTCTTGTATCTGTTAATGGAATCCTTGAGTGTTCTTGCCATGACATGGTGAATGCCTGGCTTACCGTTAGCAGTTGGAGGACCTTCAAAGAAAACGAAGCTTGGTGAGCCCTCTCTCTCCTTTACACAAAGATCAAGCAAATCAATCTCATTCCAGTGATTTACCTGTTCCTGCTGATATTCAGCAATTGGCTTTTCTGATAAATTCTTGAACATATAATCTCTCTCCCAATAATGAATTTATGTATAGCGCATAGTATGCAAAAATATACCTATATATATTACCACAATTATCTTCTTAATGCACTAATTTACGTGGCAATTGGCAACAAAAAAGGGCGTCTTTTGAACGCCCTTCTTATGCTCTCGCGCCTTACTTTGCATGCTTGCCCTGCTTCTCGATGCATATCGTATTAAGCAGAATCTGCTGGCTGTTGATTGCAGGCGACAGCTTCTTCTTCATCGCGTATTTGCCATTGGATCTGAGCTTTCTGCCCTTCACATTGTCGTGATAATTAAGCGACATAATCTCCTTGATGCGGTGGCGGAGATTCTTGTCATAAATAGGACAAGCAATCTCAATTCGCTTCTCCAAATTTCTCTTCATAAGGTCTGCCGACGAAATATACATCACCTCATCAGCGCCGCTTCCGAAGACATAGACTCTTGAGTGCTCAAGGAACCTTCCGACAACATTCACTATCTTGATATTCTCGGTGCACAGCTCAACTCCCGGAAGAATACAGCATACGCCTCTTACTATCATTCGGATTTTGCAGCCGACACAGGATGCTTCCATCAGCGCCTCGATAATGTCCTCATCTGTTACGGAATTGCACTTGAAGAAAATCCTGCCGTCTGGGCCTTTCTTGGCCTCTCGCCTGATATATTTAATCAGCGTGGTTTTCATATTCGTTGGCGCAGCAAGAAGATGTTTGCAGCTGCATACATCGCCTTTGAAAAGCGAATCGAAGAAGTCGTCTGCGTCGCGGCCTATCCGCTGGTCGTAGGTAATCAAGGAAAAATCCGTGTATCTCTTGCAAGATTTCTCGTTATAGTTACCTGTCGATACCTGAGTGATGTAGCGCTTCTCGCCTTTTTCCTTAAGAACTATCTGGCAAAGCTTCGAGTGCACCTTATAATCTTCGTTTCCGAAATATATATTGCATCCTGCTTCCTTAAGCTTCTTTGCCCATTCGATATTATTTGCTTCATCAAAGCGGGCACGAAGTTCCATGAGAACCTTGACTTTCTTGCCGTTTCTTACCGCTTCAAGCAGATAGTCGACAATCAAAGGATGCGATGCGAGCCTGTATATTGTTATTCTAATCTCTTTAACCTTAGGATGTACCGCAGCCTCCTTGAGCAAGCTAAGGAAAGGATCCATGGACTCGAAAGGATAGAACGACAGAATGTCCTCCTTCTTGACAAGGTTCATAACGGCATCATTTCTAAGCGATAATTGGTTGAATTGCTCAAGGCTCTTATAGCAGAGCTTGTCTTTGAGCTTAGCTGGAATATGGTCCTCGAGCTCGTCGATATATCTAAGGGACACCCTGCTTGTTGTATATACCTGCGATTGCTGAAGTTCCAATTTATTTAGAAGATATTTCTCAAGGGCCGCGGACAATTTGCTGTCTGTCACCATCATGTCCGGGTCGGCATGGCTTCGTCTTTCGATGGTCTTTCTCATGCTCTTAAGCATATCCTTAGACGAATCCTCGGAGGCAAGCTCGCTATTTCTGCAAATAGAAATAATCGCAAGTTCGCTTACGCCAAAAGGCCTGAATTCCCTTGGCAGAACTGCTTTGACGAGGTCTTCGGTCAGAATGTATCTAAGAGGCTTCTTCTCGCTTTTGCCCTCTTGCAGCACGAGAATTGCCGGTATATCGCTTCCGAATTTAATTAAAGCAATCTTATAGGAGCTGTCAGATCTCAGCACGCACACGAAATATTGCTGATTACTCTCAAGTTCGGGCATTGGCTGCCTTGCATCAAGTAGAATTGGCTTCAACTTGGGCTTGACCGTTTCATAATAGAAAAGCTTCGCCTTAACAAGTTCCTGCTGACTCAGCTGATCTACCGAGAGCCTCATAAGGCCTGCGTCTTTGAGCTTATTGTCAAGATAATCGTAAATATAGTCCTTCTTCTTCATCAAAGGAGGAATCATCGCATATATGGCCTTGAGCTGCTCCTCTGCATTCATGCCAGAGCGAACATCAAGCTCATCATCGCCAAGCTTGTCATCTGTTATAAGCTCTCCTACTCTCACCTGGAAAAATTCATCGAGATTCGATGCGAAGATCGATACAAAGCCAAGCCTCTCAAATAGAGGAACGCTCTCGTCCAGCGCCTCATCAAGGACTCTCTCGTTATATCTAAGCCACGATATCTCTCTATTCTGTGTGAAACCCTCTTCGAATAATCTTGACATTTGCTACCCCTCGGCTAATCCTTTTGCCATTTTTGCCATTTTGCCATTTAACTTTTGCGACTTGATTAGGCTCAATCCTGCTTAGGCTTGAAAACAGTATTATCAAGCTGCTTCTGAAGATTGCTCGTCATTGAATTGAAGATAACTATATCGTAAGTATATGGATATTCGACGCCATAAGGTATATACCAATCCGGGCCGTCAACATCCGTAAATTCAAATAATGCCGCAAGCTTATGTGACTTGCAGAATAAATATGCATAAGGAAGAAGCGTGAAGAAATAGTCAGGATCCTTAGCCGATATTTGCTTAACTTCTTCTTTGTCTGCGTTCTCGATAAATTGCTTAAGCCCCAGCGTGCCCTTGACAATTTCGCTGCTGTTCTTGTTCTGCCTGCTCATGCCCATAATCATCAAAGGCGTCAGGATAAGGAAGATCAAGGTCGTAATCGCAGTGATTATGTCTGTGTGTCTGCCCTGATAAGCGAATCTATTGCAGTATATATAGACGATTCCAACAACAGCATATACAAGTACCGCAAGAACAAGGCTTCTGTAATTCCCATCGCCCTTACGGCTTGTATTTCTTCTGTAGACTGCGCAAAGGAAAATCAAGGCTATTGTGAGCGCAAAGGCAAACAAAACAGCCGAGACAATACCGTCTGTAACATTCTCGAAGCTTGCTCCCCTGCTTATATAATTCATAAGAGGAAGCATCGCCGTTACCACAAAGAAAGTGAAAAGCGCAATATTATTTGCGGCCCTCGAAGCCGTCGAAAGAAGCCTGAAGCTTCCGTTGAAATCGTGATAAACAGCCCTTCTGAACTTAGGCATATCCTTTCTCAATCTGCCAGATATATTCTCAAGCGAAACAGTATCCCCAAGCTTAGCATTATTGAAAAGCATTTTCATAAGCATAGTTACTGCATGCTTGTCATTCTTCGGCTCCTTAAGATATGTGAATTTGAATTTGCGCCTCTCATATTCTGTAATTCTAAGGTATCCATTGTGAGCAAGGTACAGCATCGAAGCCATAAAATCCTTGTTATCAATTATGCCATCAATGGCATAGCCCGCCTGAGCAGGTGTTATCTCCGCTATCGGATATTCGCAGGCCTCAATTACAGGGTCTTCTTTCTTGCGGAAAATTATTCGCAGAATTATAAAGACCAAGATGCCGGCAAGCATCATCGTATCCGCCAAATCCCTTGTCGCACCGATTTCGGTCGCATTTGCCCATGCTCCCATCGGCAATTCAAGATGCAAATTGACCGCGCTATACGAAGGAATATCTGCCCCGCTGAAGCTTATCGTCCTTGCTCCCTTGTCCTGCTTCCATGCCCCGTAAATATTGCTCTCGGATTTGTCACCTGCAACATTGCTCTTGATGGAAACCCACTCAAAGCCATCATAATATTTAATATTTATCTTCAAACTTGGAATTTCATACTCGAGGCTTCCCGGCACGAAATAAAGATATAAATGATCCGCCTTCTCTCCGAGATTATTCACACCCGAAATAGTATAAGAAAAGCCGAAGTTGCAATTACCCT
Source organism: Anaerovoracaceae bacterium (assembly GCA_963642455.1). GTDB lineage: Bacteria > Bacillota > Clostridia > Peptostreptococcales > Anaerovoracaceae > Crickella. Next base: position 14,887 of record CAVIGM010000008.1, on the reverse strand, counting down.
CCAGGCTCCTATTCTTATCCCACAGCTTAAGCGAATTAGTCAGCTCGTCATATTCATATTCATAATTAACAGCCTTAATATTTCTTATCTCGCCCTTAAGCTCATCCGGCATAGGAATAACAAGCGAATCTACGGCACTATCGAAATGCATCACAATATTGAATTTGCAATCCGCAGTATTATTGCGCTTAATATTCACATCCGCATTGTAGGACTTAATACTTGCATTCGCTGCACTCTCAGCCGCAGACATCTCCTCTATGCCTGCTGTCTCCTCAGCAGAAACAACAACAAATACGCCTGAAAATACAAGCGCTACAAGCAACAATATTAAAGACAAATTCCTTATAACCTTATTCATATCGAGTATTGTATCACCGCTCCCCCAAGAATGCAAAAAGACGACGGCAATATGCCATCGTCTTCCCTTTCGTCACT
>CAVIGM010000008.1:0-14212 GCA_963642455.1 Anaerovoracaceae bacterium | reverse complement strand
CTAGTCCTCAGCAAGATCCTTTCTTGTGAGATTGATTCGGTTCTGATTGTCGATTTCGCTAACCTTTACAACGACCTTGTCGCCGATATTCATAACATCCTCAACCTTCTCAACCCTATGCTTAGCCATCTTTGAGATATGGAGAAGTCCTTCTTTACCAGGGAGAATCTCGATAAATGCGCCGAAGTTCATAATTCTCTTAACCTCGCCCTCGTAGATTCCGCCTACCTCAACATCTCTTGTGATAAGCTCGATTTCTTTTCTTGCAGCATCTGCGCCTGCCTGATCAACAGCATAGATGCAAACAAGGCCTGGATCCTCTTCGATGATATCAATCTTAGCGCCAGTCTCGTCAACGATTCTGTTGATTGTCTTTCCGCCAGGTCCGATAACAAGTCTAATCTTGTCAGGATCAATTCTCATCGATACGAATCTTGGTGCATACTTCGAAAGCTCTTCTCTTGGAGCAGCGATTTCCTCGAGCATATTCTCAAGAATTGTCGCTCTTCCTATCTTAGCCTGGTCGAGTGCCTGCTTGAGGATTTCTCTTGAAAGTCCGTGTACCTTGATGTCCATCTGAAGTGCTGTAACACCGTCAGGAGTTCCTGTTACCTTGAAGTCCATATCTCCAAGGAAGTCTTCCATTCCCTGAATATCCGAAAGAACAGCGAACTTGCTTGAGCCGTCCTCGTTGAATCCTTCAATAAGTCCCATAGCGATACCAGAAACAGGCTTCTTGATTGGAACACCAGCATCCATCAGTGCAAGACATGAACCGCAAGTTGATGCCATTGATGATGAACCGTTCGAAGAAAGTACCTCGGATACGACTCTGATTGCATAAGGGAATTCTTCCTCAGATGGAATTACAGGAAGAAGTGCTCTTTCTGCGAGTGCTCCATGTCCTATTTCTCTTCTGCCAGGTGCTCTTGATACCTTAGCCTCGCCTGTGCTGTAGCCAGGGAAATTATATTGATGCATATATCTCTTAGTAGTTACATCGATGTCGATGCTGTCGAGATTCTGTGCCTCGCTAAGTGGTGCGAGAGTAGCTACGGAAAGAACCTGAGTCTGTCCTCTCTTGAAAAGTCCAGAGCCATGTGCTCTTGGAAGGAAGCCTGTCTCTGACCAAAGAGGTCTTATCTCTGTGAGCTTACGATTATCAGGTCTGATTCCTTCTTCGAGAATCATCCTTCTAACCTGCTCCTTCTTGATTGCATAAGTAACTTCTGCAATCTCGGATGCTCTTCCCTCGAATTCCTCTGCGAAATGCTCAAGGGCGTCTTTCTCAACAGCTTCCATATTAGCGAGTCTTTCGAGCTTATCGAAAGTCTTGATAGCATCAATCATCTTGTCTGTTGAATATGCTCTTACAGCCTCATCAACATCCTCGCCTGCCTTGAATACCTTATATTCCTGCTTTTCCTTGCCAACCTCGGCTACGATCTCCTTGATAAATCTGCACAGAACTTTGATCTCTTCATGTGCGAACATGATAGCATCAAGCATCTCGTCTTCAGGAACTTCCTTAGCGCCGGCCTCTACCATCATGATAGCTTCTTCGGTGCCGCAAACAGTCAGGTTAATATCCGAAACCATTCTCTGCTCGTATGTTGGGTTAACAACTAATTCGCCGCCAACTCTGCCGATAACAACACCTGCAGTTGGGCCATCCCAAGGAATGTCTGAGATTGCGATAGAAACAGATGAGCCGAGAAGTGCTGCAACTTCAGGTGCGCAGTCATGGTCAACTGACATTGCTGTGCAAGTTACAACTACGTCGTTTCTATAGCCCTTTGGGAACAAAGGTCTAAGTGGTCTGTCGATAAGTCTTGAAACAAGAGTAGCCTTCTCTCCGGCCTTACCCTCTCTCTTGATATATCCACCAGGGATTTTGCCGACAGCATACATCTTCTCCTCATAGTTGCAGCTAAGTGGGAAGAAATCTACATCCTGCTTAGGCTCCTTTGAAGCTACTGCCGTGCAGTTAACTACAGTATCACCATATCTTACTGTGCACTGTCCGTTTGCTTGCTCGCAGACCTTACCGATCTCGAATTCGAGGAGTCTGCCTCCAAGCGCTGTTCTAAATGTCTTATAATCTGTAAATCTTGCCATATTAATTAACAACTCCTTCCTGTTAATTCAATTACTACCTTATGTGGCATACCTATATACAAATAAAGCGGGTGGCTTAGCGCTCCCCGCTCTTTTGTCGAAATTATTTTCTCAGGCCAAGACGAGTGATGAGACTTCTGTATCTCTCGATGTCAACTTCCTTGAGATACTTCAGAAGGTTTCTTCTCTGACCTACCATCTTGAGCAGACCTCTTCTTGAATGGAAGTCCTTGTGATGCTCCTTAAGATGCTCGTTAAGCTCGTTGATTCTGTAAGTAAGGATAGCTACCTGAACCTCTGGGGAACCTGTATCGCCTTCCTTGATTGCATACTCTTTGATAATCTCGTTCTTCTTTTCTTTTGTAAGCATAGTTATTATTCTCCTTTACTCTTAATTCGCCGAGGCTTCGTAAGCGCCGGAGTAGCCGGATACTGAAGCCAAGGTATTTTGCAACATTTGAATATTAACACATTGAGTTTCCAATGTCTATTGTTTTTTTCGGATTATAATCTTATGAATTATAATTGCGTGCTGTCTGCTCTCAGTCCGCTAAATGCCCCTCGTAATTATATGCAAGCTCGCAGTCGAGACTTATCTGTCTCGAAAGCTGCTCGAAATTGTCGAAGCGAATCTCGGGCCTGTGATATTTAAGAAGCTTGATGGTTATTCTGTCGCCATAGACCTCCGAATCGAAATCGAAAAGATGTGTCTCGAGAACCTTCTCTCTTGTTCCTACCGTAGGTCTGCAGCCGATATTTGTAATTGATTTATATTCTATGCCATCTACCACTGCCTTCGAGAAATAAACGCCGTTAGGCGGCATTTCGAGTTCGGCCGGTATAGTGAGATTCATAGTCGGATAGCCGATATCTCTTCCGATTCTATTGCCGTGCACCACCTTGCCCGATACAGAATATTTCCTGCCAAGATATTTATTGGCAAGCTCGAAATTCCCTTCTCTCACAAGGCTTCTTACCGCAGTAGAACTTACAATCTTACCATCATATCTTACCGCGTCCTGCGCCTTGACCTTAATTCCAAGCTTCTGGCCCTCTTCTGTAAGTGTGCTGACATTTCCCTCTGCCCTTACTCCGAAGCTATAATTGAAGCCGCAGCATACAATCTTGGCATGGAGCTTCTCGTACAGAATGTCGTTGATAAAATCAAGGGCTCTCATATTCATCGTTGTGGTGTCAAATGGAACATTTATTATATAGTCGAAGCCCATCTCCTCTAAGATCTCGAGCTTCTGTTCCTCGCTGCAAAGAAGTCTTACCGAGCCTTCATCCTCATAATCAAGCCTTCTTAGAAAATTCAGCGGATGATTAGAAAAAGTATAGCATGCTGATTTATATCCGTGCTGCTTGGCCTCGGTAATCGCATCCTGTAGAATCTGCTGATGGCCGATATGTATGCCATCGAAGGTTCCAAGCGCAACGACAAGCTCATCAGCTATCGCCATATTATCAATACTGTTAATTACCTGCATTTATCTGTCAACCACGACCTTTAAGGCCTTAAGTTCTCCTTTGTCATCTATTGAAGCTGTACCAAGAAACAGCCCCTTATTATATACTCTATAAATCTTAGCATTCTTTGTTATGCTATATCCTATTCTTCCCGACTCGTTGCCATTAAGGAAGAATTTAACTCTGTCATCGTTAAGCTCGACTATGCCAAGATTCGTAAGAGTCTTGTCAATCGGAAGAACAAGCGCTCGCCTTTCCTCATCTGACATATCAAGTATTGCCTGCAGCTCTGTCGATTCAGAGAGTGCAAAAAATCCGCTCGATGTTCGGCAGAGTTCGGTCATTATAGCTCCGCAGCCAAGCGCCCTTCCTATATCGTCGCAAATAGTCCTGATATATGTGCCCTTCGAGCACCATACATCGAAGCTTATGATTCCATCTTGAAGATCGATGCTGCTAATTTGGATATCCTTGATGAAGACCTTTCTTGCCTTGATTTCGAATTCCTGATTGTTCCTTGCAAGGTCGTAAGCTCTCTGTCCGTTAATTCTTATTGCGGAGAATTTAGGCGGGATTTGCTCTATCCAGCCTTTATATGCTTCAAAAGCCTTAAGGATGTCATCCTCGCTTATATGTGCAAAAGCTCTTTGCTCGAGAATCTGCCCCGTAATGTCAAGGGTGTCGCTTATCTGCCCAAGCTTCATGGTCGCATGATAAGACTTGATGTCCTCATCATAATATTCAATCATGCGCGTAGCCTTGCCTATGCATATCGGAAGAACGCCTGTTGCCATTGGATCAAGCGTCCCTGTATGTCCGATTCTCTTAACTCCATAGGCAGTCCTTAGCTTGGCAACAACATCATGCGAGGTCCAGTCCTTTGGCTTATTTACAACGATTACACCTTCTATTGCTGCCATTATTCGACCGCCTCGACCGCCTTGATAAGCTCGGGTATCAGCTTCTCTTTGAGCTCTTCTACTGACAACTCTTCTGACCTTAATCCTGCTGCGTTGTAATGTCCGCCGCCACCGAAAGTCTGAGCAACCTCAGAAGCTTTTACATTCCCAAGCGAACGAAGGCTAACCTTCACACAATCCTCTGCTTCTTTAACAAGAGCGGAAAGAACAACATCCTCTATCGAAAGGATGTCGGAAACAAGACCATCAACATTCGCAAGCTTAGCACCTGTTAATTCAAGGTCTTTTGCAGTAATTGTTCCAACTGCAATCTTGCCGTCCTTGTAATATTCAAGCCTTGACTTAACCATACTCTCGAGCTGAACAATGCTCTTAGGATTTCTGTCATAAATAAGCGAGCTGACAGGCTTGGAATTGAAGCCTTCAACATCATATAGTTCCATTGCTATCTTGTGAGTTCTTGCCGAGGTATTTGAATACTGGAAATTGCCCGAATCCATTGTTATTGCAGTGAAAATCGCATTGGCAATATCAAGATCTATCTCAGCACCAAGTTCCTTGATAAGCATATAGGCAAGTTCTCCTGTTGCCGCACTATCAGGCTCGCAATAATTGAAATCATAATGAATGTCTGCATTAGCTGCCTCGTGATGATCAATGCATCCCTTGAGCTTGCCTCTATTGAAGATTTCCTCGCGACCGAGAATTCTGTTATATCCTGTGCAGTCAAGCATAAGAGAAAGGTCGAATTCTTCCGGCAGATTAGAGCCGTCAGTAAGCACATCCTTAGCAAGAAAATCAAGATTATCTGGAATTTCTTTGTCATATACCACATAGCTCATCTTGCCTAATTTTCTTAGACTCATGCATACTGCGGCTGAAGAGCCAAGCGCATCTCCGTCGATATTGATATGTGGAAATATCACGATGCTATCAAGCTTCAATATTTCTTTGGCAAAATCTCTAATGCTTATATTGTTCATTATAATTACCTTTCAGTTAGTCTTTGCTGCAAGCTTTGCTGCGATTTACTTATTGATCTCATCGATTATCGAATCGATCTTTCTGCCATAATCCATAGATGAATCAATCTTGAAAATAAGTTCTGGTGTATGGCGAAGCTTAACGTCCTTTGCCACCTGAGTTCTGAGAAGGCCTGAGGCTTTCTTGAAGCCCTCAAGCACTTCCTCATTCACAGCTTGCCCATCCTCTCCGGATAGAACAAGAGGTGTAACATATACTGTCGCATAACTTCCATCGCTTGTTACATCAACTCCGGAAATAGTAATTATTCTATTTGCCAGTCTCGGATCTTTAATTCCATTTATGAGAAAGGAGCTAATGCTTTTCTTAATCTCTTCGCCTAATCTTCCCTGTCTATATCTTGCCATATATCAATCCTATCTCTTAATCTCAACCATTGTGAAGCATTCGATGATATCGTCAGGCTTAACATCGTTGTAATTCTCGATACCAATACCACATTCGTAGCCTGCAGCAACTTCCTTGACGTCATCCTTGAATCTTCTGAGAGATGAAATTGTGCCCTCGTGAATTACGATGCCGTCTCTAACAAGTCTAATCTGCTCGTTGCGCTTAACGATTCCTTCCTTAACATAGGCACCACCGATGATTCCAACATTTGGTACTTTGAAGGTCTCTCTGATCTCTGCTTTTCCAAGAACCTCTTCCTTGAATTCAGGATCGAGCATACCCTTCATAGCATCCGAAATATCGTCGATGATATCGTAAATAACTCTGTAGAGTCTTACCTCGACATCGGCATCCTGGGCCTGATTCATTACTGCTGTTGTAGGTCTTACATTGAAGCCGATAACAATAGCATTCGAGGTCTCAGCGAGCATGATATCTGATTCGTTAACAGTACCTACGCCTGAGTGAATTACTCTAATCTTAACCTCAGGAGTCTCGAGCTTCTCAAGTGAAGAAATGATAGCGCCAACTGAGCCCTGTACGTCTCCCTTGATAATGAGGTTGAGCTCCTTGGTCTGTCCTTCCTGAATCTGTGAGAAGAGCTTATCGAGTGTTGTGCTTGCATTCTTAGCAAGAACATCCTCTCTCATCTTCTCAAGACGCTTGCCTGCGATTTCTCTTGCGAGCTTATCGTCCTTAACAGCATTGAACGAGTCACCTGCATTAGGAACATCGGATAATCCGAGAATTTCTACTGCGGTAGCTGGGCCTGCCTTGCGGATAACATCTCCACGGAAATTTGTCATTACACGAATCTTACCCGAGCAAGTACCTGCAACAACGCTCTGTCCTGACTTCAATGTACCATTTGTAACAAGGACTGTTGCAATAGGGCCCTTTGCCTTGTCAAGTCTTGCCTCGATAACAGATCCAGAAGCAAGTCTGTCAGGATTAGCCTTAAGTTCAAGAACTTCGGCCTGAAGAAGAATCATCTCAAGAAGGTCTGTAATTCCTTCGCCCTTCTTAGCCGAAACAGGAACAGAAATTACATCTCCACCCCAGTCTTCTACGAGAATTCCGTGCTCAGTAAGTTCCTGCTTAACTCTGTCAGGATTTGCACCAGGCTTATCCATCTTGTTGATTGCAACGATAATAGGTACGCCTGCAGCCTTTGCATGGCTGATTGACTCTACGGTCTGAGGCATTACACCATCATCGGCAGCTACTACAAGAACTGCGATATCCGTAACTTGCGCACCTCTTGCACGCATTGTTGTGAAGGCCTCGTGTCCTGGCGTATCAAGAAAGACAATTTTCTTGCCATTTATCTCAACCTCGGACGCACCGATATGCTGAGTGATTCCGCCCGACTCTCCTGCCGTTACATTTGTGTTACGAATAGCGTCAAGAAGCGAGGTCTTACCATGGTCAACGTGTCCCATTACAGTGATAATAGGTGAACGCTCCTTCAGATCCTTAACATTATCTTCATGGTTATCGATGCCCTCTTCTACAAGCTCTTCCTGCTCTTCGGTTACGACAATCTGAAGTCCGAGATCCTCAGCGAGCATCTCAACTGCATCCTTATCTAAGGTCTGGTTGATGGTTGCCATAACGCCCATCTTCATCATTGCCATGATAATCTTCGAAACAGAAATCTCAGCCTGCTCAGAAAGTCCCGCAACAGTGATTGGAACTGTTACTGCGATTGTGCCCTCTGGCAGCAGCTCTTCGATATCTATCTGTGGCTCGTCCTTAGGCTTGTTCTTTCTCTTATGGCGAGTCTGCTTCTCAAGTGAGCCATCATCTATATATGCATTCTTGTTATTCTTAGTATTTCTTCCGTCTTCGCGGCGGTCGAATTTGCTCTGCTTCTCTTTGTCTTTGTTATCGAAAAATTTCTTGCTCTTGCCCTTGCCCTTTGTCTCTGTAGGAGCATTGGATGTGCCGGAAGCTGTCTTGCGCTGTCCTGGGCGAGCCTGTTTCTTCTGATCTGAAGCCTCGTCTTTATCCTTTGAGAAGTTCTTGTGCTCTCCGCGATTGTTTCTGTCTGAACGCTCGCCGTGCTCGTTTCTGTCAGCTCTGCGAGGCTTGCCATCTGTGCCTTCAGATCTTGTCTTGTTCTTTCTTTGCTCGCTCTTTTGTTCCTGAGCCTTCTTTGCAATTTCCTTGCTGTCATTTGCATCAATAACCTTCTTGAAGCGCATAGGCTTGCCAGGAGCATTTACATATTCCTCAGGCTTTTCTTCTGCTGGAGCTACTGTCTTGGCTGCTGTTGAATCGCCTGCTGGAGCATCTGCTTCAGTCTTTGCATCAGTCTTCGCTGCGGCATCTGTCGAATCTTCTGCCTTTGCTTTCTTCTTTGTTGTCTTAGCCTCGCTTGACTTCTTTGCAGATTCTTGTTCAGCGCTAAGCTCAGCAGCTGCCGAAGCCTTGCCATCCTCTTCATTTACTTCGATTGTAGCCGACTTAGAATCAAGCTTAGCATTATCAGATGCCTCGTCTTTAATATCTTCCTTAGCATCCGCAGATTCTTCCTTCTTAGGCACAGGCTTAGCAACCGGCTTGCCCATTGGAGCCTTTGCTATTGGCTTATCTTTATTTATAATCGGAACGGCCTTAATCTTAGGCTTGTTCTTACCTGCAGAAGAAGAGGTCGAAGAGCCCTTCATAAGATTAATCGTGCTCTCTAATCTCCCTACATCCTTGTCATCTATATTGCTATTCTGAGTTTTGATTTCTATTCCAAGCTTAGTTGAATAGTCCTTTAATTCCTGCAATGAAATGTCAAGCTCCTGCATAATATCTTTAGCTTTCTTTGACATTCTTAACCTCCTTAAGTAGTTCTAAATTAAGTTGATTGAGCATTGCGCTGTCAAGCATACATCTGCACTGTCTATTCCATGACTTCCTCTTGAATGCGTTCTGAACACATTCTTCGTTCCTGCACAAATACATGCCTCGTCCATTTGCTCGACCCGAATAATCAATCTTAATAACGTTATCCTGCTTAGTAAGCCGTATCAAATTCTCCTGTGGGAAGGATTGCATACAGCCTATGCAGCGGCGCATTGGATTAGATTTCTTCATCCTCGTCCTCGTATTCGTCATTATTATCGTCATATTCATCGAAATCAAATCCGCTTTCCTCAAGCTGGGATTTGCTCTTGATATCAATCTTCCATCCACTTACTTTGGCGGCAAGTCTTACATTCTGTCCTTCTCTTCCGATTGCCAAGGAGAGCTGCTGCTCAGGCACTACAGCTGTTGCCATCTGCTCTTCCTCGTTGACATATACGCCTTCAACAATTGCAGGCTTAAGAACATTTCTAATAAGAACAGCTGGATCCTCGTCCCATATAATGATGTCTAATTTCTCACCGAAGAGCTCGTCTGCAATATTCTGTACTCTTGAGCCCCTATTACCAACGCAAGCTCCTACAGGATCTACATTCTCGTCATTTGAATATACAGCAATCTTCGTACGAGAACCGGCCTCTCTTGCTATGCTCTTAACCTCAACAGTTCCGTCTGCAATCTCTGGAATTTCGAGCTCGAAAAGTCCTCTTACAAGGCCCGGATGTGTTCTCGAAAGGAAGACCTGAGGTCCCTTGCTATCTTTCTTAACATCCTTGATATATACCTTAATTCTGTCTCCGACCTTAAGGTTCTCTGTTCTTACCTGCTCTCTTGATGTGATTACGCCTTCTGTTAATCCAAGTGAAACAAGTATTGTTCCGTTATTTATTCTTTCAATCTTTCCGCTGACAACATCACCTATCTTGTCGCTGTATTCATTATAGGAATTGCTTCTTTCTGCTTCTCTGATCTTCTGAACAACTATTTGCTTAGCTCCTTGAGCAGCAATTCTGCCGAAGTCCTTAGGATCAATCTGGTATTCTACCAAGTCTCCGATTTCGTAACTCTCGTCGTAGGACTTAGCTTCAGCCAAGGATACCTCGGTTCCTTCATTCTCGACTTCTTCTACTACTTCCTTAGCCATAAGAACCATTACTTCGCCTGTTTCTCTATCAACTATTACTCTGATATTTGAGTCGCCGTAATTCTTCTTGTATGCATTCTCTACTGCATCCTCAATGGCCTTAATAATTTCCTCTTTTGAAATATTCTTCTCGCGCTCAAGATCAGAGAGCGCATCCAGAAATTCCTTGTTCATCTTTTCCTCCTTATTGCTATGTAAATAAATACACAAGATTATGTATAAAATAATTAACTATTGCTAAAAAATTACTGCTAAATTTATCTTTGAGATCTTCTTTGCGGGGATTTCCTTCGTCTGCCCGTCAATTTCGAGCTTAACAAGGTCTCCGTCTTTTCCAATCAAATTCCCTTCAATCTTCTTGTTGCCATCGATTGCCTCGTAGAGCTTAAGCTCAACTGGCCTTCCGGCAAATCTTGTGAAGTCCGAATCTTTGATTAGTTCTCTATCAAGCCCTGGCGACGATACCTCCAGAAGATATGCTCTATCGATGATGTCCTCTTCATCAAGCTTATCACTTAGGAATCTGCTTACAGCCTCGCACTCCTCGATATTTACATATTCAGCCTCGGCATTCTCTGTCTTATCAAGGACAAGCTTAAGCTTCCAATCAGGCCCTTCCTTCTTATACTGAATCTGATAAATCTCCAGATCCTTGTCCGCAAGATAATCTTGAAGTATTTCTTCAATCCTGCTTAGTATCTCATCCTTATGCAATATATTATTCCTCCGAAAATCTCAAAACATAAATGAAAGAGTGGGGTTTCGCCCACTCTTCCGTGAAATAACTGACTTGCCTATAATATACACCACAATCATTGAAATTGCAAGGAAAATTACTGCAAAGCGCTCTCCTTGACCTTTGCAAGAGCTTTCTTCATAGGTGCAAGTGAAAGCACGATTATAGTTACTATGCCTTCTGCAAAAATGTATGCTGCATTATATGCCATGGAGTAAGGCAGAGGACTCCAGCCATCCCAGGCAGTTGAGCCTGCAGCAACCCAAGCAAGGCCAGCCATAGTTGCTATAACCCATCTTCCTACTATCGCAATGGAATATCCCTTGATAAGGCTGTTCTTTGAATCCTTGAAAAAGCCCGCAATTCCCATGATGCTGAATGCAAGCACATAATCAAATATAACCTGTGGAACAGATACAATGTATGGTCCAAGGATAAATTGTATGATTCCGTAGATAAGGCCGCACAGCACACCTTTCTTCCAGCCGTATATCCATGCAGGAAGAACAATTACAAGCATTGAGAATAAAGTCACCGAACCGCCGAATGGGAATTCGTAGATCTTAATCATGCTGCATACAGTTGCCAGTGCAATACAAATTGCACAAGTTGTTAATTCTTTGATTTTCATAAAAAAACCTCCTTCATATAAGGAGGGCTTGATTCTGCAATTATTACAAAATTGCTTCCCTACGCAGGCATTATCCTGTTCAGGTTATGAGGGACCGGGATTTGCATCCCTATCTCAGCATCAAGCGCCCCTAGCTAATTTATTAAATATTATATTGTGAAAGATAGTACTATCTTTGTCCTCAAGGATAGTACTACCTTTCGATTTGAATGTCAAGATTTGAACTTGAGCATTCTCATGGAATTAAGTATGCATATCATCGCAACGCCTACATCGGCAAATACTGCAAGCCACATTCCGGCAATACCAAGAGCTCCGAGTATAAGGCATACAGCCTTGACGGTCAGCGCAAATACGATATTTGTCTTAGCAATTCCAACTGTCTTTCTTGCAATTCTAATAAGTGTAGGAATCTTCGAAATATCATCATCCATAATGACAATATCCGCTGCCTCGATTGCCGCATCAGATCCGAGCGATCCCATCGCAATACCGATATCCGATCTCGAAAGAACAGGTGCGTCATTTATTCCATCGCCGACAAAGGCAAGCTTCTTATTTGAATCAGCATTTGAGTCAAGAAGCTCCTCTACGCAAGCAACCTTTTCCTGTGGAAGAAGACCTGCTCTGTAATCTGTAATGCCAAGCTCATTAGCGACTTTTGCTGCTGCCGCCTTAGAGTCTCCGCTAAGCATAATCGTCCTTCTTACACCGAGCTTATCAAGATCTGCGATAGCAGCCTTTGCCTGTGGCTTAGGTGCATCATATACTTCAAGTCTTCCGGCATATTCGCCATCTACGGCCACGAAAACCGTCGTTCCATCGAATTCCTCAAGGCCTGTGATTCCCTTTGCCTCGAGCTGCTTCCTATTTCCGACAGCAACCCTATGCTCTTTTACAAGAGCGCTTATGCCCTTGCCCGCTTCATTTACAACGTCCTTGATAAGACTTGCATCAAGCTGGCCCTTATAAGCCTCGACAATCGCAAGAGCGATAGGATGCGTTGAATTGAATTCTGCAGCTGCCGCATAATATAAAAGTTCTTCTTCTGTGACGCCATTTGCAGGTTCGCAATTTACAAGCTTGAATTTGCCCTCGGTAAGTGTGCCTGTCTTGTCACTTACAAGAGTATCGAGCTTAGCCATCATTTCGAGATAGTTAGAGCCTTTAACCAGCACACCTATATTCGAGGCTGCTCCGATTCCTCCAAAGAACGATAGTGGAACAGAAATTACAAGCGCGCATGGGCAAGAAATTACAAGGAATGTGCAGGCTCTGAGAATCCAGTCGCTTATATTTCCAACAAAGATTGGTGGAATGAAAGCAAGGATTACAGCGCATGCTACTACAAAAGGCGTGTAATATCTTGCAAATCTTGTGATGAATGCCTCAGTATTAGACTTCTTAGATGCAGCATTCTCAACGAGTTCGAGAATCTGTGCAACTGTCGAATCGTCATAGAGCTTATCGGCTCTTATTCTAAGAGCAGTATCCCCATTGATGCATCCGGAAATAATCTCCTCACCAGTGCTAATCTCACGAGGAACAGATTCTCCTGTCAGGGCCGATGTATTAACATAGCCATGTCCCTCGATTACCGTACCGTCAACCGGAATCTTCTCTCCTGGTTTTACAAGAAGAACATCGCCGATTTGAACATCCTCAGGGTCAATTACCTCAATGCTTCCATCTGCCCTTTCTACATTTGCATATTCAGGCGCAATGCTAAGCAAGGTCTTAATGGATTCTCTTGATTTGCCAACTGCATAATCTTGAAAGAATTCTCCGACTACATAGAAAAGCATTACGGCAACGCCTTCGCTGTATTCCTTAGTAGCAAAAGCACCTACTGTTGCAAGTGTCATAAGGAAAGTCTCGTCAAGCATAAGACCTTTAGCGATTCTTCTGAAGCATTTAATGACAACCTCGTAGCCGCAAAGGAAATATGGTATAAGATACAGCCCTATCATCGCAAAAGCATTGTCCGAAATCGCCCAAAGTGCGCCAGCATGCTCAGCGATAAGCAAGCTAAAGAATATTACCGCAGAGATGATTATGCGTATTAGCAACTTCTTCTCATTAGAGGATAATCTTTGCATCTGGGAGAACCTTTCCGGCAGTCTTAACTACTTCATCAACTACAGCATCGAACTTATCATCGTCAGCCTCAAGTGTGAGCTTAAGTGTAAGAAAGCTTACAGATGCATCGTTAACATCAGGAATATTCTTAATAGCGGTCTCAAGCTTAGCAGCACAGTTTGCGCAATCAAGTCCTTCAAGCTTAAATTTCTTCTTCATAATTAAATCCTCCTAACAATTTTCCTTTCAAATTCATAAAATTCTTCATTATTCTTCGATGTGCTCTTTGCCCATCGCAATGATAGTCTTAACATGCTCATCAGCGAGCGAATAGATGATTGCCTTGCCTTCCCTTCTTGCCTTAATTAGCTTGGAAGTCTTAAGAAGCTTGAGCTGGTGCGATACCGCAGATTGGTTCATCTCAATGTCTGAACATATCTCTGTGACATTCTTCTCGCCATCGAACAAATCATATAGAATCTTAATCCTTGTCGAGTCGGCAAACATCTTGAAAAGCTCCGCTAATTCGAGCAGTTCTTCTTCATCGATGCCGTTGATATATGGCTCCATTCTTACCTCCTTTAAGTGCATCTATTTGCGTTTCACTTGAACATATGAATATATTATCATATAATAATTAAAAGTCAAGCGCTAAGCACCTGACTTTTTTACCTTTTTTCATTTTATTATTTTCCAATAGCACGGCAGCCGAATCTTTGGCGAAGTCTGCGCTTGGCGATTGGACTTCTTCTTGCCTTCACTTCGCGCAAATATGGCGCGCTTTAGAAGTCGAAGATCGTCATTTGCGCAGACTCCGGCAA
>CAVIGM010000007.1:0-38902 GCA_963642455.1 Anaerovoracaceae bacterium | reverse complement strand
TGAAGGGCCTTTGCTGACGTTCGTGCTTGCCCTTGACGCTGGGCGCGACGATTGTCGCTTGATGTATCTTTGGCGACGCCTGTGCTTAGCGATTGGCTTCCTCTTCGTCACTCGGCGCAGGCGTCCGGCTGAGATCCACATCGAAAGAGGATGTTCTTCATGCGCTGGAAACCGTGCTGAATGACGCAACATACAAGGAAAATGCCGTGCGTATATCCGAGAGCTTCCATTCCTGCGGCGGAGCGAACGAGGCGAGAACCTTTCTTGAAGGGATTGCCGGGAGCAATATCACATAATGCATACATAATTAGCTTAGCTTAGTTATTAGCTTAGATTAGCTTAGTTTAGTTTAGTTATTAGCTTAGCTTAGTTATCAGCTTAGCTTAGTTGCAAGATATTGCTTTAGAATAAAACATTTATCTCGCTTTAACGTAGCATCGGCTTCGGCAGTAACGAAAATTTGTATGTTGAAGAAATAATGATGCAAGCCGTATTCGTATTGAAAAAAATAGCAAATAGTGTTATAAGTAAGGATGTAGATGAAGAGACAAATATAGTAATCTATGAAGGATTCAAAGTATGAAAAGGAGAGACGAAAATGAAATGTAGTGTTGAGACATCCGCACGCCACGTGCATCTTCCAGAGGACGTTTATAAGCAGCTTTTCGGCGCAGACGCTGAGATGAAGGCAAAGAAGGAGCTTTCAGGCGGTGGCGGTTTTGTAGATGAGAGAAGAGTTACTCTCGTTGGACCTAAGGGAACATTTGAGAGAGTTGCTATTCTTGGACCTTACAGACCTTTCCAGGTAGAGCTTGCTAAGACAGATGCTCGTAAGCTTGGTGTTGATGCTCCAATCAGAATTTCTGGAGATACAGCAGGCAGTGCTCCAATTAAGGTTGTAGGAGATGCTGGTGAGTACGAGGCAGCTGAGGGCGCTATCGTTGCTAAGAGACATATCCATATCGGCGAAGAATATGCTAATGAGATTGGCGTTAAGAAGAATGATATCGTTCAGGTTAAGCTGACATCAGATGATCGTTCACTCATCTTTGACGATGTAGTTATCAGAATCAACAATTGCACACCTCTTATGCACATCGATACAGATGAGTGCAATGCAGCTGGACTTCCAGGAACAGTTGAAGGCGAGATCATCGTTAAATAGTTCGGGAATTCGAGAAAAGTTCGGGGATTTCGAGAAAAGTTCGGGAATTTCGAGAATAGTTCGAGAAATTCGAGAAAAGTTCGGGAAATTCGAGAAAAGTTCGGGAATTACGAATTGTTTCAAGAAGATAATTTGAAATTACGAAGTTTTCAAAAGAAGCTATTTGAGGGCAGCACCTTGACGGGTGTTGCTCTCTTTTAATTTGCGGTTGATTTCGTTGAGAATGGTTCTTTTGCGATAGCTCCATTCGGGCGCAACAAGAAGGCTCCTTGGGACATCGCCGGTAAGCCTGTGAATTGTGATTTCCTCCGGAATGATCTCGAGAAGGCTGACAACAAGGTCCGTATATTCATCTATGCTTTCGAAAGGAACGTAATCTGGCATCATTTCATAAAGGCGGGAGCCTTTTATAATATTGAGAAGGTGGAGCTTGATTCCCCAAATTCCGCTGTCACAGACATATTTAACAGACTCTGCCATATCTTCTTTGGTCTCGCCCGGAAGACCGAGTATCAGGTGAGTAACGAATTTGATATTCCTCTTGCGAAGCTCGGATGCGGCCTTATCGTAGCAGCCAAGGTCGTATCCAATATTAAGAAGCTTGGATGTAGCGGGATGAATTGTCTGAAGGCCAAGCTCAATCCACAGGAAAAATTCTTTATTGATCTCGTCAAGAAGTTCGAGCACATCATCACCGAGGCAGTCAGGCCTTGTCGCTATTGCGATTCCCTTGATGCGAGGGTCGCTAAGCGCGGCATAGAATTTCTCTCGCAGAATTTCGACAGGGGCATAGGTGTTGGTGTGGCTTTGGAAATATGCTATATATTCGGCATCAGGCCATTTGCTGCTAAGCAAATCAATCTGTTCGTTGATAGAGGAGGCAAGCTCGCCCGAGCCCGCCGCAGAACAGAATGCGCAGCCCCCGTAGCCTTTGGTGCCGTCTCTGTTAGGGCAGGTAAAACCGGCCTCGATTGAGAGTTTGACGGTCTTCTTGCCGAACTCTTCCTTGAGGTAGTCGCCTATTGAGTTGAATTTTTCTCCGCCTCGCATGTTTTATATATTTATCCTTTATGATATAATTTGATGGTTATTCAAAGGAGGTATTCGCCTTGTTCAGAATGGATTTTCAAAGCAATTTCATCAAAGATGAAGCGGAGTTTTCGGGCCTTACTCTTAATCCGACTAAGCCCAAGCTTCTTCTTCATGCATGCTGCGGGCCTTGCTCAACATCGTGCGTTGAGAGGCTTGCCGACGAATATTCGATAACCTTGTATTATTATAATCCAAATATTATGGACAGAGAAGAGTATCTTCTCAGAAGAGACGGCTTGCTTCGCTTCATCAAGGCCTTCAACGAGGAGAATAAGAACAGAGGAATTTTCGTTGATTACCTTGAAGGTCGCTATGATCCCGAGAAGTTCATTTATATGGCAAAAGGATTAGAGGATGCGCCGGAGGGTGGGGCAAGATGCGACATGTGCTTCACCATGAGGCTTGCAGATACTGCGGTAATGGCCAAGAAGCTGTGCATGGATTATTTTACGACCACGATGTCGGTAAGTCCGCACAAGAATTACGAGGAGATAAAGAAGCTCGGCTTGATGCTTGAGGATGAGACGGGCGTTAATTATTTGGATGTCGACTTCAAGAAGAAGAACGGCTTCGGCAGAAGTGTGGAACTATCTAAGAAGTACGGACTATATAGACAGAACTTCTGCGGTTGCGAGTATTCAAGATACCACAATGCAGAGAAAATAGATAAATAGGAGGAACATACAATGAGCAAACTGATTATTCCGGAGAACTACGAACCAATACTTGGACCTACTGAGACACAGAGGGCAATCAAGAAGATTAAGGACTACTTCCAGAAGGAGCTTGCTCACGGACTTAGAGTCGGAAGAGTAAGCGCACCACTTTTTGTTTTTCCTGAGACGGGACTGAACGACAACCTGAACGGATACGAAAGAAGAGTTAGTTTCACAATTAAGGATGTCGACGAAAGACCAGTTGAGGTAGTGCAGTCGCTTGCTAAATGGAAAAGAAATGCGCTCGGAAGATACAAGATTAAGCCAGGTGTTGGCCTTTATACCGACATGAACGCGATAAGAAGAGACGAGGAGCTCGACAATATTCACTCGATTTATGTTGACCAGTGGGACTGGGAGAAGGTTATAACTGCGGACCAGCGCAACGAGGAATATCTCGAGAGCGTTGTCAGAACGATTTATCAGGCAATGAAGAATCTCGGAGATTATATGAACCAGCAATATCCTGAGCTCAATATCTCTCTTCCTGAGAACATAACTTTCATCGATTCGCAGGAGCTTGAGGACGAATTCCCAGACCTCACGTCCAAGGAAAGAGAAAAGGAAGCCGCAAGAAGATACGGAGCGATTTTCATTAAGAGAATCGGCGGTGCTCTAAGATCCGGAAAGCCACATGACGGCAGAGCCCCAGACTATGATGATTGGGAGCTCAACGGAGATATTATTGTATGGAACGAAGTTCTTATGGATGCGTTCGAGTTATCTTCAATGGGTATAAGAGTTGACTCAGAGAGCATGCTAAGACAGCTTGAGATAGACGGAAAGATGGATAGAGCCGAGCTGCCATTCCATCAGGATGTAATTAACAATGTGCTTCCTCTCACAATCGGCGGAGGAATCGGACAGAGCAGACTGTGCATGTTCTTCCTCAAGAAGGCTCATATAGGTGAGGTTCAGGTATCTGTATGGCCAGAGGAAATGTACAAAGAATGCGCAGAGAATAACATTTTTCTCTTGTAAGTTAGCAAGAGTGTAAGTTAGTAAGAGTATAAGTTTGTAAGAGAGAATAAACTTATCCCTGTTATAAGAAAGACAACGAGGTATCAATGCCACACTTTGTAAATGTCGTCATAGATAATAAAAGTCAGGAGACTGACAGATCCTATACCTATCTTGCACCTGATGAGGTAGGAAAGGGCAGCAAGGTCATGGTTTCCTTCGGCAAAAAGCATAAGCTGACTGACGGCTATGTGGTGGAGGCAGACGTTGTGCCAGGCTGTGACGAGTCAAAGATCAAGAGCATTGATTCCTATGACCCCGAGCGTTCGCTGAATCCCGAAATGATAGATACTGCCCTTTGGATGAGACAAAGGTATGGCATCAAATATTACGACGGAATCAAGATGTTTGCTGTCGGCGGCAAAAAGGATCTTAAGAAAGCAGCAAGTCGTGCGTCGGGAAAGTCTTCGGATGTTCCCGAGCTTTCCGAGGATCAGAAGAAAGCCGTAGAGCGTATTTCCTCGGCTATCGAGAAGGGCAAGCAGAAGAGCTTTCTGATTAAAGGCGTAACGAACAGCGGCAAGACCGAGGTCTATATGAGAGCGATTGACAAGGCTCTTTCGCTTGGACGCACGGCAATAGTTCTTCTTCCGGAAATCGCATTAAGCGGACAGACGGAAATGCGGCTAAGAGAGCGCTTCGGCGACGAGCAAGTAGCTACATTACATAGCAAGCTTACGACAAGCAGGAAGCTCCACGAATGGAAAAGAATACGCAGCGGAGAGGCACGCATCGTTGTCGGCGCGAGGACCTCTGTTTTTGCACCACTTGAGAATATCGGCGTCATCGTAATTGATGAGGAGCACGAGAGCACATATAAGTCAGACCATAATCCCAAATACGAGACCGTGGATATAGCCTTCAAAAGAGCCATGCTCAGCGATGCCGTGCTTGTACTCGGAAGCGCAACACCATCTGTCGTTTCGTATTACAGAGCCATGAATGGCATCTATGAGCTAATCGAAATGCCTAAGCGCATAGGCCAAAGCTGCATGCCGGACATTGAGCTTGTGGACATGAAGCAGGAGATGAGAAAAGGCAATCTCGGAGTTATAAGTACGGCCTTGGCAGGCGAAATAGAAGCATGCCTTCAAAGAAAAGAGCAGGTCATACTTTTCTTGAACCGTAGAGGTTTCTCGACGCAGATTCTGTGCCCAGACTGCGGACATAAGCTTATATGTGACGATTGCGGAATCACACTTACTTATCATAAGAAGGAGAATGCTGCTGTCTGTCACTATTGCGGAAGGAAATATCCTTTAGTAGATAGCTGCCCTAATTGCGGAAGCAAATATATTAAGTATGTTGGCTCGGGCACCGAGAAGGTCGAAGAAGCCGTTATTTCGCTTTTCGAGGATGCAAAGGTAGAAAGATTCGATTTGGATACGGCAAGCTCTGAGAACGAAATTAAACGCGTTCTTGAGGCATTTCAGAAGGGAGAGACTGACATACTTGTCGGAACTCAGCTTCTTGCCAAGGGCCTTGACTTTCGAAACGTCGGTCTTGTGGGCATAATCAACGCGGATGTTAGCTTGAATATCCCGGATTACAGAAGCAGCGAGAGGACTTATCAGCTGATAACTCAGGTTTCCGGAAGAGCGGGAAGAAGCTCTGGTCAGAGCAAAGTTATAATTCAAAGCTACGAACCTGAGAGCGATGTAATTAAATTTGCGGCGGAAGGTGACTATGAGGCCTTCTATGAATCCGAACTGCTTCACCGCAACATCATGAATTATCCACCTTTTACTGATATAATTCAGGTAAGCTTCGTATCAAAGAAGGAAGAATCGGACTGCCCGATGGAATATGCTGTTAAGTACAGGAAAACTCTTCTGTCAATGGCGGGGCTTCCTAAGGGAGTGAATATCCTTCCGCCAAGAGAGGAGCAGCTTAAGACCGATGGGCGAACGAGGGTGAGCTTCATTATTAAGGCGCCGCAGGGTAGCCGTGCAGGTTTTATGAATTCGTATATGCAGATAAGAGCCGAAATGATTAAGCTAAACGCGCCTTGCTATATAGAAATAGACGTGAATCCATATGGGATTTTCTAAATCGGACATAGGAAATTGATTGAATACGAGCCGACGACAAATAACAAATTAATAAGAATAAGCAAATAGGAGAAGCAAACAAAATGGCAATCAGAACGATAGTAGTTCAGGGAGAGGACATCTTGAAGAAGAAGTGCAAGCCGGTCAAGGAGATTACTCCAAGAATGATAACGCTTGCAGAGGATATGATAGACACCATGCTCGACGCAGACGGAGTCGGACTTGCCGCACCACAGGTCGGAGTTATGAAGAGACTTTTCGTTGCAATGCCTTGCCCAGATGATGAAGAGCCTGAGATATATGTTATGTTCAACCCGGAAATTATCGCAAGAGAAGGCGAGCAGGCATCAAATGAGGGTTGCCTCAGCATTCCAGGGTATATGGGTTCTGTTAAGAGGCCTGAGAAAGTAAGAATTAAATATACGGACATTGATGGGGAAGAGAAGCTCGACGAATTCGAGGGCTTCGGAGCGGTTGTAATATGCCATGAGTACGACCACTTAGATGGAATTTTATATACGGATATTGCTGATGTTGTTATGACAAATGAGGAATATCTCGAAATGCTCAAAGAAGAGAGCGAAGATGCAGATGCAGCAGAAGATGCTTCAGAAACAGTAGCAGAAGCAGATACGAACGGGAGGACGGACGATTAGTGAGAATTGTATATATGGGAACGCCCGAATTTGCTGTTCCATCGCTTGAGGCTCTCCTCGAAGCAGGCTACGATATTCCGCTTGTTCTGACACAACCTGATAAGCGCGGCAACAGGGGCAAAATCATACCTTCGCCTGTTAAGCTGCTTGCCGAATCAAAGGGCATCGAAATTCTTCAGCCTTATTCTCTTAGAAAAGAGACGGATGTAATCAAGGCAATCGAGGAGGTAGAGCCGGATTTCATAGTAGTCGCAGCTTATGGGCAGATTCTGCCACAGTCTGTTCTCGATATTCCTAAATACGACTGTGTCAATGTGCACGGCTCGTTACTGCCTGACCTTAGAGGCGCATCTCCTATGCAGACCGCCATCTTAAGAGGCTATGAGAAGACTGGAGTAACCATCATGAAGATGGAGGCAGGCCTCGATACAGGCGATATGATTAGCAAGGCGAGCTGCGATATAGATGGCAGAAATATAACTGAGCTTGCACAAATTCTTGCAGACATCGGAGCTAAGCTTCTTGTAGATACGCTGCCACATATTGTAGATGGTACGGCAGTTTATGAGAAACAGGATGATGCAGCATCGTCTTATGCGAAGCTGATTACTAAGGCCGATGGCATGACAGATTTCAACGAGCCTGCAGATGTCATCGAAAGAAAGATAAGGGCCTACTACGAGTGGCCTACCGTCTACAGCTATCTTGACGGGCAGCAGCTTAAATTCTACGCAGCAGAGCCTCTCATGCAGGAGGCTACAAACGGAGCACCCGGGACAGTAGCAACGGTGGAGAAAGATTTTTTCTCAATTAACTGTGCCGAGGGACAGCTTAAGATTACGGAGCTACAACTGCAGGGCAAGAACAGAATGAAGACAGCGGACTTTCTGAGAGGACGCAAGCTCGATATAAATAGTAGATTTGTACTTAAGGAGGACTAATATGTACTGGGGATATTATTCATCGATGATAGTGCTGATACCGGCAATTATTTTCACGTTCTATGCACAGATTAGTGTGAAGAACAACTTCAATAAATATTCAAATATCAATAACAGCAAGGGGCTTACGGGAATGGATGCCGCAAGGATAATGCTTGAGGCAAACGGACTTGGGCGCCTGCCAATAAATATGATTAGCGGTAATTCG
The DNA here is from genome assembly GCA_963642455.1 of Anaerovoracaceae bacterium. Classification (GTDB taxonomy): domain Bacteria; phylum Bacillota; class Clostridia; order Peptostreptococcales; family Anaerovoracaceae; genus Crickella. The sequence continues at coordinate 31,053 of CAVIGM010000007.1, read as the reverse complement.
CTGACGAATTATTATGATCCAAGAAATAAGACTCTTAATCTGTCGCAGGATGTGTATAGCAGCCGCTCCATTACGGCTATGTGCGTTGCCTGCCACGAGGTTGGGCATGCAATCCAAGACGAACTTGGATATGGACCGCTGAGACTCAGAAATACAATTGTTCCTGTTGTTAATCTTTCGCAGAACATTGCATGGCCTCTGATTATCATCGGAATGATCTTCACATTCAAGGCTGATACTCAGAGCATCTTCTTTACAGTCGGAGTGCTCTGCTTCGTATTTGTTGTGCTTTTCCATCTTGTAACCCTGCCAGTCGAGCTTAATGCAAGCAACAGAGCACTTGAGCAACTTCAAGAACTTAATATGGTTAATGCTTCTGATCTTACAGGAAGCAGAAAGGTTCTTAGAGCTGCTGCAATGACTTATGTTGCAGCACTTGCTACCGCACTTGCCAATCTGCTTAGAGTTCTTGTGATAATAGGCGGAAGACGAGATTAGGAGACTATAGATTATATGACAGTAAATTGGCTTGCGAGCTTCGAGGCTCTAAAGAGCATATATGTCGATGATGCCTTTTCAAATATTGCAATTAACGAAGCCGTAGAGCGACACAAGTCTTGCTCGAGCGGCTTTGTTCGCACGTTTACTAAAGGTGTAATAAGAGACACAATTCGTCTTGATTACATTATTTCTTCTCTGGCAGATAACGGCTTGAAGGGCATCAAGAAGCGCACTCTTATAGTCCTTCGAATGGGAATATATGCAATAGACAGCCTTGACAGTGTCAAGGAATATACAGCAGTAGACGAAAGTGTCAAGCTTGCCAAGCTTGTAAGCAAGGGCACAGACAAATTCGTAAATGCTATATTAAGAAGATATACAAATAAGGGCCTAAGCTTAGAGGGCTGTGGCTTAGATATTAAATATTCTTTTCCTAAGGAGCTTATAGGGCTCTTAGAATCCCAATATGGCGAGGAGACAGAGAAGCTGCTTGCGGCTCTTAATACTCCGCCCGACTTAACGATAAGAACAAATACTTTGAAGGCTTCGCGCGAGGAACTTCTGAGCCTGCTCTCAGCTGAAGGCTTTAATTGTGAGATAGTAGAAGATACTCAAACGGCAATTAAGGTAAGAGACGGTAATCTGACGGCAAGCAAATATTTCAAAGAGGGTTACTTCACGATACAGGGGCTATCCTCGATTAAGGCGATTGAGGCCTTCGGACTTACGCCTTCAAGCAAAGTCCTCGATATGTGCGCAGCGCCTGGGGGCAAGACGACAGCAATGGCAGAGCTGATGTCAGATAGCGGAAGCATTACAGCCTGTGATATATACGAGCATAGATTAGAGCTAATTCAAGCATCCGCAAGAAGGCTCGGCATCGGAAGTATTAAGACTCGCTTGCTTGACGGAACTAAGAAGGATGCATCTCTTCTTGACGCATTCGATTATGTCCTTTGCGATGTACCTTGCTCGGGGCTTGGCGTAATCGGAAGTAAGCCAGAAATTAAATATAAGGTCACATTAGACGAAATTAATGAGCTTAGAGATATACAAATTCGTATCTTGCAGAATGCTTATGATTATTGCAGAAATGGCGGCAGGATAATGTATTCTACCTGCACAATAAATAAAAACGAGAACGATGGCACTATAAAAGCCTTCCTTCAGGCAAATCCATTAGCTAAGATTATTGAAAAATGCTTGATTTTGCCTTATAATAACACGATAGGTTTTTATTTTTGCATAATAGAGAAGACTCGAAACTAAATTTTGAGGAGATTATATGAAGATAGGTTATTTCACAGACAAGGGCATGAGGAGGCAAAAGAACGAGGATGCGGTTAAGGTTCTTGCCGACCAAAGACTCTTTATGCTCGCTGACGGAGTAGGGGGGAATAAGTCAGGAGAGACCGCAAGCAAGACTGCACTCGAGGCACTTGAGAATTTCGTTCACCATAATCCTCTTGATAAATTAGAAGGACGAGATGAAGTCTTTAGATATTTTGAGGCGGCGGTTGACTATGTTAATCAGGTTATTCTCAAGCTGTCAGACTCACAGCCTAAATACGCGGGAATGGCAACAACTCTTGTATTTGCATATATCGTTGACAAGCTCATGTATATAGCAAATGTTGGCGATAGCAGAGTATATCTTCTGCATAATTCAGAAATACACCAGATTACAGAAGACCATACTTACGTTAACGATCTTGTTAGGATGGGAGCTATCAGCAAGCTTGAAGCGGAGACTCATAACAAGAAGAATGTTATCACAAGAGCGATAGGCGCAAATGCCTGCAATACACCGGATTGCTTCAACGTATATGTTGAACCGGGAGACAAGGTTCTCATTTGCAGCGACGGCTTATATGACGAAGTCAACGAAAGAGCGATTTTGCAGAAGATGCTCTTTGAAGATGATATGAAAGAATGCGCAAAAGGACTTGTCGATATGGCTAACGAGCACGGCGGAAGCGACAATATATCTGTAATCTGTATAGGTCTTGAGGAGGACTAAGAAGATGAGTAGTAGACTATTATCCGGAAGATATGAACTCTTGGAGAAAATCGGCGACGGAGGAATGGCTGTAGTATATAAGGCAAAGGACAAGCTCCTTAACAGATATATTGCAGTAAAGATTCTTCGCCCTGAGTTCACTAAAGACGCAACATTCGTTGAGAATTTCAAGCGTGAATCACAGGCTGCTGCTGGATTATCACATCCAAATATCGTAAGTGTCTATGATGTCGGAAGAGAAGGAAATATCAACTATATCGTAATGGAATTAGTTGAGGGAAGAACTCTGAACGAGGTCATTGCTGAGCAGGCTCCGATGGATTACAGACAGGTTATCAACATCAGTAAGCAGGTTGCAGCCGCTCTTAGAGTAGCCCATAAGAATAAGATTATTCACAGAGACGTTAAGCCTCATAATATTATGATAACTAATGATGGTGTCGTTAAGCTTGCTGACTTCGGTATCGCAAAGGCAGTAAATGACGCAACACTTTCAACAGGAAGCAAGATTATCGGATCTGTTCATTATTTCTCGCCTGAGCAGGCAAGAGGTAATTATGTTGACGAAAGATCAGATATTTACTCACTTGGTATCGTAATGTTCGAGATGCTTACAGGCAAGGTTCCTTTCGACGGAGACAATCCTGTTACTGTAGCTCTTAAGCATATCAACGAGGATGTTCCTTCACCAAGTGAATTTGTACCTGGAATTCCACCTGCTCTCGAAAGAGCTGTGCTTAAGGCAACTAACAAATTCCAGACTAACAGATATGCAAGTGCTGATGAGCTTATCGAGGACCTTGACAATATTGAATTCGTTACAAAGGTTGTCGGCAATTCAATCTTCAATGAGGCATCTAAGTCAATCAGCAAGAAGGATGTAATCGAAGAGGAGAAGGAAGGAGAAGAGAAAGACGGCAAGAAGAAAAAGAAAAAGCCGCTTACTCCTGAACAGAAGAAAAAGAGAATCATCATCATCGTGGCTTGCGCGATAGTCATCATTCCTTTGCTTGTCTTCGCTTTGATCAAGCTTGGTCTTTTCTCGGATACCGCAGAAGTACCTTCTTTACATGACATGACTTACGCACAGGCTGAGAAGGCTTGCGAAGAGGCAGGATTTAAGCTCAAGGAAGGCAAAGCCGTATATTCATCCGATGTTTCAAGTGAGCATGTTGTTCGTCAGGACCCTAAGGCCGGAACAGAACAGAAGAAGGGATCTACAATTACAGTAAATCTCTCGAAGGGCTCAAAGGATGGTACAGTACCAAATCTCATAGATACAATGTATGCTGATGCTGAGAAGACTCTCAAGAAATACGGATATAAGCTTGGTGTTGTTAAGCAAGAGACTTCAAAGGAGCCAGAGGGCACTATCATTGCTCAGGATCCATCAGCAGGTTCAAGCCTTGACAAGGGTAGCAAGATCAACATTACTATAAGTGATGGAAAGGGCAAGGATAAGGGAACAGTTCCTTCAGTAACCGGAAAGAAGCTTGAAGATGCTAAGACTGCAATCACAGCAGCAGGCTTCACCCTTGGAAATATCACTTACGGAAATACTGATGCATACGGCAACGGATATGTAATGTGGCAGCAGTATCAGGCAAATACAGAGCTTGATAAGGGTACTTCAATAGATATTGAGGTCTGCAAGAAAGACGAAAGTGGTGGAACTACTGAAGGTCAATGAAATTTATTTCCATTTATATGGAAACCAGATTCTCAATAATTTCTCAATAATAAGGAAATAATATGATAGGCAGAGTTGTCAAAGGAGTTGGAGGCTTCTATTTCGTCCTCGATGGAGAGCATACCTATATGGGTAAGGCAAGAGGCAAGCTTAAGAGAAATAAGGAGCTAATCTACGTTGGAGATATTGTAGAATATGAATTATCCGATAACAACGAATGCATAATTACGAAGGTCCTGGAGAGGAAGAACTTCCTTTCCAGGCCTCCTGTGTCTAATGTGGAAATGATAGTAGTTGTCTTCGCAGCTGCACATCCTGAGGTGAATTTCCCAGTAATAGACAAGCTTATTGCGGCAGCTGAATTTAGAGGAATTCAAGTAGCGGTCTGCATTACTAAGAAAGATTTGCAGGATAAGGCTGTTGTTGACGAATATATTGCGACATATAAGGATGTATATCCCACTGTTGCGGTAGATAGCATAAGTGGAGACGGCATTGCTGAGCTTATGTCGATAATTGACAATCATTCTGTTGCTCTGGCAGGCCCTTCTGGAGTCGGCAAATCAACGCTTCTAAATGCGATGCTTGATTCTAAGGTTGCCAAGACTGGCATGATCAGCGACAAGACGCAAAGGGGCAAACATACGACGAGGCATGTCGAGATTTTCTCGATGAACGAGAACACTTTTATCTATGATACACCGGGCTTCACTTCTCTTGATTTACCTATGGTTGAGAGACAAGAATTGCAATCCTTGTTTCCGGAATTCAGAAGGAGACAGGGCGAATGCAAATATGCTAATTGCATGCATTTAATGGAGCCTGAATGTGCGATTAAGCAGGCAATGGAAGACGGCGAGATCGCCAAGACAAGATATAATTCATATATTCTAATGATGGAAGAGGTTAAATCATGGCACTGATATCACCATCGCTGCTTGCAGCGGATTTCTCTAAGCTCGGAGAAGAGGTCAAAGATGTATGCAATAAGGGCATCGACTATCTGCATGTCGATGTAATGGACGGAAATTTCGTTCCGAATATAAGCTTCGGCTCGGCTGTTATGAAGAGCCTTGACGACATTGCAACGGTTCCCTATGATGTGCATCTTATGATAGAGAATCCTGATTTGCTGCTTGAGGATTTCGCAGTAGAGAATACAGAATTCATAACTGTTCACTATGAGGCTTGCAAGCATCTTAACAGAACAATTCAGCATATTCACAGCCTTGGGAAGAAGGCTGGCGTTTCAATCAATCCTGCGACTCCAGTGGCTGCACTTGAGAACATATTGGAATATGTTGACCTTGTGCTTGTTATGTCGGTTAATCCGGGCTTCGGCGGGCAGAAATTTATTCCTTCTTCGCTCGATAAGATTGCTCGGCTCGACGCGATAAGAAAAGACAATAATTACAAATACCTTATCGAAATTGATGGTGGCGCGGGTCCTGCAAATTCTGAAGAGATAAGAAATGCGGGCTGCGACATAATTGTTGCTGGAACTGCGGTCTTTAAGGCGGCCGACAGAGGCCTTGCAATCAAAGCCATCAAAGGATAAATTAGAGGATTTCTGCAAAAAAGCCCCGAAATCAGACAAAATAGTCACGAATGAAACTGTAATGAATTGAAGCTAATTTTGAATTATCCTTTCCTTATAATTTGAGGAAAGGAGAGATGAGTACAACACACGCCGATATGGGTGCCGCAATGCCGGCGCCTATATTAGTATTCGCGTATATGCGTTATTGGTGCGTGTAGTTGTTTGCTCGAAATTGGAATGCTAAGAAGAAGGCTCTTTGCTTATACGGCTCTATATATTGCAGGGATTTCGCTTGGATATATTTTCTTTGAGAAGTCGGACTATCTTGATTCGATTATCCTGATAATTCTTGTCTTGGTCGGCATACGTCTTATGGAGCTTGAGACCAAAGAGGCTGATAAGGAGAGGCAGATTCTTTCTGCGATGCTCATAATCGGCTTTGTTCTATTTGGCTTATCTTATTCGCTTATGAGGCCGAATGATGAGCTTGCATTAAGTGAAGTCGAGGGTAGGTGCATATCTGCAAAAGCTGTTAGCAGCGGAATTCAGTTGATTATTAGGCCAGATAACGAGGAGCTTGGGGATAAGCTTCTTGTAAGTATCTATGATTCAAATTCGAAGTATTCTTATTCGAAAGATACAGAGGCAGAAGACTCTGTATCGAAGTCAGGCGAATCGGAGTCTGATGATTCGACGGAGACCGAATCTGGCATTGAATACATCGGCAAGCGCTGTCGTTTCGAGGGCAAGCTTGGCATACCTAAAGGGGCGATGAATTACGGCGGCTTCGATTATTCCCTTTATCTTAAATCAATAGGCATCAAATATGTCTTCAATGCTAAGAAGCTTGAAATATTAGACGAAAGCAGCGTGTCGCCTTTAATCAAGATTAAGACCTTTCTGTTGGAGCAAAGAACGATATTTGCAAATTGCTTCGAGGGCGAATCAAGGGCGCTTATCAAAGGAATGATCTTCGGCGATAAGAGCGAGATATCCGAAGAGACCATGCTCGATTTCAACGAGAACGGAACCGGCCACATTCTTGCAGTCAGCGGCCTTCATGTAGGCTTCGTTTTCTCCTTGCTTAGATTCCTGACTAAGAAGAGGCGAACTCTTCCGATGAGTCTTCTGATAATAATCCTTATTATCATGTACGGCGAGATGACCTTGTGGAGCCCATCTACGATTAGGGCTGTGCTTGTTATGTCCATCAATCTTCTGTCCGTTCATCTTCAAAGAAAAGCAGACCTTCTTAGCTCGATAAGTGCGGCGGCTATGGCTCTTGCCTTGATAAATCCCTATGCGATATTTGGCTCGGGCTTCCAGCTATCTTTTGTTGCCATGCTTGGAATTGCCTTTCTGACCAAGCCACTTACATTCTTTATGAATGATTATTTGGCGATGCTGATTGCCGTTCAACTCGCAACAAGCCCACTGCTTGCTTTTCACTACAACCGCTTCAACCCCTTGACCTTACTGATAAATATCCCGATAGTAACACTTGCGTCTTTGCTTGTGCCTTTGTGCATAATAGCGCTGGCGATTATTTGCATAAGCCCTGTGATACCTGACACGCTGATTGCTTTGATTGATGAAGGCCTCGAAGCCCTGACTTGCATCAATGATTTTCTGAATTTGGATGGCGAGATGTCCTTTGTTAAATACGGCGGAAATGCGGGGCTGCTGATTTCTTTCTATCTGATCATCTTCGTTCTTGCTTCTGAATGGATGAGAGTTCGCATTCTTAGAAAAGATTATATGGAGATTCGAAAGGCGGGCGCTTTGCTGGCGGTGGCTTCGGTGGCGCTCGTTATCAGCTTCGTCAATCCTTATCTTAACGACGAAATAGTATTTGTAAATGTGGGGCAGGGCGATTGCACTCATATCAGGAATAAATCAGTTGATATGGTGATAGACGGAGGAGAGAACAGCGATTATTTGTCGGAATACCTTATCAAGAATGGTGTTGAAGAGCTTGATGCAGCCTTCGTGACGCACCTTCACGCCGACCACTATCAGGGAATTGAGGATTTGAATAAGGAATATAATATCGGAACAATATGGGTAGAGGGCAAGATTAATTATGACAGGCTGCCATCTAACGCCAAGGGCTTTGCATCTGACGAGATTTTTCATATAAATAAATCGCGCACAGAATCAAGCGGGAACTCCAGCGCGGAATCGAACTCGAAATCCTGCCTGCTATATCCGATATGGCCAAGAGGCGAGGCACTTAGGGAATTTGACCTTTATAACGAGGACAACGAGAACAATACCGTGTACATGCTTGAATATGACGGGGTGCGCATAATGATAACGGGAGACCTGACAGCCGAAGAAGAGAAGAAAATGCTTTTATATTACAAAGGCACAAATGCACTTGACTGCGACGTACTTAAGATTGCACATCACGGCAGCAAAAGCAGCTCAAGTGAGGAATTTCTTGAGGCTTGTTCGCCCGAAATAGCGATAATCCAGCTTGGCGCAAATAATATTTATGGGCATCCTCACAGCGAGGTGCTTGAGAGGCTCGATGCGCTTGGGATACGTGTATATAGAACGGACTTAAACAAAACAATAGGCTTAGATATCAGAAAAGGTGCAATAAGACGGCTTGATCTTATGGTACAATAACAATATGGCATACAAAGATTTTCATAATGATTATAAGAATAATATGATAGGCAATGTGGTTCTGCTCTACGGAGAAGAGGACTATCTTATCAAATGGGCTGCCGATTTGATCATCGATAAGAATTTGGATGAGGAATCAAAGAAGCTTGATTTGGTGCAGCTTGACGGAGCGGTATGCACAGCCTATGAGATTTTGCAAGCCGCAAGAGCCTATTCGATGTTTTCGCCACTTAGGGTAATTGTGGTCAGAGACTATCTGCCTTTATATCACAAGAATGAAATGGCAGGAAGCGACGAGCTTCTTGAATTTGCGGAGAAGTCGCGCACCGACAAGAATTACAACGATTCTTCGATTATAATTTTCGAGCTTAGCCACAATCATTCCGCCAACCTTAATTCTTATGGAAAAAAATTGGCTAAGGCTTGCTACTCGTACGAGTTCAAAAGGCTTGAGAAGTCGGAACTAAAGGTCTTTATCAGCAAGAGAGTTCATGAAGCAGGGAATATGATAGGCAATAGGGAAATGGAATACCTGATTGACCTGAGCGGATATTTCAACAAAAATGGAGAATATTACCTAAATAATATTCTCGCCGATCTTCAAAGGATAAATAATGCCTGTGTGAATCATCAAATTACGATTGACGTTATCGACGCTCTCATGATTGGAGAGGACGACAAATTCGTATTTAATCTTGTTGATGCAATGATGTCCGGAAATAAGAATAAGGCCATGACTCTTGCTGCCAATATTGCGATGGAAGGGGAAGACGAGATTTTCAAGGTAGTCGGACTTCTTGTTAAGCAATTTGAGATAATGTATGATGCCATCGAGCTTGATAAAGCCGGAATGTCAATGAACCAAATGGCTAAGGCAACTGGAGTTAATGAGTTCAGATTCAAGAAGGCGTATTTCGCAGCAAAGGGATTCAGACCTGAGAGATTAAAGAAGCTTCTGATTGAGCTATATAATATTGATAAGCAAATTAAAAGCGGCCTTATGAATGTCACGACCGCCTTTGAATTATTCGTTGCTACTGTCTAAGACTGAGAAGCCTAACTTCGCTTAACAGCTTCAATCAATTCACGTGCAGCTTGGATAGAATTATCCGAGCTGTTTCCGCTAAATAGGGTAGCTATCATTATAGTCTTAGCCTCGGAATCAAGATGTTTGATGACTGTATGCGATTGATTGTTCTCGACCGTCTTGCTGATAAGATAATTATCATCTCCGTAAGCCGCAATCTGTGGAAGATGCGTAATGCAAATAAGCTGATGGTGCGATGCAATTTCGTTCATCTTATTTCCGACAACAAGCGCAGTTCTGCCGCTGATTCCCGTATCAATTTCGTCGAAAATCATGGTCTCGACCTGGTCGAAGTCTCCGATGATATGCTTGAATGCGAGCATAATTCTTGAAATTTCTCCACCTGATGCAATTCTTGCCATAGGCATCAAAGGCTCTCCCGGATTAGTCGAGATGAGAAATTCAAGCCTGTCATAGCCAAGAGGCCCAATCTCATCAAGCCTTTGAATGTCTATCCGAAAGTCCGAATTAGCAAATTCAAGGTCCTTAAGTTCCTTGATAATTGCCTGTTCAAGTATGCCAGCTGTCTCATGTCTAATCTTAGATACAAGCTCGGCCTGTTCTTCAAGCTCTGCATATTTAGCAGCAAGTTCTTTGCTTAACTTATCCTTCTCATAATCGAAGTTGGAAATAAGATTAAGCTTCTCATCAAGCTCGTTCATATAATCTATGATTTCGCTGAGCTCCTTATGATATTTGCGCTTAGCATCCTCGATTGTGCTAAGTCTTTGGGATACTCTATCCAAATCCTCTTCATCAAATGAAAGGGAAGAGGAAATATCCCTTAGCTTGTCTGAAATATCCTCAAGCTGATAATATACATCCTGAACCTGCGAGCTTAAGATTGTTATAGCGTCGCTGTAATTCGAGACACTGTTAAGCTCATTTGTAATCTGGTTAAGCCTTGCAAGAATTGAATTATCCTCTTCATGCAGGCAGGCTCTTGCCTGTGATACCGCAGAATAAATCTTCTCGCTATTTCTCATTATAAGAAAACGCTCGGATAGCTCCTCATCCTCGTTAGGCATGAGATTAAGCGAGTTAATATAATTGAACTCAAATTGATAGAAATCCTTCTGCTGCTTGGCCTGCTGCTCCGTCCTTAGAAGCTCATCATAGGCTGTCTTTGCCTTTCTATAAGCATCGTATTTGTCCTTAAGAAGAGCGAGCTCTCCTCCAATCGCATCTTGTCTGAATCTATCAGTAATCAATATATGATTGTCGGGATTAAGAATTTGCTGGTTGTCATATTGACCATGGATATCCACCCAATCAGCGCAGAATTCCTTGAGCTTGGCAAGCGTAATCATCTCGCCATTTAGCTTAGACATGCTCTTGCCAGACGAGAGTAGCTCTCTTGAAATAATTACATCCTCGCCGTCTCTTTCGCCGACAATTTGTATAAGAGCCTTATCAGAGCCAGTTCTTATCATAGAAATATCGGCTCTGCCTCCAAGCGCAATGCTGATTGCAGATACAAGAACCGACTTGCCGGCGCCTGTTTCACCCGTAATCACATTGAAGCCTTCGCCGAGATCGAAGCTTATATGTTCAATTGTTGCAAAATTGTCTATTATTACTCGATTAATCATTCCTGTAACTCATCATACCGTCGAAAATCGAAATAATCTCTGGGACATTCACCTCATTATCTACGACAAGAAGTATGGTGTTGTCCCCACTTATAGTACCGACAAGATGTGGAATTCCAAGGCAGTCAATACCCTCAGCTGCTGCATTGCCACAACCGGACAAGGTCTTAACGACAATCAGATTCTGAGCAGCCGTATACGAAACAGTTGTCTCTCTGAAAATCTTAATGAATCTGTCGGAAATAGGGCGGTCTGCATTGCTTGATGGTGCATATTTATATTTCCCACTCTTGGCAAGAACCTTGGTAATCTGAAGTTCCTTAATGTCCCTCGAAATGGTTGCTTGGGTTGCAGAATATCCCGAATCAATAAGCATCTTGAGAAGTTGGTCTTGATTCTCAATCTCGTTCTTAGAGATAAGCTCGAGTATTTTGTTTTGTCTTGAATAACGCATTGTATACCTCCGTATAATTAGCTTAAGTATAACATAGCAATAGCTGTAGGGCTGCAAATATTTATCGACAATTTTCGAGAAATATCGATAAATATCGACAAATAGGGAAATGCAAATAAATACAAAATTTTTCTATTTCTTCATAATAATTTCTGGCAAAAGTATGCTATACTAAAGCAGTAAAAATTATAAATGTTCTTTGCGACTGACGGAATCACGTGGAGCACCACAGAGGAACAAGGAACAAGTATTTATGCCGACCGTCTGGGCACACTTGAGATATCAGTCTAAGTGTGCCCTTATGCTTTTTTTTGAGGAATTAAAGGAGGTCTAAGTAACAAATGAAGAAAGTCGGAATTGTAATGGGAAGTGACAGCGATTTGCCTGTTATTGTAAAGGCTACGGATTTGCTCAAGAAGCTTGAAATTCCGTTCGAGGTTCATGTGTATTCAGCACATAGAACGCCTCTCGAAGCACGCGATTTCGCACTTGGCGCAAGAGATAATGGCATTGGAGTAATCATTGCCGCAGCTGGAATGGCCGCACATCTTGCAGGTGCGATTGCAGCGAATACCACATTGCCTGTTATAGGAATCCCATGCTCATCATCTCATCTTGATGGAATGGATGCTCTGCTTTCAACAGTACAGATGCCACCGGGTATTCCTGTTGCAACAGTTGGTATAAATGCAGGCGCAAATGCTGCGCTACTTGCTGCGCAAATTCTCGCAACTTCAGATGAAGAAATTGCATCTAAGCTTGCCAAGAAGAGAGAAGCTGACGCAGCAGCCGTTATTGCTAAGGACAAGGATATCATGTCCCGTATTTAATATATCTAAAGTGAGTTTTATAAGACAGAAAGGAAAGAAAGAAATGAAGCTTATTTACACAGGAAAGACTAAGAACGTATTTGAACTTGAGAATGGCAACTACCTGCTCAAATTTAAGGACGATTGCACTGGCAAAGATGGTGTCTTCGATCCAGGCGAGAACTCTGTTGGACTCACTATTGAAGGAGTAGGCGATGTTAACCTCAGAATGTCAATTTATTTCTTCGAGAAGCTCAATGCTGCAGGAATTAAGACACACTTTGTAAGCGCTAATCTCGACGACACAACTATGGAGGTTCTTCCTGCTAAGGTATTCGGCAAGGGACTTGAGGTTATTTGCAGACACAAGGCTGTAGGAAGCTTCTACAGAAGATATTGCGATTATTGCGAAGAGGGACAGGATCTTCCAGCTTATGTTGAGATGACCTTCAAGGATGATGCAAAAGGCGATCCACTTGTAACAAAGGACGGACTTATCGACCTTGGCGTTATGTCATCTGAGCAGTATGATGCTATTAAGGAAATGACACAGAAGATTACACAGATTGTTGCAGACGAGATGATGGCAAGAGGAATGGTTCTCTATGACATCAAGTTCGAATTCGGATATGCAGCAGACGGAAGTGTAATGCTTATAGACGAAATTGCTTCTGGAAATATGAGAGTATATAAGGACGGTAAGTACATTGATCCTATGACACTTTCCGAATTATTCTTTGCATAATATCATAGTATCGCAGGATTTATTATATAAATCATTAATCATATAAAAGGAGGCAATGATGGGTGGTTATTTCGGTATTACTTCGAAGAAAGAATGCGTAGCAGATGTTTTCTTTGGAGTCGACTACCATTCACATCTCGGTACCAAAAGAGCGGGAATGGCCGCTTGGTCCGAGGAACGTGGTTTACAAAGGGAAATCCACAAGATAGAAAATGCTCCATTTAGAACCAAATTCGAGCATGTGCTTATGGACATGGAAGGCTGTGCCGCTATAGGCTGCATCAGTGACAGGGATCCTCAGCCGCTGCTTGTGAGATCACATCTTGGTAAATTCGCAATACTTGCCATTGGCGTAATAAATAATATGGAGGAGCTGATAAATGAGTACCTGTCCGATTGTGACGGGGCTCATTTTGATGCTATGACAGGAGGAGAGGTTAACGGCACGGAGCTTATTGCGGCCTTGATAAGCCATAGCAATAGCTTCGTTGATGGCATCAAATTCGTTCAGGATAAGATAGACGGAACCGCTTCGATTATAATTCTGCAAGAGGGCGGCAAGCTCATCTGCGCAAGGGACAAATACGGAAGAATTCCTCTGCTTGTCGGACGAAATGAAGACGGCTATGCTGTAACCTTCGAATCCTTTGCATATCAGAAGCTTGGATATGAGGATGAGAAGGAGCTTGGCCCAGGAGAAATCGTAGAAATTACAAGCGATTCCTTAGTTCAGCTTGCGGAGCCTGGCACAAAGAAAAGAATCTGTTCTTTCCTTTGGAGTTATTTCGGATATCCAACTTCAACATATGAGGGCGTAAATGTAGAGGTGATGCGTTACAAAAACGGCCAGATACTTGCTGAGAACGACGAGGCAAAGGGGCTTTGCAAGGACATCGATTATGTAGGTGGAGTTCCGGATTCCGGCACGCCTCATGCAATCGGATATTCCAACAGCAGCCACAAGCCTTTTGCAAGAGCCTTTATTAAATACACACCAACATGGTCAAGAAGCTTCATGCCAGCCAACCAGCAGGAAAGAAATAAGGTCGCTAAGATGAAGCAAATTCCAGTAATGGATTTAATCAAGGACAAGAAGCTCCTCTTCGTGGACGATTCGATTGTTAGAGGAACACAGCTTAGAGAGACCGTTGAATTCCTTTACGAGAACGGAGCGAAGGAGGTACATATTAGATCTGCTTGTCCGCCAATTCTTTACGGATGCAAATATCTTAATTTCTCAAGATCCGTATCCGACCTCGAACTTATCTCAAGAAAAACAATTATCGAACTTGAGGGCGAGAAGGGCCTTGAATATCTTGATGAATATGCTGATTCAAATACAGAAAGAGGGCAGAAGCTCAGAAAGGCAATAAGCGACAAGATGCACTTCGATTCCTTGGAATTTCAGACCTTAGAGGGCGTAATTGAGGCAATAGGGCTTGATGAGTGTGAGCTATGCACATACTGCTGGAACGGCAGGGAATAGCGAAGATAAATAGAACAGAAAGGAACATAGTAATGGCTATTAACAATCAATCAAAGTCAGAGGCTTATGCTGCTGCAGGCGTAGACATTACAGCAGGATATAAGGCGGTAGAGCTGATGAAGCAGCATATCGCTAAGACGATGACTAAGGGAGTATGCTCAGATGTCGGAGGCTTCGGCGGCCTCTTCGAGCTTGACCTTGAGGGAATAGAGAAGCCTGTTCTTGTATCGGGAACTGACGGCGTAGGAACTAAGCTCAAGCTTGCTTTTCTTCTTGATAAGCACGATACCGTCGGCATTGATTGCGTTGCGATGTGCGTAAATGACATTATCTGCGTGGGTGCTAAGCCGTTATTCTTCCTTGATTATATTGCCTGCGGAAAGAATGTTCCCACAAGAATTGAGAGCATTGTAAAAGGTGTATGCGAGGGTTGCGTGCAGTCAGGCGCCGCACTTATTGGTGGTGAGACCGCAGAAATGCCAGGTTTCTATCCAGAGAACGAATATGATCTTGCGGGTTATTGCACTGGAGTTGTAGACAAGAACAAGATTATCGACAACAAGAAAATGCAGGCAGGAGATGTAATAATTGCGCTCCCATCAAGCGGCGTTCATTCGAATGGATTCTCGCTTGTTCGCAAGGTTTTCAATGTGGAAGAGGAGGATATTACAAGCCCTGTTGATGAACTTGGCGGCAAATCAATCGGCGAGACTCTTATTACTCCAACTAAGATCTACGTTAAGCCGGTCCTTGCTCTTCTTTCCGAAATAGAGGTTAAAGGCATTTCGCATATAACAGGTGGAGGCTTCTATGAGAATATTCCAAGAAGCATTCCGAACGGTCTTGGCGCAGTAATCAAGAAAGAGGATATCCGAATTCTTCCTATCTTCAAGCTTATAGCTAAGAAGGGTAATATCAGCGAAAGAGATATGTTCAATACCTTCAATATGGGAGTTGGGATGAGCATAGTCGTTGCCGCTTCGGATGCCGCAAGAGCAATCGAAATTCTCAAGGCTCATGGCGAGGATGCTTATATAATGGGTGTTATCGAAAAGTCAGAGGAAAAGGTAAGAATATGCTAAATAAGGCACGAATAGCCGTACTTGTCTCAGGCGGCGGTACTAATCTTCAGGCAATTATAGACGCTCAGAAGAGCGGAATTATCAAAAGCGGAGAGGTCGTCCTTGTTATTTCAAATAAGAAGGATGCCTTCGCCCTCGAAAGAGCCACAAAAGCGGGAATAGAGACTCTTGTTTTTACAAAGAAAGAGCTTGGCAGCCAAGAGGCTTTCGAGAAGGCGATGATAGAGGCAATCGATAATGCAAAGATTGACCTAATCGTGCTTGCGGGCTTCCTTGCGATTCTCAGCGAGAATTTCACAAGGCATTACGAGAGAAGAATTATCAACGTTCATCCGTCGCTGATTCCGTCTTTCTGCGGAGAAGGCTATTACGGACTTAAGGTGCATCAGGCCGCGCTCGATAAGGGCGTTAAGCTGACAGGCGCGACGGTCCATTATGTAAATGAGATTCCAGATGGCGGGGAGATTATTAAGCAAAAGGCCGTAGAGGTTCTTAACGACGATACGGCGGAGACTCTCCAGAGAAGAGTTATGGAGCAGGCGGAATGGATTATTCTTCCTGAGGCAATAGAGGAGATTACGAATGGATATTTACAAGATTAACGATGTCGCTGAATTATTGAAGGACAATGCCTACCCTGGAAGAGGCATAATTATCGGCAAGACTCCTGACGGCAGCAAGGCCTGCGCAGCGTATTTTATCATGGGAAGAAGCGCTAATTCGCGCAACAGAGTCTTTGTTGAACACGATAAGGCCGTATTCACCGAGCCTTTCGATGCTTCGAAGGTAGAGGATCCAAGCCTTATAATTTATGCAGCAATAAGAGAATATGCAAATAAGCTGATTGTCACAAATGGCGATCAGACAGATACCGTTTATGAAGGACTTAAGGAAGGAAAGAGCTTCGCTGAGGCCTTGAATTCAAGAGAATTTGAGCCAGATGCACCTAATCTTACGCCGAGAATAAGCGGTATTCTTAATTTCGAGGATATGGATTTCTCGTATATGATGAGCATTCTTAAGAGCGTTGATGCCGAGGGAACAGACTGCGCAAGATATTTATATTCGTATCCTTCAAAAGCAGGACTTGGGCATTTGATACATACCTATGTATGCGATGCTAAGCCGCTGCCAAGCTTCCAAGGCGAGCCTAAGAGAGTCAAGATGGAAGACGATATTGACTCTTTCACAAATAAGCTATGGGCTGCGCTTGATGAAGACAATAAGATCTCGCTATATGTAAGATATATCGACCTTGCAACAGGCGAGGCAGATAACAGAATTATCAACAAGAACATTTAGCAAGAACAATTAACATGAATAATTACAGGATTTATTAGCAGAATATATAGGTGACAGCATGAAAGAATTTGAATTAAAGTACGGATGCAATCCAAATCAGAAGCCTGCTCGCATTTATATGGAAGACGGCTCTGAACTGCCTATTAAGATACTGAACGGAAGACCGGGATATATCAATTTCCTTGATGCCTTCAATTCGTGGCAGCTTGTTAAAGAGCTTAAGGAAGAGCTTCAAATGCCTGCTGCTGCATCCTTTAAGCATGTAAGCCCGTCGGGAGCTGCGATAGGCATTAAGCTAAGCGATAAGCAGAAGAAGGCTTGCAGAGTAGACGATATAGAGGGCCTTGATGATTCTCCGCTTGCTTGCGCTTATGCAAGAGCAAGAGGAACAGACAGAATGTGCTCCTTCGGTGACTGGATTGCGCTTTCTGATGTTTGCGACCTTACCACCGCAAAGATTATCAAAAGAGAGGTTTCGGACGGTGTTATTGCTCCGGGCTATGACAAGGATGCGCTTGAGCTTCTTATGGCAAAGAAAAAAGGCGGCTATAATATCATAGAGATCGACTCTTCGTACGTTCCGGCTAAGAAGGAGCATAAGCAGGTATACGGCATAAGCTTCGAACAGGGAAGAAATGATTTTGCAATAAATAAAGAGCTGCTTGGCAATATCGTAAGCGCAAATAATGAACTTCCTAAGAGCGCGGTGCAAGACCTTATCGTTGCTCTTATTACTCTCAAATACACACAGTCAAATTCCGTATGCTATGCTGTCGACGGTCAGGCAATAGGTGTCGGAGCAGGCCAGCAGTCAAGAATTCACTGCACAAGGCTTGCAGGAACTAAGGCAGATACTTGGTTCTTAAGACAGGCGGACAAAGTGCTTGAGCTTCCATTCAAGGACGGCCTTGGAAGAGCAGATAAGGACAATATCACTGACAGCTATATCAATCAGAACGAAGAGGATGTGTGCGCCGAGGGAATTTGGCAGAAATATTTCACAAGAAGGCCGGAGCCTTTTACAGCAGAGGAGAAAGCAAGATATCTTGCACAAGTTAAGGATGTGGCGCTTGGCTCGGATGCGTTCTTCCCATTCAGCGACAATATCGAAAGAGCATACAGAAGCGGAGTTAAATATGTTGCAGAGCCTGGCGGCTCGGTAAGAGACGATGCCGTTATAGAATGCTGCGACAAATATGATATGGTTCTATGCTTCACGGGAATGAGATTGTTCCATCACTAATACTTGCTAATATTCAATACTACTCGCTAATACTGCAAGGAGAAATTTATGAGAATAATGGTAATAGGTGGCGGCGGAAGAGAGCATGCCATTATAAAAAGCCTTAAGAAGAACAAAGATGTTACGCAAATCTTTGCTCTGCCAGGCAATGGCGGTATCGCAAAGGATGCGACATGCGTTGATATAGGCGCAAAAGAAATTCCGAGAATTGTCGAATGGGCTAAGGAGAACGCAATTGATTATGCGGTCGTAGCCCCAGACGATCCTCTTGTTCTTGGTGCGGTTGACGCACTAAGCGAGGTCGGAATTCCATGCTTCGGTCCAAGCAAGGCTGCCGCAATAATAGAAGGCTCAAAGGCATACTCGAAGGAGCTTATGAACAAATATGGAATTCCAACAGCCGCTTATGAAGTCTTCGACAATGCCGAGGCTGCCTTGAAATATATAGATAAGACAGCTCTTCCTACGGTTATAAAGGCTGATGGTCTTGCTCTTGGCAAAGGCGTAATCATTGCAAAGACAAGGGAAGAGGCAAGAGAGGCTGTCCTATCCATAATGCAGGATAAGAAATTCGGTGCGAGTGGCGACAAGATAGTAATTGAGGAATTTATGACAGGCCCCGAGGTATCCGTACTTGCTTTTACAGACGGAACGACGATTAAGCCTATGATTTCTTCAATGGACCACAAGAGAATCGGCGACGGCGATACGGGCCTTAACACTGGCGGCATGGGAACAATCGCACCAAGCCCTTTCTATACAGAAGAAATAGCGAAGCTCTGCATGGAGACTATATTTAAGCCAAGCATCGAAGCCCTCAAGAAAGAAGGAAGAGAATTCAAGGGCTGCCTGTATTTCGGCCTTATGCTCACACCAAATGGGCCTAAGGTTGTCGAATATAATTGCAGATTCGGTGATCCTGAGACACAGGTTGTGCTTCCTTTGCTTGAAAGCGATCTTCTTAGCATAATGATGGCGACAACAAATGGCACACTTTCCGAATGTGAGATTAAGTGGTCAGATGAGAGTGCAGCTTGCGTAATTATGGCTTCTCAGGGCTATCCGCTGTCTTACGAGAAGGGCTATGCAATCTCGATACCTGAAGAGATTGCAGACGATGTATTTGTGGCTGGAGCTAAGCTTGATGACGGAGTTCTTAAGACAAACGGCGGAAGAGTGCTTGGCGTTACAGCAAAGGGAGAGAATCTCAAGGCCGCTTTAGACAAGGCATACAAGAGGGTAGAGAGCATTCACTTCGATAATGCATATTACAGACACGATATAGGCATGAAGGCGCTTTCGCAGGATGAAGCAAATAATTAGGAGGATATCTAATGGTAAATAGAATATTCGTTGAGAAACACAAGGAATTCGCATCAGAGGCAAGGGGCTTATTTAATGATGCAAGAGGCCTTCTTGGAATTACTAATTTGTCTGATGTCAGGCTCTTCAACAGATATGATGCTGAGGGAATCGACTCTAATCTCTTTGATTATGCTGTCAATACGGTTTTCTCTGAGCCTCAGATTGATATAGTATATGCTTCCTTGGATGAGGAGCTTAAGGATGCATACGTATTTGCGGTTGAATATCTTCCGGGGCAGTTCGACCAGAGAGCTGATTCTGCTGCTCAATGCATACAGATTATTTCTCAGGGCGAGAGACCTTTAATTAAATCCGCAAGAGTATATGCGCTCTATGGTAATATCAGCGAGGACGACATCAAGGCAATCAAGAATCATGTTATCAATCCAGTTGAGTCAAGAGAGGCGAGCCTCGAACTTCCTTCAACCCTTGAGACAGCCTACGAAATACCGACTACAGTAGCAACAATCGTCGGTTTTATAGGCAAATCCGAAGACGAGCTTAAGATGATGCTTGGAGAATACGGCTTTGCGATGGACCTTGCGGACCTTAAATTCTGTCAGAATTATTTCAAGGAAGAGGCAAGAGACCCAAGCATTACAGAGCTTAGAATGATCGACACCTATTGGTCAGATCACTGCAGACATACGACTTTTAATACAATAATCGAGAATGTTAGCTTCGAAGACGAGCTTATTCAAGACGCATATAACGATTATCTGAAGACAAGAGAGGAGCTCGGAAGAACTAAGCCTATCACCTTGATGGATATCGGCACAATTGCAGCCAAATATCTTAAGAAGCAAGGCAAGCTCGATAAGCTCGATGAGTCTGAGGAGATAAACGCATGCACAGTTAAGATTGAAATCGAAGCAGACGGCGTTAAGGAACCTTGGTTGCTCTTCTTCAAAAATGAGACGCATAACCATCCGACAGAAATCGAGCCATTCGGCGGCGCGGCTACTTGCATAGGCGGTGCTATCAGAGATCCCCTCTCGGGAAGATCCTATGTATATGCCGCTATGAGACTTACAGGAGCATCTGATCCGACCGTTCCAGTAAGCGAGACTATTCCGGGTAAGCTACCACAGAGGACGCTTGTACAGACCGCTGCTGCAGGATATTCATCTTATGGTAATCAGATAGGACTTACAACGGGCCTTGTTGACGAAATCTATCATCCTGGATATGTAGCTAAGCATATGGAACTTGGCGCAGTAGTAGGAGCGGCGCCTGCAGAGAATGTAAGAAGAGAGGTTCCTGCAGCTGGAGATGTTGTAATTCTTCTTGGTGGAGCAACCGGAAGAGACGGAATCGGCGGAGCTACAGGCTCATCTAAGGCTCATGATTCACATTCAGTAGAGACTTGCGGCGCCGAGGTTCAGAAAGGTAATGCGCCTGAAGAACGCAAGCTCCAGAGGTTATTCCGTAATAGCGAAGCTTGCAAGATGATTAAGCGCTGCAATGACTTCGGTGCAGGCGGTGTATCTGTTGCAATCGGAGAGCTTGCAGACGGCCTTGATATCAATCTCAACGAGGTGCCTAAGAAATATGAGGGGCTTGACGGAACCGAGCTTGCTATTTCGGAATCGCAGGAGAGAATGGCTGTTGTTCTTGCAGCTTCTGATGTTGAGCGCTTCAGTGCAATAGCAAATGAAGAGAATCTAAATGTTGCAATTGTCGCAAAGGTTACCAAAGAGCCAAGGCTTGTCATGAGATGGAATGGCGACAAGATTGTGGATATCGCAAGAGAATTCCTCGATACCAACGGTGCGCCTAAGACAGCAGAGTGCAAGGCCGCAAAAGCAGAGCTCAAGAATAAGGAAATTAAAGGTACTTGGACAGAGAATTACAAGGCTCTCGCAAGCAATCTAAATATTTGCTCTAAGAGAGGACTTTCGGAGAGATTCGATTCTTCAATCGGAGCTAATACAGTGCTTATGCCATTCGGTGGTAAATATCAGCAGACACCAATTCAGGCTATGGTACACAAGATTGCCGTTGAGAAGAAGCATACAGACGACTGCTCTGTTATGTCTTGGGGATATAATCCATTTATCACCGAGGAAAGCCCATATCACGGAGCCTTCCTTGCGGTAGTAGAGTCGGTATGCAAGCTTGTAGCAACAGGTGCGAAATTCGAGGATGTATATTTATCCTTCCAAGAATATTTCGAGAAGCTCGGCGTTGATGCTTCAAGATGGGGCAAGCCTTTCTCGGCACTTCTTGGCGCATACAAGGCTCAGATGCAGCTTGGAGTTGCGGCTATCGGCGGCAAGGATTCGATGAGCGGTTCTTTTGAGAATATCGATGTTCCGCCTACACTCGTATCATTTGCGATAACAACGGAGAAGGCTGCAAATATTATTTCGCCAGAATTTAAGAAGGCAGGAAGCAAACTTGTATTGCTCTCACCTGAATATGACGAGAACGGACTTCCTGTAATCGAATCACTTCTTAAGCTATTCGATGTGGTAAACAAGCTTCAAAGAAGCGGCAGGGCTCTTGCTTGCTATACACCGGGAATGGGTGGCGTCGCTGAGGCTGTTCTCAAGATGGCAATCGGAAACGGATATGGCTTCAAATTCAATGCAAGCAAGCTCAATGATTTGTTCGGATATAAATACGCAAGCTTCCTTATCGAGCTTGACGCTGCTGCGGATGCTAATGAGCTTGCGGCTGATATAACGATTCCTGAAGGCATCAAATGTATCGACGGTATCGACGACATCGATGCTATCGAAATCATCGGCGAAGTAACAAATGATGGATGCTTTACTTTTGAAGATGAGAGCATCACATTAGAAGAATTGCAAGGCATCTACGAGGATAAGCTCGAGGATATCTATCCTTGCAATATTGAAGATGCGGATACCGAGCTTGAGGCCTTCTCTTACGAGGCAAAGAGTTGGTCTGCATCGAGCATCAAGATTGCTAAGCCTAAGGTGCTGATTCCTGTTTTCCCAGGAACAAATTGCGAATATGATGCAGCTAAGGCTATGCAAGATGCAGGCGCAGAGCCTGAGATTATGGTAATCAGAAATCTTGATTCATCAGCAATTGCCGAGTCAATCGAAAGATTCGCTAAGAGCCTTAAGGAATCTCAAATGGTATTCATACCGGGTGGCTTCTCGGGCGGTGACGAGCCAGATGGCAGCGCTAAATATATCACTTGCTTTTTCCGAAATGAGGCAATCAAAGAGGGCGTCACAGATCTGCTCGACAGAAGAGATGGCCTGATGTGCGGAGTTTGCAATGGTTTCCAGGCTTTGATTAAGCTCGGACTTGTGCCTTATGGCAAGATTATAGATACTGATGCTGACTGTCCTACACTTACATTTAACAGAATTGCAAGGCATCAGTCCAGAATTGTTCAGACAAGAATTTCGTCGAATAAGTCACCATGGCTATCGATGATGAAAGTAGGAGATATTGTTAGCGTTCCTATTTCGCACGGCGAGGGCAGATTCTATGCAAGTGATGAGCTTGTAAGACAGCTTGCCGCAAATGGTCAGATTGCAACGCAATATGTTGACCTTGAAGGAAACGTAAGCGCTGATGTACACTTCAATCCTAACGGCTCGATTCATGCGATTGAAGGCATAACTTCGCCTGACGGAAGAATCTTCGGCAAGATGGGACATTCCGAAAGACGCGGGAATAATTTATATAAGAATGTGCCGGGCAATTACGATATTCATATGTTTGAATCGGCCGTTAAATATTTCAAGTAAATTTGAATCGCGAATTTAAGATTGCAAATATATAGAAACGAAATAATAGCGATTAAATAGCGATTAAATTGCGATTTAGTAGAATCAATTAAGGGAGATAAGATAGTATATGGCATACAAGTCAGACATTGAGATTGCACAGGAATGCAAGCTTAAGCCAATTACCGAGATTGCTGCAAAGGCGGGAATTGAAGAGGAATATTTAGAGCAGTATGGCAGGTATAAGGCTAAGGTTAATCCTCTTTGCGTCAAGAATACAGACCGTAAGGACGGCAAGCTGATCCTTGTAACTGCAATCACACCAACTCCTGCTGGAGAGGGCAAGACAACAACAACGATAGGGCTTTCCGACGGACTTGCAAGACTTGGAAAGAACGTTAAGGTAGCACTTAGAGAGCCTTCGCTCGGACCTGTTTTTGGTATAAAAGGTGGTGCGGCAGGCGGCGGCTATGCTCAGGTAGTTCCGATGGAGGACATCAATCTGCATTTCACAGGCGACCTTCATGCTATAGGAGCTGCAAATAATCTTCTTGCGGCGATGCTCGACAACCACATACATCAGGGAAATGAGCTTGGAATTGACCCAAGGAAGATCAGCTTAAGAAGATGCATGGATATGAATGACCGCCAGCTTCGTAATATCGTTGACGGACTTGGCGGACAGGCTAATGGAATGCCAAGACAGGACGCTTTCGAGATTACAGTAGCTTCGGAGATTATGGCAATTTTCTGCCTTTCTGATTCTATAAAGGATCTGAAGGAAAGACTTTCGAGAATCATTGTTGCCTTCACCTATGATGATAAGCCGGTAACCGCGGCGGACCTCAAGGCGGTAGGCGCGATGACAGCTCTCCTTAAGGATGCGATTAAGCCTAATCTTGTGCAGACGCTCGAGGGCACACCTGCCTTCGTACACGGTGGACCTTTTGCAAATATAGCACATGGATGCAATTCCGTTCTTGCAACTAAGCTTGCACTTAAGCTATCTGACTATACGGTCACAGAGGCTGGCTTCGGAGCGGACCTTGGAGCAGAGAAATTCCTCGATATCAAATGCCGTATGGCAGGCCTTAAGCCTTCCGCTGTAGTTATTGTTGCATCGGTAAGAGCTCTTAAGATGCATGGCGGCTTAGACAAGAAGAACCTTGGAGAAGAGAATCTCGAAGCTCTCGAGAAAGGAATTCCGAACCTTCTTCGCCACGTTTCAAATATCAAGAACGTATTTGGTCTTCCTTGCGTTGTCGCAATCAACAGATTCCCAACTGACACAGATAAGGAGCTTGATTTCATTCTTAAGAAAACCAGAGAGCTCTCCTGCGATACTGTGCTATCAACGGTATGGGCAGATGGAGGCGCAGGCGGAATCGAGCTTGCAAAGGAGGTGGTAAGACTCTGCGAGGAGCCAAATGACTTCAGATTCGCATACGACCTTGAGGACAGCATCGAGAACAAGATTGAAGCCATAGTAACTAAGATATATGGCGGCAAAAGTGTTCAATTCGCACCTGCGGCTAAGAAGCAGATTAAGAGACTTACGGATCTCGGCTATGGTAATCTTCCTGTATGCATGGCCAAGACACAATA
This sequence comes from Anaerovoracaceae bacterium, assembly GCA_963642455.1. Taxonomy (GTDB): domain Bacteria; phylum Bacillota; class Clostridia; order Peptostreptococcales; family Anaerovoracaceae; genus Crickella. The sequence continues at coordinate 6,185 of CAVIGM010000007.1, read as the reverse complement.
CAGCTTCTCGGATAATCCTAAGCTCCTTGGCGCTCCAACTGATTTCGAAATCTTTGTTAAGAGCATTAAGATTTCGGCAGGCGCGGGCTTCATAGTTGCGCTTACGGGCGATATTATGACTATGCCCGGGCTTCCTAAGATACCTTCGGCTGAGAATATCAATGTAACTGACGATGGCATAATCACTGGCCTCTACTAAATAGTGCTGGCGAGGAATATACAAGACTTCAATCGGGTGGCAATTAGGCCGCCCGATTCTTTTTCTTATGGCTTTACAAGCATTGCAAATAATAGACTTGAAGGCCCTTTGGTAGTATAATCAAATGGGAGTTTGTGTAATGAGAATTATAGGAATTGACCCGGGCTATGCCATTATGGGTTACGGAATTTTGGATTACAAGGGCAATAAATTCACGCCTGTGAAATACGGCTCTATACTTACTGAAGCGCATACGCCACCTGAGGAGCGACTTCGGATTATTTACGATGAGCTGACTAAGCTGATTCAGGAGTATCAGCCTGACGAGGCATCGATAGAGGAACTTTTCTTTAATACGAACTCAACGACGGCAATACTTGTTGGTGAGGCGAGGGGAATAGCGCTTCTTGCTTGTGTTCAGAATAATGTCAAAGTATTCGAATATACGCCTTTGCATATTAAGCAATCGCTTGTCGGATACGGGCGAGCAGAGAAGAAGCAGGTGCAGACTATGGTTAAGATGATACTTGGTCTTGAGAAGGTGCCTAAGCCCGATGATACAGCTGACGCACTTGCTGCCGCTATATGCCACGCCCACTCACGAGGGGGCCGCATGTCGAATTTGAAATAGAATCAGAAATAGATAGAAGGTGATTATATGATAAGACATCTCAAAGGGGAATATTTATATTACGACAAGGGCGCAATCGTTCTTGAGACCGCTGCCGGCATAGGCTTTCGCGTATTCGTCTCGGAATATTCGCAGCTTCTTAACCACAAAGAGGGCGACGAAATCGAGCTATATACATATTTGCAGGTCAAGGAAGATGGCATGTCATTATACGGCTTCGAGAACGCAGATGGTCTCAAGCTCTTTGAACTTCTGATTACGGTAAATGGAGTTGGCCCTAAGGCAGGCCTTGCAATAATGTCGCTTGGAAGCCCTAACCAGATTAGGGCGATGATTTCTCAAGGCGATGCTGCATCCATTTCGAGAGCTCAGGGAGTAGGCAAAAAAACAGCCGAAAGGTTGATACTCGAGCTGTCAGAGAAGGTCAACGTGCTTCCTTTCGAGGGGGCAGACGCCTATGTTCCAAGCGAGGCAGCAAGCCTGATAAGCGGAGAGAAGTCCGAAGCCTTGCTTGCTCTCACAACCCTTGGCTATACCAAGAAAGAGGCCGAGGCCGCACTTTCACATATTGAAGAGAATGACCTAAGTGTCGAGCAATATATCAAGAAGGCACTTAAATATCTGCTATAGAGATTAAGAGGTAAATGAATGATGGAAGATAGAATTACACAGGCTGAGGCTAAGCCATACGAGCTTGGAGGCGAGCTTACATTAAGACCGCAATATCTAAGCGAATACTGCGGGCAATCATCAACTAAGGACAATTTATCAATATATATCGAAGCCGCTAAGCACAGAAACGAGCCTCTTGATCATGTTCTTTTCTATGGGCCTCCGGGACTTGGCAAGACAACTCTTGCAGGCATTATTGCAAACGAGCTTGGCGTAGATATTAAGATTACATCGGGCCCTGCAATTAGCAGAGCAGGTGATCTTGCGGCAATTCTGACCAATCTTAACGACGGGGATGTCCTCTTCATCGATGAAATCCACAGAATGAACCGTTCCGTTGAAGAGGTCCTTTATTCGGCGATGGAAGATTACGCGCTCGATATAATTATCGGCAAAGGCCCAGCGGCTCGCTCGCTTCGTATAGATATCGCAAAATTCACTTTGATCGGCGCTACAACAAGGGCAGGAAGTCTCTCGGCTCCATTGAGAGACCGTTTCGGCATAGTGTCTAAGTTCGAATTCTATACAGTTGATGAGATTAAGGAGATCCTAAGACGCTCGGCTCATGTGCTTGGAATAGAAATAGATAGCGAGAGCCTTACAGAGCTTGCGACAAGGTCAAGAGGAACGCCTCGTATCGGAAACAGGCTTCTTAAGAGAGTAAGAGATTTCTCTGAGGTCATTGCCGATGGAAATATAAATATCGCAATTACCAACAAGGCGCTCGATGCCCTTGGTGTAGATAAGCTCGGACTTGATAAGCTCGACAGGGATATACTCGAGACCATTATCAAAAATTTCGGTGGTGGACCTGTTGGAATCGAGACAGTTGCGAGTGCAATCGGCGAGGAGAGAGTGACAATAGAGGATGCGAACGAGCCATTTCTTATTCAGGCAGGACTCCTTTATAGGACGCAAAAGGGAAGAATGGCCGCAAGAGCAGCCTATGAGCATCTCGGCCTAATGAGCCTTTATAAAGGCGACACTATATAGATAAAGAAAGAAACAAACATACATACAAACAGACAAGAAAAGAGGACGTTATATTGAAATTAGAAGATTTCGACTATGAGCTTCCTAAGGAGCTTATTGCGCAGACACCAGCAGAGCAAAGAGATTCGTGCAGACTGATGGTGCTTGATAGGGCGGATAAGACAATTGAACATAAGCATTTCTATGATATTAAGAGCTATCTCAGAGCGGGCGACTGCCTTGTTCTTAACGATTCGAGAGTAATACCTGCAAGGCTGTACGGAATTAAAGAGGGGACAGGCGCACATATCGAGCTTCTCCTTATAAAGCGCATAAATGGCGATTATTGGGAAGCTCTGGTCAAACCAGGCAAAAGGCTACATGTTGGTGATTCGGTCGTTCTAAGCGAAAATAAGCTCTTCAAGGCGCACATCGAAGGCATACATGATGAGGCAAACGGCACAAGGCTGATTCGCTTCGAATACGAGGGCATCTTCATGGAAAGGCTCGAGGAAATAGGCAGCATGCCGCTTCCTCCATATATTACAAGACAAGCCAAGGACTCCGACAAGGAGATGTACCAGACCGTATATAGCAGGATTGACGGCTCGGTTGCCGCACCTACAGCAGGGCTTCATTTTACCCAAGAGCTTCTTGCGCAAATTGAGGAAATGGGCGTTAGAATCGCTTATGTAACCTTGCATGTAGGCATCGGAACCTTCAGGCCGGTAAAGGTCGAGAATATCGAGGACCACAAGATGCATTTCGAGGAGTGTTCCCTATCCGAGCAAAATGCCGCAATTATCAACGATACAATAGATAAAGGCGGCAGGATAATCGCTGTCGGCACAACATCGACAAGGACACTCGAAAGCGTTGCGATTGAAACAGCAAGTGGCTACAGAGCAGAGCCTGGCGAGAAATCCACAGGAATTTTTATATATCCTGGATACGATTTTAAGCTTGTGGATGCGCTAATTACGAATTTTCATCTGCCTAAATCAACCCTGCTTATGCTCATCTCTGCGCTCTATGACAGAGAGGAGATACTTAAGGCATATAAGGTGGCGGTTGATGAGAAATACAGATTCTTCAGCTACGGCGACGCTATGTTGATTAAATAAATTACGGAGAAATACGAATAGATTATGGACAAAGCACTTAAATTTGAATTATTGCACAAGGACAAGAATTCCAAGGCGAGAAGGGGAAGAATAACAACAAGACATGGCACTATTGAAACGCCGGTATTTATGCCTGTCGGAACTCAAGGAACCGTTAAGGCGATGAAGCCCGAGGATGTTGAGAAGACTGGGGCTGAGATTATTCTCGGAAACACCTATCATCTTTATCTAAGACCGGGCTCGGATATCGTAAGGGAGGCTGGCGGACTTCATAAATTCATGAACTGGCATAAGTCGATATTGACAGACAGCGGTGGCTTCCAGGTCTTCTCTCTTGGCAAATTCAGAAAAATCACCGAGGAGGGTGTGAAGTTCAAGTCATATATAGACGGATCCTCGCATATGATGACGCCTGAATCTTCGATTGGAGTTCAGATGGATCTCGGCTCGGATATTATGATGGCCTTTGACGAATGCTGTCCATATCCATCTGACTATACATATACCAAAAATTCAATGGAAAGAACCACAAGGTGGCTCGAAAGATGCATCAAGGCGCATACCAATACAGAGAATCAGTCGCTCTTCGGCATTATGCAGGGCGGCTTCTATAAAGATCTTCGAAGAATAAGTGCCGAACAAATTACGGAATTTGACCTGCCAGGATATGCAATAGGCGGGATTTCCGTAGGAGAGCCTAAGGAGCAATTCCTCGAAATTCTAAGTGATTGCGCAGATTTATTACCAGCGGACAAGCCAAGATATTTGATGGGAGTCGGCACGCCTGATTATCTCTTCGAGGGTGTGGAGAATGGTGTAGATATGTTCGACTGTGTTCTTCCGACAAGGCTTGCAAGACACGGCCTTGCAACAACAAGCAGGGGAGAGATAAGCATTAAGAATGCCTGCCATCAAAGGTCGTTTGAGCCGCTCGATCCAGAATGTGATTGCTATGTATGCAGGAATTATTCGAGAGCTTATTTAAGGCATCTTTTCAAATCCGATGAGATTCTAAGCTCCATGCTTCTCTCAGAGCATAATATTCACTTCCTTGTAAATATGATGTCGAATATCCGCAAGGCAATCGAGGAAGACAGATTTACAGAGTATAAGAAGGATTTCTATAGCAAATACGGAGGTAAATGTGAGCAATAATCATATTTGTAATTCTGTTCAAGAATCCATTCAAGAATCAATTCATGGAGACGTCCAAGAATCCGTTCAAAAACCAGTATGCAATATGTCGGAGATTTGCGGCGGCTGCATTTATCAGGGCGTTCCTTATGAGACGCAACTTGCCGAGAAGGACAAGCAATTTCGCAGACTTTTATCTAAGCACAATATAGATGAGTCGGTATACGAGGGAATGAAGGCCGCCTTTAATCCTTATGAATATAGGAACAAGATGGAATATACCTTCGGAGACCTTGTTAAGGACGGGCAGCTTGAACTTGGAATGCACAAGAAGGGGCATTTCATGTCAATCATTACGACTAACGAATGCCAGCTCGTGCCTGATGATTTCAATAAGATTCTTGGCGAAACACTCGAATTCTGCCGCGAGAACGGCTATCCTTTTTACCATAAGAAGACGCACCTTGGACTTCTTAGGAATCTTGTAGTGCGCTGCGGAGTAAGAACAAATGAGCTTCTTATAAATATTGTTACAAGCTCTGAGAGTGGCTTCGATGAGGAAGCTTATGTAGAAAGGCTACTCAGCCTGAAGCTCGACAAGCAAATTGTCGGAATAATCAGAACCTTCAATGACAGCCTTGCCGATGCGGTAATAAACGAAGGCATCAAGGTCCTCTACGGAAGAGACTATTATTATGAGGAAATTCTCGGCCTTAGATTCAAGGTTAATGCCTTTGCGTTCTTTCAGACAAATATCGAAGCAGTCGAAAGATTATACAGCGAGGCACTTGAGCTTGTGCCTGACATCAATTCAAAGACCGTATATGACCTGTATTGCGGCACCGGAACAATTAGCCAGCTTATGGCATCAAAGGCCAAGAAGGTGTACGGCGTGGAGATTGTGGAGGATGCTGTAATTGCAGCAAGAGAAAATGCGGCTTTAAATGGCTTCGACAACTGCGAATTCATCTGCGACGATGTTCGCAAGGCTCTATCAGATATGCAAGAGCCACCTGAGGTAATTGTAGTTGACCCGCCGAGAGTCGGAATGCATGACAAGGTTATCGGTATGCTTGCAGGCTACGGGATGAAGGAATTCCTTTATATCTCTTGCAATCCTAAGACGCTGTGCATGAACCTCGAGAGCCTCGCACAGTACGGATATAAGCCAGTATGCATAAGGGCCTATGACAATTTCCCAATGACCAAGCACGTTGAGACTGTAGTATTGATGTCACGTGTTCAGAAGTAAGGTGCAAAAAAGCTCTCCATCATTGGATTGATTCCAGTGGTGAGGAGCTTGATTTTTGCCAGATATTGAATTGTTTATTTGGAAGTATATTTTTCTGCCCAAGAATTGATTGAATCCAAAATAGGTAAAAAATCTTTTCCCATATCGGTAAGCGAATATTCCACTTTAGGTGGAACAACAGGATATACTTCTCTACGAATA
>CAVIGM010000006.1:26698-39503 GCA_963642455.1 Anaerovoracaceae bacterium | reverse complement strand
GCAAATATGGCGCGCTTTAGAAGTCGAAGATCGTCATTTGCGCAGACTCCGGCAAGTCGCCAAACAGCCCGTGCTTCTTAAGCTCATCAATGTTCGCCTGCGAGAGCTTCGTTCTATTTCTAACATCATCAATAGTAAAGAACGGCTTTTCCATATATGCAGAATGAATCGATTCAGCAGCTGTCCTTCCTACCCCATTGATTGCCATGTAAGGAGGAAGCACTTTTCCGTCCTTAACAGTGAATTTGCATGGGTCCGATTCTCCGAGAATTGGCTCGCTGAATTCGTATCCTCTTGAAAGCATCTCGTAGATTACTTCATATACGGTTGCGCTTGATTGCTGCTTGGCAGATGCAGCAAGGCCAAGAGAATTTATCTCGGTGCAACGCTTGAGCACAGTCTCTGCATCCTCAGAAATGCAATCTGCGTTGAAGTCGTCTGCCTTCGAAGTGAAATATGCAGCATAGAATTCCACTGGGTAATACACCTTATACCAAGCCATTCTAATTGACATCATTACATAGGCTGACGCGTGAGCTCTTGGGAAAAGATATTCAAGCGTTTCGCAGGATTTAATATACCAAGCAGGAACATCATGCTCCTTCATCATATTAAGCTGCTCGTCACTAAGTTGCCTATTCTTGCGGACTGTTTCCATAATCTTGAAGGCGTCCCTGTTAGGCAGGCCCTTGAGGATCAAATAATTCATAATATCGTCTCTTGACGAAATAACCTCATCGATCGTTGCGACTTTGTTTCTGATAAGGTCCTGAGCATTTCCGGTCCACACAGCCGTACCGTGCGAGAAGCCTGACATTTTTATAAGAGCAGAGACAGTTGTCGGCTGAATATCATCGAGCATCTGCCTTGTGAAATTCGTTCCAAATTCCGGAATTGCATAAGTGCCGTGACTGAATTTATAATCAGGATTCTTTATCTTAAGCGCATCTAAGGATGTAAAAATCGACAAAGTCTGCTTGTCTCCAAGTTCGATACTCATTGGGTCAACGCCCGTCATATCCTGCAAATGCTTAACCATCTGTGGCACATCGTGTCCGAGAATGTCGAGCTTCAGAAGGTTATTTTCTATCTTATGATAATCGAAGTGCGTCGTGATTATATCGACATCCATCTTATTTGCAGGCTTCTGTATAGGGCAGAACTCAAATATCTCATGGTCATCTGGCACGACTATGATTCCGCCAGGATGCTGGCCTGTCGTTCTCTTGACACCACTGCAGCCCTTTACGAACAAATCTATATCGCTCTTGCTTACATTGGTATTTGTATCCTCGAAGTAGTGCTTAACATAGCCATAGGCTGTTCGCTCTTTAATCGTGGATACCGTGCCCGCCTTGAAGACGTTCTTCTCACCGAAAATCTCGCCTACATATTTGTGGGCTGTTGGCTGGTATTCTCCTGCGAAGTTCAAGTCTATATCAGGCTCCTTGTTTCCGTCGAAGCCAAGGAAGGTCGCAAAAGGAATATTAAGGCCGTCCTTGACAAGCTTCGTGCCGCAGTGAGGGCAGTTCTTGTCCGGAAGGTCGAAGCCGCAGTCGTATTTATCGATTTGCTCTTCGAATTCAAGGTACTTGCACTTCGGGCATCTGTAATGAGGTGGAAGTGGATTTACCTCCGTGATTCCCGCCATAGTTGCTGCAAAGGAAGAACCGACAGAGCCCCTACTTCCTACAAGATACCCATCCTCGTTTGATTTCTTAACAAGCATTTGCGCTGCAACATACATTACCGCATAGCCTTCCTTGATGATAGGACCAAGCTCCGCCTCAAGCCTTTCTTCTATAACGGCAGGAAGTGGATCTCCGTATAATTCATGAGCCTTGTCATAGCAGCTCTTGCGAAGCCTCTCCTCGGCACCTTCGATCTTAGGAGGATATTTTTCCTTAGGAACAGGCATGAATTCCTCGGTCATGTCTGCAATCTTATTCGTATTATCAATTACGATTTCCTTGGCTCTGTCGCCCAAATACGAGAATTCCTCCATCATCTCGTCGGTGGTTCTCATATACAGGCAGTCGGATTCCGTATCAGTAAAGCCAATACCCTTCATAATGATGTTTCTGTAAATTGCGGCATCGGGACTTGGATAGTGGGAATCCGTTGTTGCGCAAACAAGCTTGCCAAGTCTGTCTCCGCAGGCAACAATTCGAAGATTATTATCTATGAGATCACGCTCGCTTGATACAAGGCCATCTCTAATCATGAATTCATTATTTCCAAGCGGCTGAATTTCGAGATAATCATAATAGGATGCGATTCTGTCAAGTTCTTCATCGCTTGCGCCTCTTTCGACAGCCTTATATACCTCGCCCGCCTCACAGGCACTTCCGATAATCAAGCCCTCTCTATGAGCCTCGATAAGCGAGCGTGGAAGACGAGGTTTTCTGTAGAAATAATCAATATGAGAATAAGAAACGAGCTTATATAAATTCATAAGGCCAGTCTTATTCTTTGCAAGCAAAATAATATGATATGTTCCGTGCTTCTTTATATCGATATTGCCGTTCTCATCATAAGCATCCTCGTCAGGATAAAGGTAGCCCTCAAGGCCATAGATAATCTTAATATCCTGCCCCTTGTCCTTTAGCTTCTTCGCTGCCTTTGCGGCATCCGGGAAAGCCTGAACGACGCCATGGTCGGTAATTGCAACAGCCTTCTGTCCCCATCTCGCTGCGGTGTTAACCACATCAGCTATCTCGTTGAAGCCGTCGTTATCGCTCATCTTCGTATGAATATGAAGCTCAACTCTTTTGCCGTCAGGATAGTTATCCTGCTTCAGTTCTCTTTCGGCATGCTTAATTGCCTTTATCATCAGGACAGCTTCTTTCTCGTAGGCGTCATTTTCGATTCTTCCGCGAACCATAATATAATCCCCGACCGAAAGAGATTTCGTAAGCTCGGAGAATTCTTTATTTGTCATAAAGGCCTTTATTGGAAAAGTCTTGTTATCCTTCGCAAGTGTTCCGAGGACGACCACGGTATTCTTCTTGCTGTTAATAGGCCTTGATTCAAGCTTGATAAGCTCTCCTTCGAGGACCTCCATATCCTTAGAGCCGACAAGCTCATAGGCCTCATAATAGCTTATCGGATTAGCGTTGAAGCCCTTTCCAAATACAAGGTCGGCATCAGTTCTTAAGTCAGCCTTCTTCTTGACCTGCTTATCGCTTATTCCCTCGTAGATATACGTAGGCTTAATTCTTCGCATAATCTTGAATTTATCAAGCAGCCTGTCGCACATAAGCTTCTCATATTGTAAAGGCATAACAAAATTAAGCTTGATCTCGATGTTCGCAATCAAGCTTTTCTTCTGAATATCAACATTCGAGAAAGAAATGCTGATATCCTTTTCCTTCATTCCAGAGGCTTTCTCAAGTTCCTCTATACTTAGAATTTCTGCAGGAATATTAATCATTTGCCACTAACTCCAACAAGCTGTCTATCAATTTATCTTCGGGTACTTTCTTAATAATTTCTCCATGTGCAAAAACAAGGCCTTCGCCCATACCGCCGGCGATTCCATAATCTGCTTCTCTTGATTCGCCAGGGCCGTTAACTGCACAACCCATAACCGCTATCTTAAGCGGCCTTTTGCCCTTGCTCTTTCTTTCGATAGCTATAGGCTCAAGCCTTCTTTCGGCTTCATTCGCAAGCCCTATAAGGTCGATTTCCGTTCTTCCGCAGGTCGGACACGAAACGATCTCGATTGCCTTCGTCCTTAAGCCGACTGTCTCAAGAATTCGTCTTGCCATATGAACCTCGTTAACAGGATCATCAGTAAGAGATACTCTCATCGTATCTCCTATGCCGGCAAGCAGGAGGCTTCCGATTCCGATAGCTGACTTAAGCTTGCCATTAGCAGGAGTTCCTGATTCTGTAATGCCAACATGTATAGGATAATCCGTCATTTGCTTAAGTAGAACATGGGCATCATAATTCATCTTCACATCGGATGATTTGATGGAGACAACAAGCTGGTCATAGCCGAGATTCTCCACGGTCTTAAGCATATTGACTCCGCTTCTTGCTAAGCCCTCTGCCGTAACGCCACCGTATGCCTCAAGCATTTCTTTCTCAAGGGAGCCTGAATTTACACCAATTCGAATTGGAATATTACGAGACTTAGCTGCATCTACGACCTTTCTGACATTCTCTATGCTTCCGATATTGCCAGGGTTAATTCTAATCTTGTCAGCGCCCGCCTCAATCGCAGCAAGGGCAAGCCTATAATCGAAGTGAATATCCGCAACAAGAGGAATTCTTGTTAGCTTCTTTGCCTTTCCTAAAGACTCTGCAGCTTGCATGTCAGGAATTGCGACTCTTACGATATCGCAGCCCGCATCAGCAAGCTCAGCTATCTGCCTTACAAGAGCGTCAGTATCTCTTGTATCAACATTAGTCATTGATTGAATTGAAATGGGAGCTCCGCCACCTATGAGTACGCCCCCGCAGTTAACTTGTTTAGTCATCGTATCACCTGCATAATCTGTTCTAAATCTTATCTAAAGCTGTTCTAAATTCGTTCTAAATTCGTTCTAAATTCGTTGATAATCAAAGCAATATATTTAATCATTGAATCATTAGTTCATTGAATCATTGAATCAAATCGTTCTATTAGAAAAGCTTCATTATATCGTTGAAGGTCAGGAAAATTATAAGCAAGATGAGAGCCGCCATACCGATAAGGTGGATTATCGCCTCGACCTTATCAGAAATAACATTTCCTGTCAGCTTTCTTATAATTACAAATAGTATCCTTCCTCCATCAAGTGCCGGAAACGGCAGAATATTTATTATTGCAAGATTCAAGCTCATAAGCCCAAGCAAGAGCATATAATTCATGAAGCCTACATCCTTTGCGTCATCAACAAGCTTGACAATTCCAACAGGCCCAGCCACATCATCCTTCGAGACCTGCCCCTGGAAAAGCATCTTGAAGGATTCTAAGAGCGCAACATTCATCGTCCAAGCCGTTCGCACGCCATATCTTGTGCAATCAATCGGATTTCTTGTCGATTTCATTACAATTCCGACGATGTAGCGCTGCTCCTCCTCGTTATATTTAGGAGTTAGAAAATACGTATGCTTCTCTCCGTCCTTCGAAACGGTAAGCTCGATAATATCGCCCTCCTGATACTGACTAAAGGCTTCGCTTAGTACCGCCCAGTCGGTAGATTTGGTATTGTCAACGCTAATAAGCCTCTGCCCCTCGCAAAGTCCTACCTCTTCTGCAGCAGAGCCAGGCTGAACGCTTGCAATTTCGTTAGTCGGCACGGTTCTTATCATCATACAAATCGTGAAGATAAGTACGGCAATAAGCACATTCATTACTACGCCGGCCACAAGAATTGCTATCTTCTGCAAAGGCTTCTTGTTGATAAAAGCCCTTGGATTGTCAGGGTCGCCCTCGTCTTCTCCTTCCATAGCGCAATAGCCGCCAATCGGAAGAAGCCTGAACGAATATACAGTCTCGCCCTTTTGCTTTTGGAAAAGCAGCGGCCCCATCCCGACAGAAAATTCATTTACCTGAACACCACAAAGCTTGGCAACAATTAAGTGGCCAAGCTCGTGCGGTATTACAAGTATAAAAATCATCAATATGAATAATATTGCTGTTAACATATTCTATCTCACTAACTCCCTTGCAAGCTGTCTTGCTTCGGTATCAATTTCGAGTATATCTGACACAGACTTAGGCTCGAATGGCTTATGCATATCAAGAACCCTTGCAATAGTATCTTGAATCTCGGTAAATTTAATCTTCCCCTCAAGGAACATCGCAACAAGCTCCTCGTTTGCTCCATTAAGGGCTGCAGAATAGCTCTTTCCCTCTTGCAGAACATAATATGCCATATCGATAGTCTTGAAGACCTCTCTATTAGGCTTCTCGAAATGCAAATCGCTTGCCACATCGAAGAAGTCAAGGCTGTCTCCTTTGTATTCGAGTCTATTTGGATAATTGAAGGCATAGCTAATCGGGATTCTCATATCAGGTAGCCCAAGCTGTGCAATTATGGAGGTATCGCAAAATTCCACCATGGAATGAACGATGCTCTGCGGATGAACAAGTATCTCTATTTGCTCAGGGTCCACATCAAAGAGCCATTTAGCCTCTATTACTTCGAGGCCCTTGTTCATCATGCTTGCAGAATCAATAGTTATCTTTGCTCCCATTGACCACTTAGGATGCTTAAGAGCCTGCTCGACGCTTACATTCTTAAGCTCTGCGAGGCTTCTTCCGCGGAAAGGCCCGCCTGATGCTGTAAGAAGTATCCTCTTGATTCTCTGATTACGATTGCCTTCAAGACATTGGAAAATCGCCGAGTGTTCGCTGTCGACAGGAAGGAGCTTGATGCCTTTCTCCTTGCAAAGAGAAGTTACCAGCTTGCCGCCTGTGACAAGTGTCTCCTTATTTGCAAGGGCAATATCTCTGCCATTTGCTATTGCGGTATATGTTGGCATAAGGCCGCTTATTCCCATAAGAGAGCTGAGAACAAGGTCGCAGTTCATCTTTGCAATCTCGACAAGTCCCGCCTCGCCATAATAGACATCCAAATCCGGAAATTCTGCCTTGATTCTCTTTGCGGACTCCTCGTTTCCGACGCATACTGCCTCGGGATTGAATTCTTTTATCTGAACAACAAGACTGTCCACCCTACTTTTGCAAGTAAGGCCGACAGCTTTGAATTTGTCTGGATTATCTCTGATAATATCGAGAGCCTGCGTTCCGATTGAACCGGTGCTCCCAAGTATAAGTATTCTCTTCATAGTCAACTCACAATCTAAAGTATCCCTTGAAAGTGTGAAAGTATGATGACAAATATGTAGACAAATGGTGCAGTAAAAATTACGCTATCGAATCTGTCCATAATGCCGCCATGTCCCGGAATCAGATTGCCGTAGTCCTTGATTCCCATCTTGCGCTTAAAGGCCGATGCTGTAAGGTCTCCGCACTGCGAGACTCCTCCGCAAACAGCGCCAACAACGAAGAATTTAAGCAATACTACAAAGCCGAAGCCGTGAATGATTCCGCCGAAGATTGCGCAGATGATACCTGCTCCGACAAGACCGCCGATTGCACCTTCTATTGTTTTCTTAGGGCTGAGAACAGGCGCAAGCTTGTGTTTTCCAATAAGATAGCCTGTGAAATAAGCCATTATGTCTGAGCCGAAGGATGCAAGAACTACTATCCATACCATATAGTGCAGCTTGGCATCAATCAGAACGATGAAGTACGAGAAAAATACCACATAGCAAAGTCCGATCGCCGTGCAGACTGCATCGTAAGGGCCTCTCTCATTTATCTTCCAGCCATACATAAGCGAAGCTGCAAGCGCAATAATAAGCCAAATAATCGCCCAATATATGAGTAGCGCTTCACTATCTGTGAACACGAAGCAAAGGTGTCCGATATAAAGAAGCGAAATAAGCACATAAGCGAGCTTCTTTCCTGGCTTAACTCCGAGAGCCTCGAAGCCATCATAGAATTCTCTAACTCCAATAAATGCAATGCAAGCTGCAATCGCAATCAAAGGATATGAGCCCACATACAGCACCAGAAGCAGCGGCGCCATGCATAATCCTGCTATCACTCTTGTCTTCATTATTTATCTTCCTCTTCTCTTCCGCCGAAGCGTCTTTTTCTATGTGTATATTGCTCTATCAACTTGGCATATTCTTCCGGTGTGAAATCGGGCCACAAGGTGTCAGTGAACATCAGCTCGCTGTATGCGCCCTGCCATACAAGAAAATTCGAGGTTCTCTCCTCGCCACTTGTTCGGATAATAAGATCAGGGTCCGGAATATCAAGATGCTTAGCTCCTGAATATAAATAGCTGCCGATGTCGTCTTCTGTGATATCCGCAGGATCCTCGCCCGCCTCTATCTTGGCAGCCACAAGTTCTCTAACAGATTTGACAATCTCGTCTCTTCCGCCGTAATTCAGAGCAATATTAAATACGAGTCCGTCGTTATTTGCAGTCGATGCAAGAAGCTTATTTATTGAATCAACGGAGTCCTTAGGGAGCATATCGTATTCGCCCATTATATTGATATGCACGTTGTTCTCGTTTAATTCGTCAAGCTCTGATTTAACATATTTAACAATCAGCTTGAAAATTCCGTTAACCTCTTGGGCGCTTCTCTTCCAATTCTCCGTCGAAAAAGCATAGACCGTAAGATATTTAATTCCAAGCTTAGATGTCGCGGTTACAATCTGCTTCATGGATTGCATTCCGGCATTATGCCCCATCACTCTTGGCACGCCATGAGCCTTAGCCCATCTTCCGTTGCCATCCATGATTATTCCGACATGCGTAGGTACATTTAATAATTCAGACATAATTTACTCCATATATAGCAAGGCGTGACTTCAAAGCCACGCGCTAATGCCATTTATACTTACATGATACTTCTATACTTCCATGATTTCCTTGTTCTTTACTACGACAATATCGTCAATATTCTTAATTGCCTTGTCGATAGCCTTCTGAGTATCATCGAGAGCCTTCTTCATATCGTCTTCAGTAATCTCTCCGTCCTTCTCCTGCTTCTTGAGGTCTTCATTTATCTCTCTTCTCAGGTTACGAATAGCTACCTTTGCATCTTCTCCGTGCTTCTTAACAACCTTCTGAAGTTCCTTACGTCTCTCCTCAGTAAGCTGTGGAATAACAAGTCTGATATTCTTTCCGTCATTTGTCGGATTGATGCCGATATTAGCGATATTTATTCCCTTCTCGATATCTCCGATTGCGCTTGGATCAAAAGGTGTTACAAGAAGTGTTCTTGGATCTGGTACAGAGATATTAGCCAGAGCCTTAAGTGGTGTAGCTGTGCCATAGTACTCAACATTTACCTTATCGAGCAGCGCAGGATTAGCTCTGCCAGCTCTTACGGTATTGAGATTCTCCTTCAGAACCTCGCAGGTCTTCTCAATTCTCTCATCGAGGGATTTCTTTGACATGGTTTCCTCCTTAATACTTGAATGAATAATTTAATTGAATTATATATAAGTGCGATTTAATGTTTATTTAATCAAGGTTCCGACGTTCTCTCCATTTACGACTCTCATCAGATTGCCTTCCTTCGCAAGTGCAAAAACATATATTCTTGTGCCTGTGTCCTTGCAAAGTGTTGCGGCTGTGAGGTCCATAACCTTCAAGTCCTTCTCGATTATGTCCATATAAGTCAGCTCATCGTATTTAACTGCCTTAGGATCAACGTTAGGATCCGCCGAATATACCGCATCTACATTCTTTGCAAGAAGCAGCACATCTGCTCCTATCTCTGCTGCACGAAGAGCCGCTGTCGTATCTGTTGTAAAGAACGGACTTCCCGTTCCGCCGCCGAAGATTACAACCTTTCCTTCGTTCAGATAATCAAGAGCCTTGCGCCTTGCATAGCCTTCTGCCATATCACGAATTTCGATGGCGGTCATGACCTTTGCCTCGCAGCCTACCGACAAAAGAGCATCCTGTAGAGCCAGAGCGTTCATAACCGTTGCAAGCATTCCCATATAGTCAGCTGTAGGGCGGTCGATATTCTCGCCTGTTCTTCCTCTGAAGAAATTACCGCCTCCGCATACGATGCCGACCTGCACGCCTTGGTCTACGATTTCTTTAATCTGCAAAGCAGTCTTGTGCGACATATCAGGGTTAACTCCGAATTTGTCGTCTCCTGCAAGCGCCTCGCCGCTTAGCTTAATCAACACTCTTTTATACTTAACACTCATAATCTACTCCTTGCTACAGTTTGATATATTTGCTGTTCGGCATGCAAGCTACTACAGTGCCTTAGATTCAACCTCGGCAACTAATTTCTCGATGAAATCATCAACTGACATAGTGCCAAGATCGCCGACCTTTGAAGATCTTACTGACAGAGTATTATCAGTAGCCTCCTGCTCTCCGATTACGCAAATATATGAATCTCTTGCATTACGAGCCTCTCTGATCTTGTATCCGATCTTCTCGTTTCTGATGTCGAGCTCAACTCGAAGACCTGCAGCCTGACATTTAGCAGCAACTTCCTTAGCGAAATCAGCATTTGCCTCTGTTACTGTGCAGAGCTTAACCTGAACAGGTGCAAGCCAGAGTGGGAATTTGCCGGCAAAGTTCTCAATGAGAATACCGATAAATCTTTCTACTGAGCCAAGACATGCTCTGTGAATCATGAGAGGTCTGTGCTTCTCGCCGTCTGATCCGATATATGTTACATCGAATCTCTGTGGCATCTGCATATCGAGCTGAATAGTTCCGCACTGCCATGTTCTTCCAAGTGAATCCTCAAGATGGAAGTCAATCTTAGGGCCGTAGAAAGCTCCGTCGCCTTCGTTGATTACATAAGGAATTCCAATCTCTTCGATAGCCTCTGCAAGTGCCTTCTCGCAAGCGTTCCAGTCCTCTATTGAACCCATTGAATCCTCTGGTCTTGTCGAAAGTTCAATATGATATGTGAGGCCGAACATCTTATAAATATCATCATAGAGCTTGATAACCTTAGTTACCTCTTCTCTTGTCTGGTCGATAGTCATGAAGATATGAGCATCGTCCTGTACAAAAGTTCTTACTCTCATGAGTCCATGGAGTGCGCCCGACAGCTCGTGTCTGTGGCACTGTCCAAGCTCTGCGTATCTTACAGGAAGCTCTCTATATGACCACATTTTTCTCTTGAAAGCAAGGATTGAACCTGGGCAATTCATAGGCTTAATAGCATAATCTTCATCGTCAATCTTTGTGAAGTACATATTGTCCTTGTAGTGATCCCAGTGTCCTGAAGTTCTCCAGAGCTGCTCGTTCAAGATAAGCGGAGTTCTGATCTCCTCATAGCCTCTCTTGTAATGCTCTGCCTTCCAGAAGCTCTCAAGCTCGTTACGAATAATCATTCCCTTTGGAAGGAAGAATGGGAAGCCTGGGCCCTCTTCTGTCAGCATAAAGAGATCCATTTCCTTGCCGATCTTGCGGTGGTCTCTCTTCTTAGCTTCTTCAATCTTGTTGATATATTCGTCAAGCTCTGCCTGGCTTGGGAAGGAAGTTCCGTAAATTCTCTGGAGCATCTTTCTGTCGGAATCGCCTCTCCAATATGCGCCGGCAACACTTGTCAGCTTGAATGCCTTGATAACTCCTGTGGATTCTACGTGAGGTCCTGCACAAAGGTCAGTGAAATCACCCTGACGATAGAAGGAAATTACCGCATCCTCAGGAAGATCGTTGATAAGCTCAACCTTATAGTCTTCGCCCTTCTCTGTCATGTAAGCGATTGCCTCTTCTCTTGGAAGCTCAAATCTCTCAAGCGGATAATTTGCAGAAGTAATCTTCTTCATTTCCTTCATGATCTTGAGAAGGTCCTGATCGGTAATCTTATAATCCAAATCTATATCATAATAAAAGCCGTTCTCGATTGATGGACCAATCGCGAGCTTAGCTTCAGGCCAAATATGCTTGATAGCCTGAGCCAGAATATGTGATGTAGTATGTCTGTAAGCGTCTCTTATTTCCTTATTATTAAAGTCGATTTTCTCTTTAGCCATTTCCTTACTCCTTTATGCTTTTATTAGCTTGTGAATTATATCATTTTTGAGGCTTAATATCTATGATTTCCTCAGATGCAACAGCAGCTTTTACAAGAGCGTCAACATCGAGCTTAGATTCTGATTGCTCAATCTTCTCGAGCTTAGGCTTAGTAACTGGATGCTTAGGTAGAAAAACCGTACAGCAGTCCTCGTAAGGCTGTATCGATATGTCGTAAGTTCCGATTTCTGCAGCTTTCTCCATGATGTCAACCTTGTCCATGGCGATAAGAGGCCTCATAACTGGCATCTTTACCACCGCGTCAGTTACGACAAGCGCTTCCGCCGTCTGACTTGCAACCTGCCCAAGATCCTCTCCTGTGATAAGCATCATGTCTTTGTTCTTAATCGCAATCTGCTCTGCGATTCTCATCATGAAGCGCCTTACAAGAAGAGTCGTCTCATCCTCTGGGCAATTCTTGACAATTTCCTCCTGAATCGGAAGAAGATTTATAACATGCATTCTTATCGTGCCCATATATCCTGCAAGCACAGAGCAGAGCTCTTCTACCTTCTGTCTGGCCCTTTGGCTTGTATAAGGATACGAGTGATAGTGCACGGCTTCGATCTGCATGCCTCTCTTTGCCATCATAAAAGCAGCGACAGGGCTGTCGATACCGCCCGACATAAGAATAAGTCCCTTGCCGTTGGTACCAAGCGGAAGTCCGCCGAATCCTTTTATCTTATCTCGGAAAATATATGCGGCATCATGGCGAACATCTACATATAGCTCGACATCCGGATTATGAACATCAACCTTCAGCACCTTGCAGGCCTTGAGTACCATTCCTCCAACTTGTTTTGCAATCTCAGGAGATTCCAGTGGGAAGGTCTTGTCCGCCCTCTTTGCCCTAATCTTGAAGGTCTTAATATCTTCCTCTTCGATAAGCCTTTGCATGAAATTAGCTGCGGCCGTACCGATTGCATTTATTTCTTTAGGTGCGGATACCGCAGGGCTGACCGTTGCAACGCCAAAGACACTTGAGCATTTCTTTACAACCTCCATGCGCGGAATCGAAGCATCGACTCTGACAAACATAAGGCCTGTATTCCATTTGGCCTCAACATCCTCGTAGCATTTGAGAGCATTCTTAAGCCTTTCGAGCAGAACGCGTTCGAAATATGGTCTGTTCATGCCCTTGAGGGCAACCTCTCCGCATCTGACAATATATAAATTCTTATTCATTCATTCACCTGTAATCTTAATTCGTGTTGATTTAT
>CAVIGM010000006.1:11904-26651 GCA_963642455.1 Anaerovoracaceae bacterium | reverse complement strand
GAAGCTGCCGAGCCTTCTGAATCTGTTAACAGCATTCTTGGTCTTATCTATCACATAATCCATTTCCTCGAAGGTATTAAATTCCGAGAAGCTGAACCTTATCGCACATTCTATTTCTTTGTGTGTCATCGACATCGCAGTAAGAACGTGGCTGTCGCCTGTATGATGAGAAGCACAAGCCGAGCCTGTCGAAACAAATATTCCATCCTGCTCAAGCGTATGCAAAAGCACTTCGCCCCTCGTTCCAAGGAAGCTTATATTCAGGACGGACGGGCATCTCTTACCTGAGTCAAATAGCGTATATCCAAGTTCGCAAGGTCCGTTGAGCATCAAGTCCGAAAGCTCAGCGCCAAGGCCTTTTCTTAGATATTCATTAAGCTCTGCAATATGATGCATCTTGTCGTCGAAATTTGTATAAGCCATCTTGCTTGCAAGAGCCAAGCCTGCAATGCCTTGCAAATTCTCGGTAGTCGAGCGATAGCCGCCTTCCTGTCCGCCGCCTGTAATAAAGGCCGGAAGCTTAAGGTCTTTTCTCATATAGAGAAGGCCTGCGCCCTTAGGGCCATGTATCTTATGCCCGCTTGCAGAAACAAGGTCAAAAGGCACATCATCGAAGCGGATTTTACCAAAGGCTTGAACCGCATCCGTATGGAAAACA
The DNA here is from genome assembly GCA_963642455.1 of Anaerovoracaceae bacterium. GTDB lineage: Bacteria > Bacillota > Clostridia > Peptostreptococcales > Anaerovoracaceae > Crickella. The sequence goes on along the minus strand of CAVIGM010000006.1, from coordinate 25,993 downwards.
ATATTCGTTCCGTTGTTTTTGTTAAATTCCTGAACGAAGCGAAATGACGGAAGAACGCTTTCGATTGTTCCCACCTCATTGTTGACGGTCATCAGCGAGACCATAATTGTGTTCTGGTCAAGCGCAGCCTTTACAGCCTGCGGCTCAACATATCCATCGACATCACAGTCAATATATTCGATATTGAAGCCATCCTCTGCGAGCCTTTTGCAGGTCTCAAGTACGGCAGGATGCTCAATGCGGCTTGTAATTATCTTATTCCCTCTTCTGCGAAGCTTCCTTGCAGTAGAAACAAGTGCCATATTGTCTGCTTCGGTTCCGCCGGATGTGAAAATCACCTGTCCGTTGCCATAGAACATATCCTCGATGTCGGCTCTTGCTTGCTTAAGGATATTATTTGCCTCGAAGCCAAGAGAATGCAAGGATGAAGGATTGCCCCAGCTATTCTTTGACAGCTCGTATATTAAATCCGTAACCTCGTCATATTGCCTTGTTGTAGCGCTATTATCAAGATAGACCATATATTGATAATTTCTCCTTTTGAAATATTTGACATATTACTGCAAAAAGCTCCCCGAATTCGGGGAGCTTCTTTAATTACTTAGCGTACTCTGTAGCCCTCGTCTCCCTTATGACATTAACCTTAATCTGTCCAGGATACTCAAGCTCAGCTTCAATCTTCTTTGCAATATCTCTTGCAAGCATTGGTATTTCATCATCGCTAATTTGGTTAGGCTTAACAGCAACTCTGATCTCTCTACCGGCCTGAATAGCATATGACTTATCAACACCCTTGGTTGTGTTAGCGATATTCTCAAGATTCTCAAGTCTCTTAATGTATGTCTCAAGAGTCTCTCTTCTTGCTCCTGGTCTTGCTGCGCTTAGAGCATCTGCTGCTGCAACAAGAACTGCTTCCATTGTTGTTGCTTCAACATCGCCATGGTGAGCTTCAACTGCGTTGATAACCTTCCAGGATTCTTTGTATTTCTTGCAGATATTAGCACCTATCTCAACATGGGTACCCTCTACCTCATGGTCGATTGACTTGCCTATATCGTGGAGCAAGCCAGCTCTTCTTGCAAGTCTTGAATCATATCCAAGCTCATCTGCCATTAGCCCCGCAAGTGTTGCAACCTCGATAGAATGCTTAAGAACATTCTGTCCGTATGAGGTTCTATACTTAAGTCTTCCAAGGAGCTTAACCAGCTCAGGATGAAGATTATGAACACCTGTCTCGAAGCAAGCCTGCTCACCTTCCTCCTTGATGATGGTATTAACTTCTTTAGTAGCCTTCTGCACCATCTCCTCGATTCTTGCCGGATGAATACGTCCGTCAACAATCAGCTTCTCAAGTGCAAGCCTTGCAATTTCTCTTCTAACAGGATCAAAGCCCGAAAGAATTACAGCCTCAGGAGTATCATCAATAATAAGATCTACTCCGGTCAGTGTCTCAATTGCTCTGATATTACGTCCCTCTCTTCCGATGATACGACCTTTCATATCATCATTTGGAAGATTGACTACCGAAACAGTTGTCTCAGTTACTTGGTCAGCGGCGTATCTTTGGATGGCCATAGTGATAATCTCCTTGGCCTTCTTCTCCGCCTCGTCTTTTGCCTCGCCTTCGATTCTTGTAATCATAGCCGAAGCCTCTTTGCGAACATCCTTCTCAAGCTCCTTAAGGAGAATTTCCTTCGCTTCATCCTTGGTATAGCCGGAAATTCTTTCGAGTTCCTCTATTTGCTTAGCGATGTAGCTGTCAATTTCCTTGTGCTTCTCGTCCATGGAGCGTTCTCTCTTGGTGAGGTTCTGCTCCCTTTTCTCGATGTTCTCGAGCTTGCGCTCAACGTTCTCTTCTTTCTGTAAAACTCTTTTCTCGGATTTGGTCACTTCGTTGCGTCTGTTACGAAGCTCGTTCTCCCAATCCTCTCTCTTGCGTTGAATTTCCTCTTTTGCCTCAAGAACTTTCTCTTTCTTTAATTGCTCTGATTTATTCTGAGCATCCAGAATCATGTTCTGTGCCTTTTGCTCTGCACTGCCAATTGCCTTCTCGCCAACTGACTTGCGAAGAATATATCCGGCCAACAGACCGATAATAAGGAAAACAACGCCTGCAATGACTGCAATTAATGCTGGTGACATTTGTCAGGCCTCCTTATGTTGTAAATATTTGTATCTATACTATATAAACGAAATCTATATACCTTGATTCCGCTAATGCGCATAAAAATACATAAATATTATAAGTCTTTTGAATAATAAATACAAGTTCAATTACTATTCACAATTCTATTTTCCCTCGAATGCAGCCCTAAGCTTCTCTGCATCCGTCCTTGCCTGAATTTTTTGCTTGCCTCTTTTTATATAAGCCTCGTCGCCTTTGCCAAGAAGCAGGAGAATTGTGTTCTCATCCGCAAGCTCTGCCGCTCTTCTAACCGCGTCCTCTCTGTCGGTATGAATCTCGTATTTGCCGCCTTCGGCCTCGATATATGAGGCGATTTCTTTGCAAATCGACATTACATCCTCTTCGCCCGGGTCATCCTCGGTAACAATAGAATAATCTGCGTATTTCGCGCTTGCTCTTCCAAGCCCCTCTCTTCTTACGAAGGCCTTTCCACCTGCCGCACCAAAGAGTGTAATAATCTTGTATCCTGGAAATTCCTCCCTAACTGTATTACAGAGCGTACTAAGGCTTAGCTCGTTATGTGCATAATCTACGATGCCATGCAACTTCCCCGATGGTGATGTGATGAGCTCCATTCTGCCCGGCGTGCCGGTTCTCTTAAGGCCTGCAATGATATTGTCACTTGGAATTCCAAGCAATACCGCTATGGCAATCGCCGCAAGCGAATTAGGGATATTGATTAAACCGAGGGCTCCAAGCTCGATATGTATATCGCAGTCAGGATAATCGCAGACATCCCTTATAGCTACATCGAAGCTGACCTTGCCGTAGTTAGATGTCATATTATATGAGAAAACATTCGCATTTCGGTCCTTTGTGCTGAAGGCGATGCATTTATTCACCTTCCTTGCGGCCTTAGCAATCTTCTCTTGGCTGTCGCAGTCGAGATTATATACCGCAGCCTTTGCGTGCTCGAAAATCTTAAGCTTGGACTCAAGATAATCCTCATAGCTTGGATGTTCCTTCGGGCTTATGTGGTCGATTCCTATATTGTTAAGTACCGCAACCTCAAATTCAATTCCGTCAACTCTTCCGTACTTAAGCGCTTGGCTTGAGCATTCAAGTGCAAAAAATTCAAGTTCGTTCTTGGACGCATTCGACACAAATCGATACAGGTCGAGGATTTCCGGTGTTGTCAAATCAGCTTCGACTTCATTTGTGCCGTCATAGTCTACTATGCCTGAGCTTAAGCCGATTGCCTTACCGCCCTTGGAATTCTCGTAATCATCTAAGATTGCCTTGGTGAAATATATAGTGCTCGTCTTGCCCTTGGTTCCTGTAACGCCAATAAGCTTAATTTGCTTAGAAACGTCCCCGTAGAAGCAAAGAGCGAGAGCCGACATTGCTTTTCTTATATCCTTAACAATTATGCTGCTAATTTCCTTGCTGCCGTAATCTATTTCCGAAACATAAGCAAATGCACCTTTGGAAATCGCATCCTGCAAATATTCTCTTCTGAAATTAACGCCCTTGCAAACAAAGACAGAGTCATCGCCAAGCGTGCGGGAGTTGAAACCCACATTCTTAACTTCTCTGTCCTCTATTGAGAGCTTATCTGAATTGACGTCTTCGCCGACTTCAATATGTGGCTCAAATTTAACAAGAAGGCCCTCATTCTCAAGCATATTTATATAATCAGAAATTAGCATTATTCATCTCCCATGTTATCGAGTCTATCTGCATTTGTTGTGCTATTCATCCCAGATAGCATCGAGTCTATCTGCATTTGTTGTGTTATTCATCCCAAAGGGTATCGAGCCTATCTGCAATCTTGTCGAAATTATCCGAAATATAGCTGTCTCTTTTGCAAACGATTGGCACTCCAGTATTTGTGGAGGCTCTTATATTATTGTCCTCAGGAATAATCCCGATAAGAGTGCACCTCAGTCTCTCGTCAACATCCTCTAACTTGAGTTCGACACCTTTGCGTATCAAATCATAATTAAGAGAATTTATTATATACGAGCGATTATAGACACCCGTCCTAAGTAGCTTATCCTCAAGAGCATCAGCATCTCTTAGGGCCGAATTATTTGCATTAGTTACGATAATCGCCTCGTCGCAGGTCTTAGCGCAAAGCTCAATTATCTTGCCGATTCCCGGCGGACAATCTATCAGAATATAGTCAAAGTCTTCTCGCAGGGTAACCATAAGCTTGCTTAGAGATTCTTCGCTAAGCTCCTTTGGATCTGCCGTCTGGGTTCCGGGAAGAAGCATCAGATTCGGGCATAGCTCGCATTGAAGAAGAGCCCTTTCGACAGAACAATTGCCCTTTAGAATATCCGAGATATTCCAAAGAGCAAAATTCTCAAGTGACATTAGTATATCAAGTGAGCGAAGTCCGGTATTAAGGTCAAGAAGCACTACCTTCTTCCCCTTGAACGCCAAAGACAGTCCAAGGTTGATGCAAATAGTTGATTTGCCTGTCCCCCCTTTACCGGAGGCAATCATTATTGCTCTTTTCACTCCCTGATTACTCCTTCTTCTCTGAGGCTGATATAACAGTTCCTGCCTATGATGATATGATCCATCAGCTTAATTCCGACAATTCTCGAAACCTCCTGCAGGCGATTGGTTGCCTCTATATCGTCTTGGCTCGGACTTGGATCTCCGCTTGGATGATTATGAATTATTATTATCGCTGCAGCTGATTTCCTTATGGCAGGGTTGAAAATTTCTCTCGGATGCACCGTGGCGCTCGAAAGATCTCCAATAGAAATGACATCTCTCGCTTCAACCTGGCATTTGGAATTAAGAATCAGTTCGATTACAAATTCCTTCTTCTGATACCTTAATATAGGTTCGACGTATTCATATACGTCTCGGCTGCATTTGATTTGCTTGAAGCGCTTATCCGCGTTCTCGAATCTTCTTGCAAGCTCCATCCCCGCAATTATGGAGCAGGCTTTTGCGCTACCTATTCCGCAAATTGATTGAAGCTCAGAAACGTCTACCGTCTCGAGCCCTCCATATGCTTCGTTAGCATAACAAAGCACCTCTTCAGCAAGCTGAAGCGCCGACTTTTCTCTTGTGCCCGTCCTAATAATAAGAGCAAGAAGCTCTGATGTGCTGAGGCTATCTGCGCCTTGGTACATCAGCTTCTCCTGCGGTCTATCCGGCTTAGGCATATTCTTAATATACATTTTGCTCACTTTGTGAGCACAACACACTTTGATTTGGGTTATTGCCTTAACATGTTAAGGCGTTAATTAATTGATTATATAATAATTTAATTATTTATTTATAATGCTATCTACGATTTCGCAAACAGCATCAATATTTGTCTGTAGATCCATATCGGATGTATCAAGGTAAATAGCATCCTCAGCCTGAGTCAGAGGATTAAGTTCTCTATGCGAATCCTGATAATCTCTTTGCTCAATTTCTACCTTAATCTTCTCAAGATCGGCCTCTTTGCCGGCTTCAAGAAGCTGTCTGTATCTGCGTCTTGCCCTTACCTCAACCGAGGCAGACATATAGATCTTAACCTCTGCGTCCTTTATGACATTAGTGCCTATATCACGGCCATCCATGACAAGGTCCTTCGTCTCAGCAAGATGTCTGCTATAGTTGCTTACAAATTCTCTAACAGGAGCAAGCTTCGAGACGTTAGAGGCCATCATCGATACCTCGTTAGTCCTTATATGCTCGCTTACATCCTCGCCGTCAAGAATAATATTAGCGCCCTTGAAATCCAAGCTTGTTGTCTCGAGCATCTTGGCAATTGCAGCCTCATCATCTTGCTTGATTCCATTTCTTGCAGTCTTGAGAGCAACGGCTCTATACATAGCACCGGTATCTACATAATCGATGCCGTATCTTTGAGCTACTCCCTTTGCTACGGAGCTTTTGCCTGCTCCGCCCGGCCCATCTATCGCAATTCTAAGCATTTTCTTAGCCTTTCTCCTTTGTGTTCCTTATAAAAATTTTTCAAATACCGGCGATTCCGTTCTCGGCGATTCCGTTCTCGGCGATTCATTCTCGGCGATTCGACTCTCGGCGATTTCGTTCTTCGATTTCTCTCGCCGCTTCGTTCCAGTTACGCTCCGCCGCTTAGTCTTCTTTGAGCTTATCTATCTCGGCACTGAAGGTCTCGATGTCCTGGAAATTCCTGTAAACAGAAGCAAAACGAACATAGGCCACTTTGTCTGCTCTTCTAAGCTCGTCCATGATGCATTGGCCGATGAAATCGGATTTAATTTCCTTCATGAGAGAATTCCTGAGCCTCTTCTCGATGTTGTCAGCAATCTCAAGAACCTGTTCATAGGTAATCTTGGTCTTCTGGCAGGCCTTCATGAGACCGTTAATAATCTTGTTCTTGTCGAAGCTCTCTTTCTTGCCATTCTTCTTAACAACTACGAGCAAAGAATTCTCGATCTTCTCGAAAGTAGTAAATCTCTTACGGCAGACTTCACATTCTCTTCGCCTTCTTATTGCGAGGCCATCCTCAACATGTCTTGAGTCAACAACTTTAGTATCTTCGTAATTGCAAAATGGGCATTTCATTGTGCATCCTCCGTGCCTTCATTTCTATCATCATTCTAACGTCATTGAATGAAAAAGGCTCGAATCCTCGAAACCTTATATCTTGTTATTTACCGATACAAATGTACCACATAAAGTATTTTTATTCAAACAGATTACACATTAGGCGCAAATATTCTTTACATAATCAACATATACGAATGCTAAGATAAGGGTGTCAAAGATAAGGAAACTTTGACAGCAATAAACCTTTTTCTTTTGATTGTTCTTTCTTAGTTAAATAATTTCGCAAATTATGAAAAAATTCACATCCAAGCGATGTGAATTTTTTTATGTTCCGATTATATTAGAACGTCGGCAAGCTTGCGCTTAGGTGCGTAATGCACTCCGTTTTCTCTATAATATAGGCAAGACTCGCCATCTTCGATTTCCACCAGCCTAATATCCTCTATTGACTTGCCAAGCGAGATTACAAGCTGAATCACATATTTGTCGTCTAATTCTAATTCCTTTGCCAACTTCTGCTTGTTATAATTTCCTATCATGCAGCCGGCAAGGCCCATCTCGGTCGCCTTAAGAAGAATCGTCTGCGCTGTAATTCCTACGTCCTTAAGGAATCTATTTGCATCTTCATGAATAGATAAATCCTGGCATATAAGTATAAAAGCATGTGGCTCTGTGCCCTCATAAGGGAGCTTCTCGCCGGGAAGTTGCGCCGCAAAGACAATATTATTATTGATAATATCTGCCTTACTGCCGCCCGATACAATCATGTATTTAAGAGGCTGAATGCTCATGCTTGATGCTGTAAGCCTTGCGCAATCAACCATCTGCATTAGCTCGTCCTCACTTACCTTATAATCGGCATCATAGCCTCTGCACGAGCGATTCTTTATAACCAAATCCTTGAAGTCCATCTTTCTCTCCTCCTTTTATTTATAAGAAATAATTCCTGCATGGTCTCAAATTAATTGCGATCTACCAGCGATTCTCTTGATTGCCGATATTTCAATTTCTATATAATTCTTAGCCTTGCTACATTGCTTGCGGCTGTCGGATACCAATTATCTCCCGAGACTACCGCCCTTACATAATAGGTTCCGCGATTGATTGGCGTGCCGTCAATCTTATGATGAGTCTCCTCATCTGAATAATATATATATTTAACATCTCCTGTGCTTCCCTCAACGCTCGCCTCACCTATTGCGATTGCCTCGCCAGTGAATCTTGCGGTCTTATTCTTGAGCTTAACTTCCGTCTGATGTCTTGAGTCGTCCTCCACAGTGCCATCCTCGTAATCTATTATCGAGCCCGGCTGATAATTGAAAATATATACATGATACGAAACAGCCTCGCCATCGTCTTCAAGCGAAAGAGCCTGCATCTCGACACCCCTTGCCACAAGTTCCTTGCCTTTATAAATCGGCTCAACCCTATACAGAACATGCCTGTCATCGTGCCCATTCAGATACTCTGCAATCACATTCTCGTAAGGTATCATGCCCGAGATATTGAGATAAGAAGTACCCGTAATCAGATTCCTCTCGTTATCGTTTTCGGCGGAGAACTGCCATGCGATAAGATGACACCTTGACCAGAAGCCGATTCGCTGCCATCCAGATGGATGAACCTGGCTAATATCCCCTCTTTTCTCGCCATAATCAGGCCTTGTCTCCTCACAAATACAAGCCTCAGCTACACGGCATCTTCCAAGAGAATCAAGTTCGCTGTAATTCTCGTAGCCATACTTGGCCTCTTTGGCTGTTTCAATTTCTTCCTCTGTAAAATCCGGCTTATTATGATTGACCTCGATAGCTACTTCTCCGTCGTATTCGAGGGAGGCTAACTCGCTTGAATTGGTGCTGTCGCCGAATTCTTCTATAACAAAAGGCGCAAGCTTGATGCCGGCGAAGATGATTATAAGTATTATAAAAAGTCTTAGCATTGATTTTTTCATATGCATATTGTAGCACATGAGAAAATCTTCTTCACGGATTTCTCGGCATGCGAGCCCCATAAGATCCTATTAACCGGGCGAACTCTTATAAAGCCTAACTAACAATTCGAGGAAACCAGCGAATACTGATTTCCTCGATTCTTCATTATTTAATTATTGCTCATCTTGACCTCGAGATTATTTGATGATCTTGATGATTTTGATAATCTTGTTAATCTTGTTAATCCTGATGGTCTTGATGATGCGTTGGACTTAGTGCTTGCTCTGATATTCCTTGCTGCTTTTGCTTTCGCTTTTGCTTGCGCTTTCGCCTTTGCCCTTCTTCTTGCGGCTAATAAGTACAGCAACTACGATAATCACTGCTACTACAAGCACTGCGGCTACAATCAGAACCAGTGGCTTTTGACTAAGCAGAGCACTGCCGTCTGTTTTCTCATCAACGCCAATCTTCTCTTCTACCTTCGAAGGCTTTTCGGATGATTCCTCGTCGCCCAGAAGCTCGCCAAGATTTGCATTGCCCGAAATATTAATATCCTTAGATGCTGCAGGCTGCTCGTCTATATAAGACTCATTAAGGTCATATAATTCGTATGTGCTTAGTGAAAGCCTTGTATTTCCGTCCGAAACAGCTTGGAACTTGATATTGAAGGTCACGTTGCCGTCAGTTCCGCCCTGCGAGAGCTGAATATATCCGCTGTTGCCCGAGCTACTTCCTCCCGATATATATGTTAGCTTATCGGTATCGTATTCAAGCGCTGCATCTACACGTCCAACTCCGCCTCCGAAATTTACCTCTACGGTAAAAGTATCGCCGCCTTTGAGCTTGTCATCGCAGCTTATTGTAACAGACGTTGAGGCAAATGCTTCAATTGCTGCAAATGGCATGATAAGGGCAAGCACCATCACAAGCAATATCAATTTCTTAAGAGCTAAGCCTGTTAAGCTGTCTGTATGTCTGCAATTTGCCATCTTCAATCCTTCCCCTTATTTATAAGCTTAGAAAAACCTGTAGAAAAAGTGTCCTTCTTATTGCAGCTGTTATTGTAGCTGTTATGGCAGCTGACATGCAGTTGCAGGCATATCTGCATAAACAGGAATCTCGAACGATACAGAATAGCTATTATTGCTATTGAAAGCACGCTTCAGAAGGCTTCCTTCGCTTGCTGCACCTGATACATTTGTCATATATTGATGCGTTGCAACTTTGCTCAGACCGTTCTTTACATTGAACTTCTTTGTATAATAGGTATCCTGATTATTGTTTACATAATTATTTGCATAGAACTGGGCTCCGCCTACTATTGCCTTATAAGGAGTATCCCATCCTTGCTGCTTAGCATACCACAGACCTCTCTGTATAGCATTCATCGAGCTTGTCGTATAAGCACCGATGTTAAAGAAGTTGTAATATCCTTCATAGCCAGAATATGTTCCCGATGAAAGGCTGCTTCCGCCCCATCCCTGCTCTTGGATAATCATTGCAGCAAGTACATTAGGGTTAACGCCTGTGTTCTTGCCCGCCTCGTTGATAAGTGCTGTGTATGAGCTATATCCACCGCCAGGATTCTTGCCTTGCATGAATGAGCCAGATATTACAGCAGCTACGGTCGATTCGTTCTGCGTTGAAGCATCATATCTATGTGTCATGAACTGATAAATGCCATTCTCGCTGAGGAAGTTCCTTGGATCCATATAGTATGCAACTACTCTTGAATCTGCAGCATACCAGCTCGTGTCATACTTCGTCCATGCTCCTGTCGATGAATTATATGCCCCAGCTACTGTCGAGCGATATGAAACAGGAGATGATGGGCTTACGAGGTTCGTTCCAGGCTTAGCAGTTTCCTTAGAAAGTGCGCTTGACCAGCTGTAGTCAAGCTTAAGAGCCTTGAATACCCACTGTGGATGTGCCGCATGGAGCATTCTGAGACCTGCCTTGTAGCTCTCTGGGAAGCCCTGCGCTGTCATGTATGCTTCAAAATCACCGTCCGAAGTTACGGTCTTTACCGTCACATAGTCAGAACAGAGATATCCGATCTGTGATGCACTATACTGGTATTTGTACCACAGCTTGCCGTTGCTTGCCTTCTCTGAGCCTAAGATTGTCACAGATGTGCCCTTAGCAATAGTATCAATTCTTGTATAGTTAGTGCCAGGACCTGTTCTTACATTAAGGCCTTCGTTAGCTGTCGTTGTACCAAGCTCGAAGCTTACAGGCTCTGCGGTCTGTTCGCTTGTGCTCTCCTGCTTTGAAGTATCCTTGTTCTGCTCAGTCTGTGTAGTCTGTGCAGTAGTGCTATTTGTTGAGCTCTCTGTGGAGCTTTCTGGTAGCTTTACATATGTTGAGCAAATATAACCTGCCATTTCGTTATATGTAATCTTGTACCACCATACTCCGCCACTGCTCTTCTCCTTGCCATCTATTGTGACAGACTTGCCTGTTGCGAGCTCTGTGATTATCTTGTAGCTTGTTCCAGGACCTGTTCTTACTCTGAGTGGTCCATCGGCTATAGTGCCTGTTGTTTTAACAATCTCAGCTATGCTGTCTGCATTAGTGCTTACGTAGCTTGAGCAAATGTATCCAGTCTTACCGTTATAAGTAATCTTGTACCACCATACTCCGCCATTGCTCTTTTCTTTGCCTTCGATTGTAACAGCCTTGCCTGTTGCAAGCTCAGCGAGTATCTTGTAGCTTGTTCCAGGGCCAGTTCTTACTCTGAGTGGTCCATCAGCTATAACGCCTGATGTCTTAACTATTTCTGCTACTGCTTCCTTAGGTGTAGCTGTTGTTTCTGTTGTCTGGCTTGAAGACTCTGTTGCCTCGGTAGAAGGCTTAGTCGTCTCGCTTGCTTCTTCCTTCTTGGTGTCAGTTGAAGGAGTTGTTGTCTCAGTTGCTTCTTCCTTCTTGGTCTCGGTTGAAGCATCCTTGCTTGTATCAGTTGCAGGCGTTGTTGTCTCGCTTGCTTCTTCCTTCTTGGTCTCTTCCTTCTTAGGTTCTTCTACTGGCTCTGCCTTGATTGTTACGTATGACGCGCAAATATATGCTGTCGTTCCGTTATATTTAATCTTGTACCACCATGAACCGTTGTTAATCTTCTCCTTGCCTTCGATTGTGACAGTCTTGCCCTTTGAGAAAGTTCCGAGAATCTTGTAGCCTGTTGAAGGGCCAGTTCTTACTCTGAGTGGGCCGTCATTAACAACACCTGTTGCACTTAATGCCTCAGATACTCTTTTGTCCTGAATTGTCACATACGAAGAATGAAGGTATCCAGTTCTGCCGTTATAATTGATCTTGTACCACCATGAACCCGATGTGTTCTTGGCCTTTCCCTCAATCGTAACGGTCTTGCCCTTCGAGAAAGTTCCGAGAATCTTGTAGCCTGTTGAAGGGCCAGTTCTTATTCTGAGTGGACCGTCATTAACAACACCTGTTAGCTTCTCATCCTCACTTGTGAAATTCCGCTCTATGTTAACATATTTAGATGATACATAAGCTGTTCTCGAACCATAAGAGAACTTATACCATTCAGTTCCGAACCAATCCTTGTCCGAGCCCGATACTGTAAAAGTCTTGCCGTTCTTCAGTGAGCCTATGCGTGAATGTATAATTCCCGGACCACTTCTCACGTTCAGCACATCTGCTGTAACTACGGCCGTCTCGGTATAAGCATATGCCTTACCGAATTCTGTTCGAGGGAGCCATGCAAAAAACACAGTTGCCATCATAATTGCAAATGTAAAAGCAACTGTAATTGGCCTTCTGAGACCTATTTTCTGCTTATTTGACATACTTACCTCCTGTGATTTATGTTTCATCCTGCTATTATTATGCAAAAATGTATAATTATGAGTTATTATACACTCAAAAGCCTTGAAAAGTCAAGGTTTTCGTGCCCTTTGGCGTCGCGCAACGGACGCAAAAAGACCGCCTTGGGATTCCGAGGCGGTCTTTCGTTTCAATTGTTGTTATCTTTGTTGGCTTTCTCAGCCATGGCAGCAGCTCTTCTTGCCTCTGCCCTTTGTTTTTTGAGTCTCGCATTCTTGTCAAGCAAGTACCACCACAGCACTGCCGCAACGGCAACTATGAGGCATGCTATGACAATCGGGCCCAAGTGGCTAAGTACATAATCCATGATTATTTAACTGCCTTCTTAGCTGTCTCGCAGAGCTGTGCGAAGCCTGCTTCATCATAGATAGCCATCTCTGCAAGCATCTTTCTGTTCAGATCGATTCCTGACTTCTTCAGTCCGTCCATAAGTCTGCTGTAGCTGATTCCGTTAGCTCTTGCGCCGGCACTGATTCTTGCGATCCAGAGTCTTCTGTATTCTCTCTTCTTATTCTTACGACCAACGTATGCTGATCTGAGGCTTCTCATTACAGCTGTATTTGCTGCTCTGTAGGTATTCTTCTTTCTTCCGTAGAATCCCTTAGCCTGCTTCAGAACCTTCTTGTGTCTCTTATGTGCATTTACGCCTTTTTTTACTCTTGCCATTATTCTTACCTCCTAATTACTTTGCCATTGATCTCAGCATACGCTTCAGATCTGCACTTGTCAGTGTTGTAGCCTTTCTCAGGCCTCTCTTTCTCTTAGCTGTCTTCTTAGTAAGAATGTGGCTCTTGTATGCCTTGTTTCTCTTTACCTTGCCTGATCCTGTAAGGTGAAGACGCTTCATTGCGCCTCTATGGGATTTCATCTTGTTCTTTGCCATAATGCATTAACCTCCTATATGACTTTGAAATTATTATCTATTTATCCTTCTTAGGGGCGAGGAACATGTTCATTCTTCTACCCTCAAGCTTAGGCTCCTTCTCGATGACACCGTATTCTTCAACGGCCTCAGCGAATCTGCGCATAACTTCATAGCCTGCAGCTGTAAAATCGCGCTCTCTTCCTCTGAATCTAAGGCTGACCTTGAGCTTATCTCCGTCCTTGAGGAACTTGATTGCTGTCTTGGCCTTAACCTGGACATCGTGGTCCTCAATCGATGGGCTCAGTCTGATTTCTTTAATCTCAGTAACCTTCTGATTCTTCTTGTTCTGCTTGTCCTTCTTCTGAAGCTCATAACGGTATTTACCGTAGTCGAGGATCTTGCATACTGGTGGCTCGGCATTTGGCGATACATTTACCAAATCCAGATCAGCCTCTTCAGCAAGCGCAAGCGCTTCATCGATGCTCAAAACACCGCGCATCTCTCCGTTCTCGTCAATGACACGAACTTCCTTAGCGGTAATCTCCTCGTTAATCTGTTGCGTCTCCTTGCTAATAATGATACCTCCGTACTTAGTTAATAAATCATAAAAAAACGCGGACGCATGAAGCATCCGCGGCAAACAAACAAGTTCATGTGGCCTCATCTACCCCGCGGCGATAAGGCGAGAAGCGGATAACTTCTGCTTTTGACTGAGTTATTATACAGATTTCGACCTGTAATGTCAACTCTTTCTTGAATTATTATCCTTTA
>CAVIGM010000006.1:0-11893 GCA_963642455.1 Anaerovoracaceae bacterium | reverse complement strand
CTTGTTTGATCTTATTTAATAATGACGCAAGCAGCTGCAATCACAGTAACAAGCATCGTGGTAATTATTACAATAATTACATCTCCAATCAGGTGATCCTCATTCTCAAATGAGTAAGATCTGATTTTCTCATTATTGGAATTTGCTGTCCAAAGGTATGGATTGCCAAAGTGCGAGCCAAGATAATGTGCCAGCTTGAGCGCCACTTCCTCGCAGCAGCCGAATGCCGTATGAAGTCCACGCGAGAGCCAGAGCACGAAGCTGTTAAGACCTTTTCTATAAATAATATCAAAGTCAAGCGACAGCTCGTCGTGAGGTCCCATCTTCTTGCGCATAAGCCAGAATACGAGCGTAGTTCCAACAAAGAGTGCCAAATATTCTGCTATATGCTCTGCCGTGAACGGATGTCCGTCCGTCTGGAATGGCGTCAGCTTATATACAAGATCTGGCCATATACCTGTTACAACGCAAGAAGCCGCTCCAAGTATCATGGCGATATTCATATTCAAAGGAACAGGCCTAATTATCTCAACCTCAGCTGCCTCTCCCTCACCATTCTCAGCCTTCTTATCCTTGAATGGGCCGAAGAAAACATAATAGTTAACCTTGAGTGCGACCGAAAGCCAGGTTCCGGCTGATGCTACGGTCAGAAGAAGCGCCGCTATTCCGTAGCCCGCATGTTCTACCGAATGCATTACAAGTGCCTTTGACGCAAAACCATTAAGGAACGGCATTCCAGAGATTGCAAACGAGGCAATAAGGAATGTGATTGCCGTAATCGGCATTTTCTTGTAAAGGCCTCCAAGCTCATTTATCTTCCTCTTTCCTGTCGAGTAGATAGCCGCGCCTGCGCACATAATCAAGGTTGCTTTATATAAAATATGGTTGAAGGCATGTGCTGCTGCACCGTCTATACCACAGGCATCTCCAATCGCAAGAGCCGCGATCATATAGCCAAGCTGCGAAATAATGTGGTAGCAAAGCAGTCTTCTGATGTCGTTCTCCAGAAGCGCCATGCAGACTCCGTAGATTGCCATAAATACGCCAACCCATACGAGCCACTGCGTTCCAGCGAAGAATCTTATCATTACATAGATAGCTGCCTTGGTTGTGAATGACGACAGGAAGACGGTGCCACCTATTGTCGATTCAGGATAAGCATCAGGCATCCAAGAGTTCAGAGGCGGAACTGCAGCATTTACAGATACTCCTATAAGTATGAACCAGAATGCAAGATCATTAGTTCCTGTTATATTTGTAATTTCTGTTCCGTAATTGAACATATACGAGAGCAGACCAACAAGCAGCATATTTCCGCCAAAGCCATGCACCAGAATATATCTGAAAGCAGCTCTTGTGGATTTCCTGCAGTGTTTAGCATATACAAGATATGTCGATGCGAGAGCCGCAAGTTCCCAGAAGATAACAAGTGAGAGGCAGTCTCCTGCAAGAATTACCGACATATTGCTTCCGGCATAGATAAGAGCCATGCCCATTTCTATCTTGTTCTCGCATTGCATCGAATAGATTGTCCCGATAAGCGCAATGACGCAGAATACCACCATGAAGATCATCGTAAGATTGTCCACATGCATGAACTGAATCTTGATCGTCCTCGTCATCGAATATAAAAGTGTGCTCTTATCATCGAGAGTAAACAACGACAGAAGCGCTGCCACAGGCCCTGCAAGGTACAGAATCTTAGCCGCCTTCTTAGGAAGAGCCATTATTATAAGCCCAGCCACTATCATGATGAAGCCGGGATGTAAGTAGTTAAGTATTGATCCCATTATCCCTTTGCCTCCTCTTTAACGACAGTGATGTTCTTAAGCATTTCTTCTTCCTGACGAATCTCTTCCTTCTCGTAGAAATCCGTCGAAGTTCTAATTGTGTGTTGCAGAATAATCTTCGCCAGAACATATATGAAAAGCGTTGCGGCGATTCCTATTCCTACATATTTCAAAATAAGTATCATCATAATCCAGCCCCCACTACTCCATATACAGCATTACCGGCCATTGTAGCAAGATCATAGAGGTGAAGTCCAAGGTTAGGACATACTCCAAGAAGTATCGCTACTACGCATGTTATTACAAGAGGAACAAGCATAGCCATGGATGCCTCGCCTCTCTCTGCAAAATCAGCATTAACTGGACTTTTCTTGAATGTTACTATCACGACTGGCATCAGATACGTAAGTGCCAGAAGTGCGCTTACGATAAGCGTAGCCGCATAGATTGGTTTGCCCATTTCTATTGCGCCCATGATAATGTTAGCCTTGCTGACGAAGCCCGCAAAGAATGGGAAGCCTGCGATGCCAACAGACGCAAGAGCGAAGCAAGCGCATGTAACAGGCATTCTTCTGCTGAGTCCGACCATTTCGCTGATGTTCTTCTTATGTGTTGTTACAAAGATTGCTCCTGCGCACATGAAGAGTGTAATCTTCAGAAAAGCATGCGCAACTATATGATAAAGAGCTCCGATTGTGCCTAATGGCGAAATTATGCAAATGCCAAGCACGATATATGAGAGCTGACCTATAGTCGAATAAGCAAGTCTCGCCTTGAGATTGTCCTTTCTTAATGCAATAAATGACGAAATAAGAATTGTAAGGACAGCCATCCACGCAAGTATCAAAGAGCCCTTGCACTCGGATGCGAATTCTGGTCCGAATACATAGCATACGACTCTGAGTGTGCAGAAAGCTCCTGCCTTAACAACAGCTACGGCATGAAGCAGAGCACTTACAGGCGTTGGCGCAACCATGGCTGCAGGAAGCCAACTGTGAAGAGGCATTACGCCGGCTTTGACAATTCCTGCACCTATCATCATGAAGAATACGATGATAGCCCAAGGCATTGGCAGCATGTCAGATGTAACAAAACCGCCTGGCTTGAAGTCCAAAGTTCCCGCAACAACATAGATTATTACTATTGCTGCGAAGAAAATCTGACCGCTTATCAATGTATAAGCAAGATATTTATGACCAGAGCGTTTGCCCTCATCGTCTCTATAGTGCACAACGAGAGGATATGTTGCAACTGTCAGTATCTCGAAGAAAATGAAGAAAGTCAGAAGATTTGCAGCAAAGCAAATGCCCATTGTCGCGCAAAGGCACATTGCAAATGCCGAATAATATCCAGTCTGATTCTTTTCGCCGTGTCCTCTCATATATCCGACAGAATATAGAGAAGTCAGTATCCACAGAGTTGCAGCGATGCAAGCAAAGACCATTCCTGCCGCATCTACATTAAATGCAAGATTGATGCCCTCAACAATTTGAAGTACATTAAGCTTGATTTCCTCGCCAGCAAGTACGGCAGGAATCATCGAATATACGAAGCCCGCCTGAAGAAATGCTGCGACAAAAGTTATTCCCTCTCTTACATTCTTATTCACCCTCTCGCCAAGGACATAGACAAGTCCAGAAGCAAGAAGCGATGACATAATCGCAAGAACAGGTCTGAAGTTAAGTGCCAGAATATCCATTTACAGTGCCACCCCCTTCAGTGTTATCAAAAGAATATCTACGATCTTTACGTTGAATACTCCAAGCAGAATTATTGCAAGGAAACAACATACTATAGGAACGAGCATTCCAAATGGAAGTTCGCCCTTCTGAACAGGCTGAATTTCTTCAAGATTCTTGTCCTGATTGATGAAAATCTTCTCAATTAGCCTGAAGAAGTAAACAGCATTCAGCAAGCTTGAAATTACAAGTACAGCAAGATAGATGAACTCGTGCTGACCTACGGCACCGACAGCAAGGTACCACTTACTGAAGAATCCTACCGTAGGAGGAATTCCTATCATTGACAGAGCCGCTACAACAAAGAGCCCGCAGGTAAGAGGCATTTTCTTATAAATGCGACCAAAGTCAGACAGTTCAGTTGTTCCATACTTCCAGCGCACTGCACCTGTCGCATAGAAAAGTCCGCTCTTCATAAAGGCATGTCCTATCATGTGCATGAAGCCGCCTGCAAGAGCGATTGGGGTGCCTATTGCAAATCCAAGGCTGATATATCCTATTTGAGCAACCGAGGAATATGCGAGCATCTTTCTGATGTCCGTCTGTGCCATAGCTCTGATTGAGCCGTAGAGCATTGCGCATACCGAAAGTATTCCCAGCACATACAGGAAGAAACGGAAATATGCAAAGTCTGTTCCGAATATGCAATATAGATATCTGAACATTGCTATTGCAGGAATCTTGCCCATTACACCGGCAATAAGAGGTCTTGCCCCTGCCTCCGCATGTGTATATGCAGAAGGCTGCCAGCCATGGAATGGGAAAAGTGCCATCTTGATTGCAAAAGCAGCGATGAGAAGTATCATCGCAAGGAGCATTGCGTTGTCGAAGCCGCCCCTATTGAGTATCTCTCCCATATCTGCCATATTGAGAGTTCCTGTATTTGCATACAAGATAGCAACTCCAAGCAGATAGAAGGTTGCGGCAATTGTTCCGATAAGCATATATCTGAACGCCGACACAATTCCCTTGCTTCCGCCAAGAGCAATCAAGCAATATGCAGAGAGCGATGTAATCTCAAGGAAAACATACAGGTTGAAAACGTCTCCCGTCGCAGTCATTCCGAGCATGCCCGTTATGAGAAGAAGCACCATTGTGTTGGCTCCTCCAACAACCACTTTGTCCTTTGAATTTGTAAAGTGATTTGCGGAAATGCATGTCAGAAATCCTATAAAGGATATCAGTATAAGCAAAGTCGCATTCAGCGAGTCTATTGCAAATTCAATGCCTATTGGCATTTCATAATTACCGAAGCAGTAGTTGATTGGTCCCTTATCCAGAACCTCTCCGAGCAGAAGAATGGACATCACAAACGATGCGCCTGATGCCAATGCCGACACTACTCTTCCGACCATCACGTGTAGTCTGCTTACAAGCAAGCACAGCTGAGCAGATACGAGTGGGCACAATATAATTAATATTGGCAGGTGTCTTATCACTTCATCTTCTCCTCTCCCTTAATAATATCCGCCTCTTCGATTGAGCCGTATTTCTCTTTGATTCTATACAAAAGAGCGAGCCCAACGCCTGTAGTACCAAGGCTGACAACGATAGCCGTCAGCATAAGTCCGTGAGGCAGCGGATTGATATATTCGCCTGCCTTAACAAGCGTGCTTACAGCTACAGGAATAGTTCCTCCGTCCTTTTCTCCGAAGCAAAGGAAGAAGAATATTACCGCAACCTGCATAATATTCATGCAAATAAGCTTTTTCATATAATTGCCGCAGAGAATGATGCCTGAGATGCCAAGTGCAAGAAGCACAAGGGTAAGCAGATATATTCCCTTATCCAGCAAAAATGCTTCAAAATTCATCATCGTCGAACCTTACCTTCTCCATAAGTGCGTCAAGAATTGCTATTATAGTTGCCATTACTCCGATAGTTACTCCGATTTCTACCATCAGAATTCCGATGGCATGTAGCTCGAGGTCTGTGCCAGGGAAAGGCAATTTCTCATATTCAAGAAAAAGTCCTCCGCCTATCATCGAAAGTATTCCGCAAAGTGCGTAGATGAATGGGCCTACGCCAGCTAATGCCACAGCCTTGTCGGTTGGCAGTACAAAGAGAGGCTTGCCTCTTGGAACAGCCATAACATCAAGAAGATATGCCATTCCTATCAGAGCACCGGCCTGGAATCCTCCTCCAAGGCTGACCTCGCCGTGGAAGAGAACATATATTGCGTATATGAGAATTATTGCCTCGGCAGTAGTTATGATAACTGTCTTGTTGATGTTATCAAATATCGGCTCACCGTTTCTCATCACACAGGTTCTTGTGATAATCGGCTTAATAATTCTGTTCTTGTGCTCGGGCTTTGATCTGAGAAGAAGGACTACGACAGCTCCAGCAAGGAACATTACGGTAGTCTCAAACATTGTATCGTAAGCCCTGTAGTCTACGATTACAGCAGTAACCATATTAGGTGAATTACATTCATCTTGAGCATGCTCGATATAATAATCTGTCACATGTGTGTTAGGTGCCGAATTCGGATCACCTATAGTTGGCAGAATATCAAATACCATAAAAGGTATAGTAAGCGATGCCGTAAGAAGTATTATTACTAATGCTTTTTTCATTATTTGCACCGCCTATCTATCTTCTTCAAGATTATGATAAAGAAGATTGTAGATATTACTCCGATTGCCGCTTCGGTAAAGGCAACGTCAGGTGCTCCCATTACGTTGTACAGGAACATTGTTATAAAGCTGAATGCACAGTAAATTACAACAATATTCATAAGGTCCTTACCGAAAATTATTGAGATTGTGATTACTATAAGGGCAAGCAGAAGCAATGCCTGAATATATACTGATGCCATTTTCTTATTCTGCCTCCTCTTTATTTCTCTTCGTGTTATTCTCTTTATTCTCTGTGTTAATTTCTGAATTGATTTCAGAATCGTTCTCTGAATTATTTACAGACTTCGGTTCCGGAATCATTTCGTCTTCGAGATAATGATGCTTCTTGATTGCTGTAATGATAATCATATTTGTTCCCATTGGATTGGTGAGCATGATTACAAGTATCAGAATCAGAATCTTGAGTGAAATCAGCTTGAAGCCTGTCATCACTATCATTGCTGCAAATATCAGCATAGCACCTAAGGTATCTCCTATACCTGCAGCATGCAGCCTTGTATAAAAGTCAGGCAGCTTGATAATTCCGAATGTCGAAATCATCATGAATATCAGTCCTGTTGACGCAAGGACAATAGCGATTATTTCTTGTACTGTCATTTGCGCCCTCCTATATACTTAGCCAGAATTACGGTTGTTACAAAGCCGAGGATTGCATAGCTCAGTGCGATATCAATATACATATCCATTCTTCCATCGATGAATCCTAATACCATTATGAGAAGAACAATATTGGTATTCATAGCAAAGATAGCATTGAGCTTGTCGTATATATCCTTCTTTATAAGTGCAAAAGCAAGGAGAACAAGCACAACCGCTATCAATCCTATCATCAGAAATGTAAAGAAATTAGCCATTATGTCTCTCCTTTCTCTTATATGTCTTGTTCTTAATTCTATGATCCGGTCTGATGGTATTGTCCACGATTTCGACAGGATTAACTACTTGGAAATCAATTGTCTCCCCGTATACCCTCGCAACTCTTTGCTGCATATCTCCGCTTAATACTCCTTCCGCAAGCTCATCATTCAGAGCGTGTACCGAGAAAATTCCATCGTTATAGATGTCTACCGTGATAGTTCCTGGTGTAAGAGTAATGGAGTTAGCAAGAAGAACCGCCGCAATCGGATTATCATAGTCCGCCTTGAACCATACGATCTGCGGATTGATATCGGGCTTCTTCGACAGGCAGAGCTTAGATACATACCAAGCAGCCTTGACGATTTCTTTGACAAGCCATAGAAAATATGCCAGGAATTTAATTGGATTCACATGTAAGACAAAATAAAGGCGGTCAGATTTAAGACCACCAATCATCATAACCCTTACACAAATTAGGGCAATTATTACACATGAGGAAACACCAAATACAATGAATTTGGTTTCAAAAATTCCGGACATAATAAACCATAGAACGAGCAGTAAGACAAGCAGTTCAATATAATAAACGAAACGCCCACCTTGGCTCTTGTTTTTATCTTGTTCCTTCATACTTTCTTTCCTTCGTTAAATAATTTGCATACATTACACATTATAATAAGATAAAGTTCGAATAGCAAGAGGCAGGATGCACATTTTCTGCACATCCTACCTCTGTGTTAGTTCTTGTAGTTCTAATAGTTCTAATGCTGTAATTGCCTGCCTATTCGGCAACAATTTCTTTGATATTCATCTCTTGACCGCTCTGAAGCCATGTCTTGTCGCTACCGCAGTGTGGGCAAATCTTGCCATAGGCTACCGTCGGATATGTGCTCTTGCAATTATCGCACCAGGTAACTGCAGGAAGTGTCTCACAAATCAGCTCCGAATCCTTGAGAAGAGCATGCTCTTCTTTTGCTGTGTACCACTTCCAGTAATCTATAAGATACGATGGCACAATTCCGGATACCTCGCCGAATTCAAGCGTTACACTTTCGACCTTTGTAAGCTCATTCTCTACTGCGAGCCTCTCGACCTGCTTAACGACATAATTTACTATACCAAGTTCATGCATTTTCTATTATCCCAGCTTCCCAGTAAGCTTCTTCTTGAGAATCTTGATCTCACGCTTTGCAGCATAAGGTCCGATTGCCTTGAACTTATCCTCTGAAGGAATCATTCTTGCGCAAGCAGGGTTAGTTCTGAAGAGATGAATTGCATCAAATTCGCACTTAGTTGTGCAGATTCCGCAACCGAGACATCTGTTAGTATCTACTACGCTGCGTCCGCATGTGAGACATCTTGAAGCCTCTTCCTTAATCTGCTCTTCTGTCAGAGTGAGTCTCTCGTCGTTCATTGTCATTACCTTAGACTCATCGATTGCGACCTTCTGACGTGCAGGCTTCTTAACTGCATCAGCTGGAAGTACAACATCGTCCTTGTTAAGAACATCAAAGTGTCTTGTGTTACGGTGAATTGTAAGTGACTGTCCCTTGTTAACGAATCTGTGAAGTGATACAGCACCTTCTCTACCGCCTGCAAGAGCATCTACTACGAACTTCTGTCCTGTGTAAACGTCTCCACCTACGAAGATATCAGGCTCTGCTGTCTGCAGTGTTACAGGATCTGCGATTGCTGTTCCGTTTCTGTTGAATTCAACCTTTGTGCCTTCAAGAAGCTTCTTCCAGTCAACCTTCTGTCCGATGCAGTAAAGAACTGTTGTGCAGCTCTCCTCTACTACTTCGCTGTCATCAAATGCAGGATTGAAGCGTCCCTCTTCATCCTTAACTCTTGTGCACTTATGGAACTTAATTCCCTTGCACTTTCCATCTTCTGCAACGACTTCGGTCTGTCCCCAGCCGGCATGGATCTGGATACCCTCTGCCTCGCAGTATGCCTGGTCTTCTTCTCCCATTGGCATGTTCTCGTATGACTCAAGGCAGTAGAGTGAAACTTTCTTAGCTCCCCATCTTACTGCAGTACGAGCTACGTCAGATGCGATATTTCCGCCACCGATTACAACAACGTCACCCTTGAGCTTCTTGCCCTTGCCGCTGTTAACTTCTCTTAAGAAGTCGATTCCTGATGTAACTCCCTTAGCATCCTCTCCAGGAATACCAAGCTTGCCGCCGTACTGAAGTCCTACTGCTACGAAGAAGCCCTTGTAGCCTTCGTCACGAAGCTGCTGGATTGTAACATCCTTACCAACTTCGATTCCGCACTTAATTTCAACACCCATTTCCTTGAGAATGTCGATTTCTGCATTTACAACGTCCTTCTCGAGTCTGAAATTAGGAATTCCTGTTGTCATCATTCCGCCAGGAACTGCTGACTTCTCGAATACTACTGGCTTATATCCTTCAATTGCAAGGAAGTATGCGCATGAAAGTCCTGCAGGGCCAGATCCGATAATAGCGATCTTCTGGTCGAATGCTTCTCTTGTGCATGAATTCATCTGAGGAACATATCTATGCTCTGCAACAAGATCCTGCTCTGCGATGAATTTCTTGATATCGTCTATTGCCAGTGGATCGTCTACGGAATTTCTCATGCACTCCTTCTCGCAGTATTTGTGGCAGATAGAACCGCAAACTGCAGGGAATGGATTGTCCTTCTTGATGAGCTTGAGAGCATCCTGATAACGACCTTCGCTTGCCATCTTGATATATCCCTGAATAGCGATATGAAGAGGACATGCTGCCTTACAAGGTGCAGTACCTGTCTCGTATGTCTGAATTACGCCGTTCTCATTTCTGTAGTTCTTATTCCACATATGCTCTCCCCAAGGAGTGTCATCTGGAAGTGGGAACTTAGGATATTCAACAGGTCCGCAGGATGTGCAAAGTCTCTGTCCAAGTCTAACAGCTCCTGCTGGGCAAGTCTCAACGCACTTACCGCAAGCTACGCACTTATCTGCGTCAACTTCTGCTGTAAATGCACTTCTTGAAAGGTTAGGTGTATTGAAAAGCTGTGAAGTTCTGAGAGCGTTACATACGCCTACTGCACAGTTACAAATACCGAAGATCTTGTCTTCTCCGTCAATGTTTGTAATCTGGTGAACATAACCTCTGTCCTCAGCCTTCTGGAGAATTTCCATAACCTCTTCATAGCTGATATCGTGACCCATCTTGGTCTCACGGCAGTAGTCTGCGAAGTCGCCAACACCGATACACCATTCGCACTCGATGTCTCCTGAACCCTCTCCGCGGATTGTCTGCTGTCTTCTGCATGAGCAAATTCCTACGCCGATATGTCCTTCGTATTTCTTAAGCCAGTGTGAAAGATGCTCAATAGGAAGTGTTTCGCACTCTGCAGGGATAGCAGCTTCAACTGGAATAACCTTCATTCCGATTCCTGCTCCGCCCTGTGGAACCAGGTGTGTGATTCCTTCCAGTGGTTTTCTTGCCATCTGCTCGAAGAAATCAGCTACCTGAGGATATTTCTCTGCAAGGCCTGGTCTCATTACCATGATTTCTGCTGAACCAGGTACGAACATATCGAGAACCCAGCGAGTCTCATGATTAGGATTCTTTCCGTCAAGATTCTCCTTATGATACTCGATCAAGCTTGCCTGACACATAGCTTCAAGAACTGTATCAAGGTAGTTAGGATCGAAGCCTGTGTTAGCTAAGAGCTGAGCCTTTGTCAGAGGAACCCTCTTCTTCATTGTAAGAAGCATATCAAGGCCGTCGTCTGCTACCTTCTGTCCGTATAAATCTGCTGCGTGCTTAAGTCCGCAGTCAATACCCCAATACTCAGGGGCTTCTGGTGAGATCTTCTCTTTGCCGAGCAATACTGCTGCTCTATCGGTGATGGTCTTACCGAGCTTAAAGATCTTCTCGTCGCGTGTCATTGCGCTTTTAGTTGCCATATTTGGTTCTCCTTTCGATTGTAAAATTGTTGTTTCTTAGTTGTGATTCAAGTCCGATTTATTGTTTCCTTTAATCATTATGCGTTCTGCCAGTTCACCACTTCCTCTCTCAGCCAGTCACACAACTCAGGAATGCCCTCGCCTGTTTTTGCAGAGATAGGAAAAATCTTCAGATTAGGGTTGCGCATAAGTGCAAATTCCTTAACCTTCTCCATATCGAAGTCGAAATACGGAAGCACGTCGATCTTGTTGATAATCAGAATATCGCAGACCTGGAAAATCAGCGGGTATTTGAGAGGCTTATCGTGTCCCTCAGGTACAGATAGAATCATAGCGTTTCGAACCGCACCCGTGTCAAATTCCGCAGGGCATACGAGGTTGCCGACATTCTCGAGAACAACGAGGTCGAGCTCCTCAGTTCCAAATTCCTTAAGTCCCTGTCTTGTCATATCAGCGTCAAGATGACACATTCCGCCAGTATGAAGTTGTATTGCTCTTACTCCCATTTCCTGAATTGTCGCCGCATCAACGTCTGAGTCTATATCGGCCTCCATGACGCCAAGCTTGAACTCATCCTTGAGATTAGAAAGCACAGCCTTAAGAGTTGTTGTCTTGCCCGAACCAGGTGATGACATCAAATTGAGAAGGAATGTCTTCTCTTCTTTGAGCTGCTCTCTAAGCAAATCCGCATCCCTGTCATTATCTGCAAAGATGCTCTCCTTAACTTCAATTACTTTGAATTTGTCCATTTCTCACAGCCTTTCGTGACTTGTAATGCATTTGTTACTATGATAACACTCTTTGCGCGAATATTCCATTCAAATCTGAATAAATTGAGCAAAATTGATTGAAAAAAATTATATTCGAATGCCTACGCAGCCGTATTAAGCAAGAGCGAGGCAAAATCTTGCTTGAAGACACGCTCTCGCTCCGTTG